>JAIUOJ010000021.1 GCA_020161335.1 Pseudomonadota bacterium
GTTCCTGCCGCCGCTGCTGTTCCTCGACGGCTGGCGCATCCCCAAGGACGGGCTGTTCCGCGACAGCAACGTGATCCTGCCGCTGGCCTTCGGGCTGGTGGTGTTCACCGTGCTCGGCGCCGGCGTGCTGATCCACTGGATGATCCCGGCGATGCCGCTGGCGGTGGCGTTCGCGCTGGCGGCGATCCTGTCGCCGACCGATCCGGTGGCGGTGTCGTCGATCGCCAAGCGCGCGCCGGTGCCGAAGCGGCTGATGCACATCCTCGAAGGCGAATCGCTGCTCAACGACGCGTCGGGCCTGGTGTGCTTCCGCTTCGCGGTCGCCGCGGTGATGACCGGCGGCTTCTCGCTGGCCAAGGCGTCGATGGCGTTCGTGTGGGTGTCGGTGGTCGGCGTGGCGATCGGCGTCGGCTTCACCCTGCTGGTCAGCCGCGCGCAGAACGCGCTGTCGCGGCGCTTCGGCGAAGAGAGCGGCACGCCGATCCTGATCAGCCTGCTGATCCCGTTCGGCGCGTACATGATCGCGGAAGAGGCGAATGCGTCGGGCATCCTCGCCGCCGTCGCGGCCGGCATCACCATGAGCTACGTCGAACTGACCGGCCGCGCGCTGGCGACCACGCGCGTGCAGCGCACGGCGGTCTGGGACATGCTGCAGTTCACGCTCAACGGCGTGGTGTTCGTGCTGCTGGGCGAACAGCTGCCCGGCATCCTGCGCGACGCGGCCGGATCGGTGCAGGAGGCCGGCCACGTCAACCCGTGGTGGCTGGGCGCCTATGCGCTGGCGCTCACCTTCGGCCTGCTGGCGCTGCGCGCCACCTGGGTCTGGGTCTCGCTGGGGCTGGATGCGTGGTTGGCGCGACGTCGCGGCGAGCGACGCAAGCGGCCCTCGTGGCGCGTGCTCGCGGCGGCATCGCTGGCCGGCGTGCGCGGCACGATCACCCTGGCCGGCGTGCTGTCGCTGCCGCTGGCGCTGCAGGATGGCAGCGAGTTCCCGGCGCGCGACCTCGCCATCTTCCTCGCCGCCAGTGTGATCCTGCTGTCGATGGTGCTGGCCAGCCTCGGCCTGCCGCGCCTGCTGGTCGGGCTGCACCTGCCGGTGGACGACGAGGAGCAGCGCCAGGTCGACCACGCCCGGCGCGAAGCGGCGGAGGCCGCGATCGCCGCGATCGATCGCGCCCAGCACGCGATCCCCGACGACTCCGCCGACACCGACCTGTACGCGCAGGCCGCGGTACGGGTGATGGCGCTGTACGAGCACCGCCTCGACGATCGCGGCGGCACCGACGTCGACGCCGCCACGTTGCGCAAGGCCGACCGCGCCGAGCGCGAGCTGCGGCTGGCCGGGCTGGAGGCCGAACGCCGGGAGGTGTTCCAGCTCGCGCGCCATCGCCAGATCTCGGACGAGGTCGCGCGCAAGCTGGTGCGCGAGATCGACCTGCTGGAAGCGCGCTACCGCGTCTAGCGTCGACGTGCGGAGGCCGTCATGGAGACCGTTGCAGGAGTGGCCTCGGTCGAGCTTTTCGGAATGGTCCGGAGCGTCTACAGGCTTCCCTGGACTCAAGGAGCCCTTCTCCCATTCATGGGGGAAGGCGCCCCGAAGGGGTGGATGAGGGCGCCGTTCTCCGCCCCACCTATTCCGCGTCGGGCAGCTTGAACCAGGCCTCGACTTCGCCCTTGAGCTTGATCGTCAGCGGCTGCCCGCGGCGGTCGAGCGCCTTGCCGGCGGCGACGCGGATCCAGCCCTCGCTGACGCAGTATTCCTCCACGTCGCGCCGCTCCACGCCCTTGAAGCGGATGCCGATGCCGCGCTCGAGCAGGGCGGCATCGTAGTGCGGGCTGCGCGGATCATTGGACAGGCGGTCGGGCGCGGTGTCGGTCATGGCGTGCACGGGTGGTGGGAAGCGTGGCGCATTGTAGCCGAGGGCCCGATCGTGCCGGTCGATGCGTACCATCCAGGTGCTGGAATGGCGGTCTCATGGCGGCGGCGCGTTGCATTGGTTTCTGCAGTGGGGAAAGTCGAACCTGACCCCTGTTTTCGAGTTCACGGTTGAGGTCTAGTTCGATCATAAAGAACTTCGCTGACGGTCTGCTCTTCTTTAAAGACGTCACCCCACACCTTCTCGACTTCGATGCTTACAAAACCAAGTTCACGCCCTGACTTTCGATCTCGCTCTGAGTAACATCTAAGCTCGCCAGCGATGGATATGTATCGCCCGGATTGTTGGCTGTCGAGTCCGGCTGCAACTGCAACCGTGGGATTCTGAATAGCTATCGCGCTATGGATAAAGTCAGCTTTTGCCCTGAATTCGTCGGGAAATAGCGCTATTCCTCCTCCAATAGTTTTTCTCAAATAACCAAATGTCACAACACGTTTGCCACACATTTTGTTGAAGTTTGTGGCAATAAATGCCATGTCCGCAGCGCAGACCTTGACGTCTCCTTCCGCCTCAACGAATGTCTGACACATAGGGTTCAAGTCTTCTTCGCTGTTCACGACTTTGGCGGCACAGCTCGATAAAATGACCGTAAGGGTCAGCAGTAAAATGCGCGTCATTCCCCAAAATCCTTCGTCAAAATTGGAAGGCAGGAGTCCAAAACAGGCAAAACAGGGGTGGCAAAACAGGGGTCAGATTCGACTTTTTCACGCTGCAGGAATCAGTCGCGAGTCGATCAACCCACGCCTTGCACCCGCACCATTCGCTGCAGCAGGCGCTCCATGGTCGCATCGAGGTCGCCGCATTTGCCGCCGTGGGCGGGCGAGGTCTGAATGATGGCGCTGCGTTGCGCGGTCAGCCAGTGGAAGCGTGCGCGCGGCGGCAGCAGGCCGATCGGGCCAGCGTCTGCACCGCCGCGCACGATCGCTTCGATCGCACCGAGCAGGCGCCGCACCTGTTCGAAGTCGAGCGCGGGATCCAGCGCGAGGGCGCGGGCTTCGTCGAGTTCGATGCGCACGCCGAGGTAGCCGTTGGCGTGGCACGACAGCAGGATGCCGACGTTGATGAACTCGCCGCGTTCCACGCGCGGCACCAGCCGGATCACGGCATAGTCGTAGACCTCAGCCGCGTGCACGTTCGATCTCCCCGACGAAGGCCTCGCGATGCGCCAGCCGGCGCACCAGGTAGTCGCGGTAGGCCGCACGCTGCGTGGCGGCATCGGCGAAGGCATCCGCGCCTTCCAGCCATGCATCTGGCACCTGCGCGACGATGTCGGCGATGGTGTCCATCGTCAGCTTCGACGCCAGTTCCGCATCCGCGCGCCGCACGTCGTCCGCCCAGGGCAGCAGCACGTGATCGCGGATCAGCGGGAAGCCGGCGTCGGCGCGTGCGGGGTCGCCATCCCAGCCGTGCTGGAAGTACAGCGCCGCACCGTGGTCGATCAGGTACAGGCGCCGGTGCCACAGCAGCAGGTTGGGGTTGCGCGTGCTGCGGTCGACGTTGCTGGTGAAGGCATCGAACCAGACGATGCGCGAGGCCAGCGTCGGGTCCGGCGTCCATGCCAGCGGATCGAAGTTGGCGGCGCCGGGCAGGTAGTCGAGCGCGAGGTTGAGGCCGTCGCTGGCGCGGACGAGCGCCTGGATCTCGGGATCGCCCTCGGTGCGCGCGATGACCGGGTCAAGTTGGGCGAACACGATCTCGGGCACGTCGAAGCCGAGCGCGCGCGCCAGGTTGCCGACGATCCATTCGGCGACGAGCGCGCGCGGCCCCTGGCCGGCGCCGCGGAACTTGAGCACGTACAGGCCGTCGTCGTCGGCCTCGACCACGGCCGGCATCGAGCCGCCCTCGCGCAGCGGCGTGACATAGCGGGTGACCTGGACGGTGCGCGGCGTCATGGCGCGAAGGATACCCGTGCGCGCGGTGCCGCTGCTCAAGCCGAGGCTCAGGGCGCCTCGTGCCGCCCCTGCGCCTTCGCCCGCGCGATCACGCGGCGGACCAGTGCGCGGTCGACGTGGCGGGAGATGGGGGTCGCGCCGAGCGCGATCGCGTGTTCGCGCAGGTCGGCGGTCACGTCGTAGTGCGCGCCGCTGGTCTTGTCCTGGAACGCGCGGCGCGGGATCCCGAGCCGCGCGGCGAACGCGTGCAGTTCGTCCAGCGTGTCGGCCATCAGGTGGGCCCAGCGCTGGCCGCGCCAGAGGGTCACCGCATCGTCGACGTAGACGGCCATGCCGGCAGCATAGCAATGGCGGCGCTGGCGTCGGTGGCGATGCCGGGGAAACCGAGCATCCCGCGCGCGGGCTTGAGCGCCGGCCCGGGGATCGGGTGCAATGGCGGGGCATCCCCACTGGAGCCATCCCATGGAATACCGCTACCTCGGCGCCTCCGGCTTCCGCGTGCCCGTGCTGAGTTTCGGCACCGGCACGTTCGGCGGCCAGGGCGACTTCTTCAAGGCCTGGGGCAACACCGACGTCACCGGCGCACGACGCCTGCTCGACGTCTGCCTCGATGCCGGCGTCAACATGTTCGACAGCGCCGACATCTACTCGAAAGGCGCGGCCGAGAGCATCCTCGGCGAGGCGATCAAGGGCCGTCCGCGCGATGCGCTGATCCTCTCCACCAAGGCGACCTTCCGCTTCGGGGATGGCGAGAACCAGGTCGGCTCCTCACGCTTCCACCTGATCAACAGCCTCGACGCGGCGCTCAAGCGGCTGGGCACCGACTACATCGACCTGTTCCAGCTACACGGCTTCGATGCGCGCACGCCGGCCGAGGAGGTGCTGTCCACGCTCGACACCTTCGTCCGCGCCGGCAAGATCCGCTACATCGGCGTGTCGAATTTCTCCGGCTGGCACCTGATGAAGTCGCTCGCGGTCGCCGACCGCCACGGCTGGACGCGCTACGTCGCGCACCAGGCCTACTACTCGCTGGTGGGGCGCGACTACGAATGGGAGCTGATGCCGCTGGCGCAGGACCAGGGCGTCGGCGCGGTGGTGTGGAGCCCGCTCGGCTGGGGACGCCTCACCGGCAAGCTGCGCCGCGGCGTGGCGCTGCCCGAGGTCAGCCGGCTGCATGGCGACCCCGGGCCACCGGTGCCCGACGAATACCTGTACACCGTGGTCGATGCGCTGGACGCCGTCGCCGCCGACACCGGCAAGACGGTGCCGCAGATCGCGCTGAACTGGCTGCTGCAGCGGCCCACGGTCTCAAGCGTGATCATCGGTGCGCGCAACGAGGAACAACTGAAGCAGAACCTCGGCGCGGTGGGCTGGAACCTCACGCCGGAACAGGTGGCGACACTCGATGCCGCCAGCGCCGTGACCAAGCCGTATCCGTACTGGCACCAGGCGCCGTTCGCGTACCGCAATCCGCTGCCGGTCTGAGCGTCGACGGCGCGTCGTCTTCACGCGGCCGTTGGCGCAAACGCAGAAGCCCCGGCTGGGCCGGGGCTTCTGCGCGGCGGATGACGCCACCCGTTGGCCGCGGTCAGCGTGCGGCCAGCGCGCGCTCGCGGAACTCCGTGCGCACCCAGTCGTCGATCATGCGCTTCTCGAAGCGCAGGTTGTCGCTGGGGCCGGTCAGCGTGTTGCCCATCAGGTAGCCCATGTCGCGCAGCTCGCGCGTGCCGTCGGCCAGCAGCTGGCCGTCCGCGCCGTACAGGCGGAACTCCAGCGTCATCGACGGTGGATAGATGTCGCGCATGATCCGCACGTCCTGCATCTGCGGGCCGTGCCAGGGCTCGTAGCGGCCGGCGCGGCCGATGTCGGTGATGGTCACGTCCAGGCGATCGCCCTCGGGCAGGCGCTTGCTGGCGGAGTCACGCAGGTGCTCGGCCAGCTGGAACACCCAGTTGCCCTGGGCGGCCTGCCAGCGGTTGCCGCTGAACTTGAGGTCGGTGAAGCCGGCCGGATCGGCCCACTGCACGGCGACCGGTCCGTCGGCGGGCAGGCTGCGCGGCGCATCGGGATCGGTGACGTTGCGCACCTTGGCGGACACCGCGGAGGTGGCGAGGAGGGCGGCGGCAAGCAGCAGGCAGGCAGTGCGCTTCATGGCGGCGTGGCTCCGGGTTGGTACGGGCACGAGTGTGCGCCCGCCAGGCTTAACCGTCGAGAACGTCGGCCGCCGGCAGTATCGCCGGCAGGATCGCCGGTGGGCCCGGACCGACGGACGGACGCCTGCGCCTGGCCGCGCGCGTGAACAGGCGCGCAGGGACCTTCGCGCGGACTGGCGAGGCGGTGCCGGCCGCCCGTGTCAGTCCAGCAGCGGTTCGAGCGCGGGCCAGACGTGGTCGAGCAGCTTCGGCTGCGCCGCGACCGTGGGATGCAGGTTGTCGTCCTGGAAGGCGCTGCGGTCGAGCGCGATGGGTTCGAGCAGGAACGGCACCAATCCGGTGTTGAACAGCCTGGACAGGTCGCGATAGTTGCGCTCGAAGCCGGCGGTGTACTCGGGGCCGAGGTTGGGCGGCATGCGCATGCCGACCAGCAGCACCTTCGCGCCGACGTGCTGCGAGGCGCCGATCATGCGCGCGAGGTTGCGGCGTGCCTCGGCGAGCGGCAGGCCGCGCAGGCCGTCGTTGGCGCCCAGCGCGATCACCACCACGTCCGGATGGTGGCGCAGCACCTCGCCGACGATGCGTGACGAGCCGCCTGCCGAGGTTTCGCCGCTGATGCTGGCATTGATCACACGCCAGCCGGGCTTCTCCTTCGCTAGTCGCTGGCCGAGCAGCGCCACCCAGCCCTGCGCGGCAGCCATGTTGTAGCCGGCCGACAGCGAGTCACCCATCACCAGGATCGTGCGCTCGGCGGGCGCCGCGGCGGGCGCGGGCTGCGCGTGGGCCTGCCCGACCAGCAGCGCCAGCAGCAGCAAGGGACTTGTGGCCCATTGCATCGCGCTGCGCATGCCCGCATAACCTGTACTCATGTCCGATTTCCGCGTCGTGGTGGCGCTCCGGAGCCGGACGCCTCCCCCACACCTTAGCGAATCCGCAATGAACATGGCCGATGCCGTCGCGACACCGACCACCCCTGTGCCTTCCCACACCAGCGCCCCTCGTCCGCCAGCCCTGCGCGCCGACGCCCTGGGCAAGCGCGTGGCGCTGCCGTCCGGCGAACTGGTGATCCTGCAGGACGTGGGGTTCGCGATCGCGCCCGGCGACGTGGTCGCGATCGTCGGCGCCTCCGGCTCGGGCAAGAGCACCCTGCTGTCGCTGCTGGCCGGGCTGGACACGCCCAGCGACGGCGGCGTGGAGATCGATGGCGACGTCATCTCCACGCTCGACGAGGATGGCCGCGCGAAAGTGCGTGGCGACAAGGTCGGCTTCGTGTTCCAGAACTTCCAGCTGCTGCCCTCGCTCACCGCGCTGGAGAACGTGATGCTGCCGCTGGAGCTGCGCGGCGACGCGGATGCGGAATCGCCGGCGCGCGCGATGTTGCAGAAGGTCGGCCTCGGCGAACGCCTGCACCATTATCCGAAGCAGCTGTCGGGCGGCGAGCAGCAGCGCGTGGCACTGGCGCGTGCCTTCGTCACGACGCCGTCCCTGCTGTTTGCCGATGAACCCACCGGCAACCTCGACACCCACACCGGGCAGGCGATCATCGAGCTGCTGTTCGCGATGAACGCCGATGCCGGCACCACCCTGGTGCTGGTCACCCACGACGACCACCTGGCCGAACGTTGCCGCCATGTCCTGCGCCTGGACAGCGGACGCCTCGTCGCCGACGAGCGGCGGTGAGGCGCGCATGAGGACGCTTTCACTCGCCTGGCGGCAACTGCGCCGCGACCTCGCCGCCGGCGACATCCGCATCCTGCTGGCCGCGCTGGTGCTGGCGGTGGTGGCGGTGTCGTCCGTGGGCTTCGTCACCGACCGCGCGGAACGCGCGCTGGCGATGGAAGCCAATCGCCTGCTCGGAGGCGATGCGCTGGTGCGCGGCGATGCGCCCATTGCCGGCGCGGTCGCCGCCGCCGCCGACGCCCCGGGTCTGCGTCGCACCCAGACCGTCGAACTCGACAGCATGATCCGCGTCGGCGAAGGCGGTGATGCGCAGTTGCGCCTGGGCGACCTGCGTGCGCTGGGCGAAGGCTTCCCGCTGCGCGGCGTGTTCCGCATCGTCGGCGCCGATGGCGTGGAGCGTGACAGCGATGGGATTCCCGCGTCCGGAACCCTGTGGCTCAGTCGCGCCGGCGCCGACACGCTGGGGGCAAGGGTGGGCGACACGGTCGGCATCGGCACGCGCACGTTCCGTCTCGCCGCGCTGGTCGTGCAGGAGCCGGATGCCTCGATCGACTATTTCAACGTCGCGCCCAAGGCCTTCTTCAACCTGTCCGACCTCGATGCCACCGGCCTCGTACAGCCCGGGAGCCGCATCCGCTACCGCCTCGTGGTGGCGGGCGATGCCGCGGCGGTGGAACGCTTCACCGCGATCGCGCGCGACAACCTCGGCCGCGGGCAGCGGATCGAGACGATCACCGACGCGCGCCCGGAAGTGCGCTCGGCGCTGGATCGCGCCGGCCGCTTCCTCGGCCTGGCCGCGCTGGTGTCGGTGATCCTCGCCGCGGTGGCGGTGGCGATGGCCGCGCGCCGCCACAGCGAGCGGCACCTGTCGGGCGTGGCGGTGATGCGCAGCCTCGGCGCGCAGCAGCGCACCCTGGTGGGCATCCATGTCGGCGAATTGCTGCTGCTCGGCCTCATCGCCTGCACCATCGGTGTCGCGATCGCGTTCGCGCTGCAGTGGTCGATCGCCGGCTGGCTGGCGACGGCGCTGAAGGTGGAGATCCCGCCGGCGGGCATTGCGCCGGCCCTGCACGGGTATGCGGTGGGCCTGGTGGTGCTGCTGGCCTTCGGCGCGCCGCCGGTGCTGGCGTTGCGTCGCGTGCCGGCGTTGCGCGTGCTGCGCCGCGACCTCGACGGCGCCGAGCCGTCGGCGTGGATCGTGGCGCTGGCCGGTTTCGGCGGACTGGCGGCGCTGCTGTGGTGGCAGGCGGGCTCGGCGACGCTGGCGCTGGCGATGCTGGTGGGCATCGTCGCCACGCTGCTCGTGCTCGCGCTGATCGCGTGGGGGCTGATCGTCGTGGTGCGGCGGCTGCGCTCGCGGCTGCGCGGATCGCTGCGCTACGGACTGGCCAACGTCAGCCGCCGTGCCGGCACGAGCATCGCGCAGGTCTCCGCGCTCGGCCTCGGCCTGATGGCACTGCTGTTGCTGACCTTCGTGCGCACCGACCTGCTCGACCGCTGGCAGCTGTCGCTGGCGCAGGACGCGCCGAACCGCTTCATCATCAACGTGCAGGACGACCAGGTCGGCGACGTGCGTGACTTCATCACCGCGCGCGGTATCGCCGAACCAGTACTGTTCCCGATGATCCGTGCGCGCCTGGTCGGGCGCAACGGCACGCCGGTGACCGGTGCCGACTACGCCGACCGTACCGGCGATGCCGACCAGGACCGCGAGTCGCAGCGACGCGCCGAACGCGAGTTCAACCTGTCGATGGCCGACGCCCTGCGGGATGACAACAAGGTCACCGCGGGCCGGTTCTGGACCGGCACCCCGGCCACGCCCGAGTTGTCGGTGGAAGAGGGCTTCGCCAAGGGGCTCGGCTGGTCGATCGGTGATCGCATCACCTTCGACATCGCCGGCCAGCGCTTCGAGGCGCCGATCACCAGCCTGCGCAGCGTGGACTGGGAAAGCTTCCGGCCCAACTTCTTCGTGATGGCGTCACCGGGTGCGCTGTCCGGTTATCCGGCCAGCCACATCACCGCGGTGCAGGTGCCGCCGGAGCAGGCGCGCTTCACCGCGGAACTGGTGCAGCGCTTCCCCAACCTGTCGGTGGTCGATGTCGATGCCGTGCTGGCGCAGGTGCGCAGCACCGCCGACCAGGTGTCGACCGTGGTCCAGGTGGTGTTCTGGTTCTCGCTGCTCGCGGGCGTGCTGGTGCTGCTGGCGGCGGTGAGCGCCAGCCAGGACGAGCGCCTGCTCGAAGGCGGCGTGATGCGCGCGCTCGGCGGCAGTCGCCGGCAGTTGCGCATGGCGCAGGTGTCGGAGTTCGCCGTGATCGGCCTGCTGTCGGGACTGGTCGCGGCGATCGCCGCATCGGTGCTGGCCGGCGTGGTCGCGGTCGAGGTGTTCGACCTGCCGTGGCGGCCGAACTGGAGGCTGGCGGTGGCCGGGGGTGGCATCGGCGTGCTGGTGACGCTCGTGGCCGGCCTGTTCGCCACGCGTCGCGTGCTGGACGCGCCGCCGTCGGCAACGTTGCGTGAATTGCAGGGATAAGCCATTCATTCCGTCATCCCCGCGAAGGCGGGGATGACGCGCCAAGGAGTCGCAGCGCCATGCAGGAAACACAGTTCCGCCTCGAAGGCGACTACATCGAGCTCAACCAGCTGCTCAAGCTGGAGGGCGTCGTGGACAGCGGCGGCGCCGGCAAGCAGCTGGTCGCCAGCGGCGCGGTACGCGTGGATGGCGTGGTGGAACTGCGCAAGACATGCAAGATACGCGCGGGACAGGTGGTCGAGCTTGATGGTGTCCGGATCGTGGTGTCGGCGGAGGACTGAGCGCTGACGGCGGGCGCTGGGTTGTCATCCCGAGCATGGCGAGGGATCTTGTGTCCGAAGCCGTGCAAGGCGAGATCCCTCGCCATGCTCGGGATGACAGCGCCTCAAGATTCTTCGCTGGGCTTGGAATGACAACGACGGCGAGGCGAAGTGCCTCGCCGTGCCCTCAACCTTCCCAGCGACGCAGCACGAGGCTGGCGTTGGTGCCGCCGAAGCCGAAGCTGTTGGACAGCACGGTGCGCAGCGTCGCGTCGCGGCTTTCGCGTACCAGCGGCAGGCCTTCCGCCTCCGGGTCGACGGTGTCGACGTTGACCGAGCCGGCGATGAAGCCGTCGCGCAGCATCAGCAGGCTGAAGATCGCCTCGTGCACGCTGGTTGCGCCGAGCGAATGGCCGGTAAGCGACTTGGTGGACGAGAACGGCGGCATCGCGTCGCCGAACACGGTGCGCATCGCGCGCAGTTCGCACATGTCGCCGACCGGGGTCGAGGTGCCGTGGGTATTGATGTAGTCGATGCCGCCATCGAGGCCGTCGATGGCCGTGCGCATGCACGCCACCGCGCCGTCGCCGGAAGGCGCCACCATGTCCACGCCGTCGGAGCTGGCGCCGAAGCCGACCAGTTCGCCGAGGATCGTGGCACCTCGTGCCTGCGCGTGCTCCAGGCTTTCCAGCACCAGCGCGCCGCCGCCACCGGCGATGACGAAGCCGTCGCGATCCGCGTCGTAGGGGCGCGAGGCGCGTGCCGGCGTGTCGTTGTACCTGGTCGAGAGCGCGCCCATGCCGTCGAACAGCATCGCCATGCCCCAGTGCGCTTCCTCGCCGCCGCCGGCGAACACCACGTCCTGCAACCCGGCCTGGATCTGCTGCGCGGCCACGCCGATGCAGTGCGCCGAGGTGGCGCAGGCCGACGAGATCGAATAGTTGAGGCCCTTGATGCCGAACGCGGTCGCCAGGCAGGCCGACACGGTGGAGTTCATCGTGCGCGTGACCTGGTACGGGCCGACGCGGCGCACGCCCTTCTCGCGCAGCACGTCGGCCGAACCGATCAGGTTCTCCGGTGAACCGCCGCCCGAACCCATGATCAGGCCGGTGCGCGGGTTGGAGACTTGTGTGTCGTCGAGGCCGGACTGGGCGATGGCGTCCTTCAGCGCGAGATACGCGAACGCCGCGGCATCGCCCATGAAGCGCAGCAGCTTGCGGTCGATCAGGGTTTCCAGATCGACCTGCGGCCGCCCGGACACCTGGCTGCGCAGGCCCTTCTCGGCGTGCGATTCGTCGCGGGTGATGCCGGAGGTGCCGCTGCGCAGGTGGGATGCGACCGTGTCGAGGTCGTTGCCGATGCACGAGACGATGCCCATGCCGGTGACGACCACGCGGCGGCCGCCGGAATTCAGGCTCATGCCGCGTCGCCCTTCTTGTCTTCTTCGCGCTGGAACAGGCCCACGCGCAGGTCGCTGGCCGCGTAGATTTCCTTGCCGTCGCAATACATGCGCGCATCGCCGATGGCGAGGATCAGCTTGCGCTTGATCACGCGCTTGATGTCGATCTCGTAGCGCACCAGCTTCGCGTCCGGGCCGACTTCGCCGGTGAACTTCACTTCGCCGCCGCCGAGCGCGCGGCCGCGGCCCGGCAACTGCTGCCAGGTGAGGAAGAAGCCGATCAGCTGCCACATCGCGTCCAGCCCGAGGCAGCCCGGCATCACCGGGTCGCCGCGGAAGTGGCATTCGAAGAACCAGAGGTCCGGGCGGATGTCGAGTTCGGCCTCGACGCGGCCCAGCCCGTGTGCGCCGCCGTCGTCGTCGATGTGGGTGATGCGGTCGAACATCAGCATCGGTGGCAGCGGCAACCGGCCGCTGCCCGGGGCGAAGAGGGTGCCCTCTCCGGACGCAATCAATTGTTCGTAGCTGAAAGAGTCCTTCATCGAGTCGACGTCATCACGCGGGGGGATGGCCGCCGATTATCGCGGAAGTGGCCGGCGGGACCCGTACGCAAGGGTACGTTTTCGTCGATGAATGCGCCGTCGCGAAACGCCGGGCGCGGACGCGGCGCAATCGTGGAGGTCGACAGCGGTTTGTTGGTGCGCGAAGGCCCCGGGCACCCGCGGGAGGGCGGGCGCCCGGGGCGCGCGGACGACGGCCTCAGGACTTGCGGTTGGCGAGGAAGTACGCGGCGAGGTTGCCCAGGCCGGTCGCGCCGAGCAGGATCGCGAACAGGCCGGGAGAGGCATCCTGCCAGTTGAAGGCTTCGAGCAGGCCGAAGCCGACCGCCAGCGCGACCAGGATCACGCCCCAGCGCAGCGATGCCTGCCGGCGATGGCGTTCCTCGCCTTCGAGGATCGCGCGCAGCATCTCTTCCGATCCGTTGGACTGGACGAGTTGCTTGCGGGCGCGGGCATCGACCACGGCCTTGATGGCGAGGTAGATGCAGATGAACAGGGTGATGGGGATCAGGCCTTCGATCAGCATGGCAGTGGTTCCGGTCAGGTGAAGCGGGGCGGGGACATCGGGTTCGGCAACTGGGATACGGCGGGTGCGGACCCGGTTGCAGCGTGTCGCCCTGGCGGCAGGGGAGGGACGACTTCCCGGCCTTGCAACCGCCGCGCCCCGGGGCGTATCCCTGTCCCGGATGCCGACGCCCGCCGACCGTTCCGACGACGCCCAGCTGCGCGCCGACCGCGCGCTGGCGGACGCCGTGCTGGCCGGCGCGCCCGGCGCGTTCGAGCAACTGGTGCGCGACTACCAGGGCCTGTGCTGGCATGTCATCGACCGCATGGTGCGCCACCCCGAGGACACCCGCGAGCTGTGTCAGGAGACCTTCCTGCGCGTGCACCGGTCGTTGCACCAGTACCGCGGCGAGAGCGCGCTCAAGTCGTGGATCGCCCAGGTGGCCTACTCGATCGCCAAGCGCCACCTCGAGCGCAAGCGCATCCCGATCGCCGAGGCCGCGGACGACGAGGGTGCGTCCCTGGTCGAGCGGGTCGCGGACGGGACCGACCTCGAAGCCGAAGCCTCGGGCGGGGAGGCGGTGGCGCAGCTGCACGCCGTGATCGACCGGTTGCCGCCGATGCAGCGGACGCTGCTCACGCTGTATCACCTGGAGGACATGCCCATCGGCGAGATTTCACGGGTCACCGGGCTCGCCGAGGGTACGATCAAGAGCCACCTGTTCCGCAGCCGCAAGCGCCTGCGCGAGCTGCTGGAACCGAGCCTGGGAGTCGCCGCCGCATGAACACCACGCACCGATACGATGCCGACCCGCCGCCGGTCGACGAGCGCGATTGGCTCGCGCAGGAGCGCGCGCTGGCGCAGGGGGGCGATCCGCGGGATGCGCTGCTGGCACGGGCGCTGCGCACGCCGCCGGCCGCGTCGCCACCGCCCGGATTCGCCGCGGACATGGCGCGGCTGGTCACGCCCGCCGTCGTCCCGCGCGACGAGGGACGCCTGGAGCGCCTGCTGCTGAACACGCTGTTCGTGGTGATGGCAGCGGGGGCGCTCGTGGTCACGCTGCTGTATGGCAGCCACTGGCTGGCGGCGCTGGACGGCCTGCTGGGCCAGCGCGCCATGCAGTGGGCGTTGGCGGGTGCAGCCTGCGTGGCGCTGTCGTGGGCGTTGAATGGCGCGCGCCGCCTGTGGGCGACGCCGCCGATGGCGGCGGCCTGAGGCCGCTCAGCCGACCGCCTGCACGTCGGCGTTGAAGCGGCGTGCGTGCGCGCGCTCGCCGCTGATGCGCAGCACCTCGCCGCTGTCGAGGTCGGGCGCGCCGTACACCGCGTAGGCGATGTCGCCGCCGTTCACGCCGAGGGCATGCAGGCGATAGCGGGCGATGCCGTTGCCGGTGCGCGGCGGGTAGTGCACCGGCGGCTCGTGTCCGTCCAGGTCGAGTTCGCTGTTGTCGATCGTGCCGCCGACGAAAAGTGCACGGATGGGCATCGCGGGCTCCTGCGGGAATGGGGGAGGGCGGCGATGCGCGCCTGCGCGGCACCGCCACGCTCCAATAGACCGGCGACCCGCGCCGGGGTTCCGCAAGGGCGCCCGTGATTCACGCTGGCACTAGAATCCACGCGGTCCGCCCACCGATACCGCCATGCACGATCCCGCGTCCGACGCGCTGCTGCTCCCATTCATCTCCGGCCAGGTCGCCTGGCCCGCGGCGCCCGCGCTGTTCCTGCGCGCCCGCGAGGGCATGGCCCTGCGCGCGCACGCGCCGCGCACGCTGGCGTGCGAGCAGGGATTCCGGCCGGCGTTCGATGCGCTGCGGCGTGCGGGCTTCAGCGCCCACGCGCCGGGCGAGGCCGGCGCCGGCGACCCCCACCCGCTGGTGCTGTTGCTGCCGCCGCGCCAGCGCGACGAGGCGCGCGCGCTGTTCGCCGACGCGTTCCGGCGGGTGGCGCCCGGCGGGACCGTGGTCGCGGCGATGGCCAACGACGCCGGCGCGAAGTCGGGCCAGGCGGACTTTGAAGCGCTGTTCGGCACCGCCGCGGTCGCCAGCAAGCACAAGTGCCGGGTGTTCCGCGCCGTGCGCGGCGAGCGCGCCGACGCGTCGCTGGCGCAACGCTGGGCCGAGCTCGACGCACCGCGACCCATCCTCGACGGACGTTTCACCAGTCGCCCCGGCGTGTTCGCCTGGGATCGCATCGACGCCGCGTCCGCGCTGCTCGCAGCACACCTGCCCGAGACGCTGTCCGGCCACGCCGCGGACCTCGGCGCCGGCTGGGGCTATCTCTCGCATGAAGTGCTCTCGCGCTGCGCCGGGATCTCCGCGCTGGACGTGGTCGAGGCCGAAGCGCGCGCGCTCGACTGCGCGCGCGCCAACCTGGCGCCGTTCGGCGGCCGCGTGGCGCTCGATTTCCAGTGGCGCGACGTGACGAGTGGCCTGTCGCGGCGCTACGACGTCATCGTCACCAATCCGCCGTTCCACGCGCTGCGTGGCGACACCCGGCCGGACATCGGCCGCGCCTTCATCGCGGCCGCCGCCGACGCGCTGGTACCCGGCGGCGCGCTGTGGCTGGTGGCCAACCGGCAGCTGCCCTACGAGGAGGTGCTGGACGCGCGCTTCGCCAGCGTGCGCATCGTGGCGCAACGCGATGGCTTCAAGGTGGTCGAGGCGGTGAAGGCGCGATGAAGCTGGTCAGGCACATCGCCAACCTCGGCTACGGCAGCCGCAAGCAGGTGCAGTGGCTGTTCCGCGAGGGTCGCGTGACCGACGCCGCCGGCGAGGTGCTGTACGCCGACGACCGGGTGCCGCACGACGCCATCCGCATCGACGGCGAACTGCTCGACCCGCCGCCGGGCCTGCTGCTGATGCTGCACAAGCCGGTGGGCGTCACCTGTTCGACCAAGGACAGCGGCCGCCTGGTGCACGACCTGCTGCCGGCGCGCTTCCGCCTGCGCGATCCGGCGCTGTCGATGGTCGGCCGCCTCGACCGCGACACCAGCGGCCTGCTGCTGCTGACCGACGACGGCCAGCTGCTGCACCGGATCATCTCGCCGAAGGCAAACCTGCCCAAGGTGTACGAGGCCACGCTGGCGCGGCCGCTGCGCGGCGACGAGGGCGTTCGGTTCGCCAGCGGCACGCTGATGCTGGAATCCGAGACGACGCCGCTGAAGCCGGCCACGCTCGACGTCATCGACGAAGTGCATGCGCGGCTGACCCTCGGCGAGGGCCGCTACCACCAGGCGCGGCGCATGTTCGCCGCCGTCGGCAACCACGTCGAGGCATTGCACCGCAGCCGCGTGGGCGGGCTTGCGCTGGGCGACCTGCCGGCGGGCGAATGGCGGATCCTCGACGAGGCTTCGCGCGCCGCGATCTTCGCGTCCGGCTGACGCGCCGGCCTCAGTCGCCGGTTTCGCCGGCGTGCTCGATCATGTCGTGCAGCATGTCGCGGATGTGCGCATCCGCGGCCTCGTACAGCACGTGGCGCTGCTGCTTGTGGCGGCGGACCAGGCGCGCGCCGTGCAGCAGGCGCAGGTGATGGCTGACCAGGGGCTGCGAGGCCCCGGTGCGTTCGGCGATCGCGCCCACGGCGAGCGGGCCGTCGAGGCAGGCCAGCAGCACGCGCAGGCGGGTGGGGTCGCCGAGCAGGCGATAGGTTTCCGCGATCAGCGCGATGCGCGCGTCGTCGGGCGGCGCCGGGGTCATGCCCGCGATGCCGTTTCGCGGCGGTCGCCGGCCGCGCGATCGTCGTGGTCGTGATCGTCGTGATCGACGTGATCGTGATCGTGACCGTGGTCGTGGTCGTGACCATCGTGGCGGGCGTGCCGTCGCGGGGCGCCCAGGTCGCAGGCCGGGTGCGGGGTGGTGCACACCTCGACCGTGGTGTGGCCGATGCCGAACTGCGTGCGCAGCGCGCGCTTGGTCGCCGGCACGGCGATGCCGGCTTCGCCGTGCTCGGCCAGCGCGAGTTCCAGCGTCGCCAGCACCTTGCCCGAGGTGATCGACCACACGTGCACGTGGTGCACGTCGGCCACGCCGGGCACGCGCTCGACCACGTGCGCGCGCAGCACGTCGATGTCGATGCCGGCCGGGGTCGCCTCCATCAGGATGTCCAGCGAGTTGCGCAGCAGGCTCCACGCGCTGCGCAGGATCAGGCCGCAGACCAGCACCGAGAGGATCGGGTCGATCGGCATCCAGCCGGTGAAATGGATCACCAGCGCGGCGATGATCGCGGCGACCGAGCCGAGCAGGTCGCCGAGCACGTGCAGCGTCGCGCCCTTGATGTTGACGTGCGACTGGTCGCCGCGGTGCAGGATGCGGAACACCAGCACGTTGACCAGCAGCCCCACGACGGCGACGGCCAGCATCGGCCCGGCCAGCACTTCGGTCGGCGCGCGCAGGCGCTGCACCGCTTCCCACGCGATCCACGCCACCAGGGCGAACAGGGTGAGGGCGTTGATCAGCCCGGCCAGCACCTCGAAGCGCAGGTAGCCGAAGGTCTTGCGCGCGTTCGAGGCGCGGCGGCCGATGCGGAAGCCCAGCCAGGCCAGGGCCAGCGCCGCGGCGTCGGTGAGCATGTGCCCGGCGTCGGCGATCAGCGCCAGCGAGCCCGAGAGCACACCGCCGACCACTTCGACCACCATGAAGCCGGCGGTCAGCAGCAGGCCGACCAGCACGACCCGTTCGTTGGTGTTGCCCACGCTCGGCGCGTGGCCGTGGGATCCGTGGTCGTGGTCGTGGTCGTGCGGCATGGAGGTGGTCGCGATGGTCTTGAAATATATAAACATATGTTTATGTAAACGGCAATCGCGCGGCTTGGGCCGTGCTCGGGCCAGAATGAATGGATGGATTCCCAGACGGCCTTCCCCGACGCCCCGGTCGTCGGCATCGTCGGCAGCGCCGGCGCCTACGGCCGCTGGCTGCGCGGCTTCTTCGAGCGCCGCATGGGGCTGGCCGTGCTGGGCCATGACCCGGCCGATCCCGCCAGCGTCTCGCCCGACGCCCTGCTCGACCGCGCCGACGTGCTGCTGTTCGCGGCGCCGATCCGCGCCACCGGGGCCCTGATCGACGACTACGTCGCGCGCTCGGCCGGTCGCGAGGCCGGCCGGCTATGGCTCGACGTTACGTCGATCAAGCAGGCACCGGTGGCGGCGATGCTGCGCTCGCGGGCCGAAGTGGTGGGCCTGCACCCGATGACCGCGCCGCCCAAGGCGCCAACCCTGAAGGGACGCGTGGTGGTGGTGTGCGAGGCGCGGCTGTCGCGCTGGCGGCCGTGGCTGGCGCGCCTGCTCGATGCGCTCGAGGGCGAATGCGTCGAGGCCACGCCGGAACGCCACGACCAGGTGATGGCGCTGGTGCAGGCGATGGTGCACGCCTCGCACCTGGCCCAGGCCGGGGTGCTGCGCGAGTACGCCGGCGCGCTCGGCGCACCCGCGGGGCTGATGCCGTTCCGCTCCGCCTCGTTCGAGCTGGACGCCGCGATCGCCGCGCGCATCCTGTCGCTCAACCCGGCGATCTACGAGGACATCCAGTTCGGCAACCCCCACGCGGGCGAGGTGCTCGACCACCTGCTGGCGCAGCTGGGCGAACTGCGCGCGCTGGTGCGCGCCGGCGATGACGACGCGCGCGCGCGCTTCCGCGCCGCGTTCCTGCGCAACCGCGAGGCGTTCGGCGCACCGGCGCTGGCCGATGGCAACTATGCCTACGAGCGCGTCGGCTACCTGCTTGCCGACCTCGCCGGGAAGCGCTACGCCAGCGTGCACCTGCCCGAGGACCGCAGCGGGTCGCTGCGTGCGCTGCTGCACGTGTTCGAGCGCCACGGCGTGAGCCTGGAGTCGATCCATTCCTCGCGCACGCCCGAGGGCGAGGTGCATTTCCGCATCGGCTTCGACCGCGAGGTCGACGCGGCGGCGCTGGACGCGGCGGTGGTCGAGATCGACGCCAGCGGCATCGGCCGGGTGCTCGCGCGCGGTTGAGGGAGACGATGCGGCCGCGTGCCGTCGGCCAACCGCCGTGTTGCAGCGGGGACAAGCCGTCGTTTCGGTGCAAGCCGGGATCCATCGCGTGGTCAAGCGATTCGAAAGGCGGGATCCCGGCTTGCGCCGGGACGGGGGTGTTGCGAAGGCGCGACGGCCCGAATGCCCATCGTTCCGTCGACCCGCATCCGGCGCTTCGCGCCACCTTCTCCCGAGGCGAGAAGGGCTCTTTCCTCCCCTAGCGATCGTTACCGCAGCAGCGCGTTCCAGCCTTCGCGGCCCAGCTGCTCGAGGGTCGCGATGTTGCGGTCCACGATCGCATCCGGATCGGGGAACGCCGCCACCGCGCGCTCCACGCTGTCCTCGCGCAGCAGGTGCAGGGTGGGGAAGGGCGAGCGGTTGGTGCCGTTGGCAAGGTCGTCCGGCGCGCTGCCGGCGAACTGGTAATCGGGATGGAAGCTGGCCAACTGCAGCACGCCGTCGAGCCCGAGCGATTCGACCAGCGCGTCGGCCTGGTCGAGGAAATCGTTGTAGTCCAGGAAGTCGCCCAGCACCTGCGGATGCACCAGCAGGGTGGTGTCGGTCACGTCCGCGGGCGTGTCGCGCAACAACAGCAGCTCCTCGCCCAGTTCGGCCAGCAGCGCCGCGGGCGTGGTGGCGTCGCTGGCCACGATCCGCACCTGGCCCTTGGCGTGCACGGCCTTGGCGAACGGGCACAGGTTCAGTCCGATCACCGCGCGTTCCAGCCAGCGCCGGGTCAGCGCGACCGGATCGGCGTCGGCGGCGGTGTCGTCGGATGGCGCCATGGCTCAGTCGCGGAAATTGTCGAACTGCAGCGGGCGCTCGAACTCGCCCGCGCGCAGCAGCGCGATCGCGGCCTGCAGGTCGTCGCGCTTCTTGCCGTTGACGCGCAGCTTGTCGCCGTTGATCTGGCTGTCGACCTTGAGCTTGGCGTCCTTCATCGCGGCCTGGAGCTTCTTCGCCAGCTCGCGCTCGATGCCCTGCTTGACCGTGATCTTCTGCCGCGCGCCGGCGACGTTGGTCAGCACCTCGCCGAACTCCAGCGAACGCACGTCGATCTTGCGTGCCGCCAGGCGGCTGCGCAGGATGTCGGTCATCTGCTGCAGCTGGAACTCGCTGGGCGCGGACTGGGTGATCACCGCGTCCTCGCGCTCGAACTTCGCCTCCACGCCCTTGAAGTCGAAGCGCGTGGTCAGCTCGCGGTTGGCCTGGTCGAGGGCGTTGGTGAGCTCGTGGTCGTCCACTTCGGACACGATGTCGAACGAGGGCATGGCGGGCCTTGGCGGGAAGCGTGGGGCGGCAGGTTACCGCAGCCGGCGCGCCGCGGCGCCCGCGTCCGCGTCGCGCGCGGGCCGGGGCAGGCACAATGGCGTCCCCGCCCCGACGGACCGTGCCATGTCCCGCACCCCCGCCTACGCCGCCGCCAGCGCGACCGCGCCGCTGGCACCGTTCGTCCTCGACCGCCGCGCGCCCGGCCCGCGCGATGTGCAGATCGAGATCCTGTATTGCGGCGTGTGCCACAGCGACATCCACCAGGTGCGCGACGAGTGGGGCGGCTCGATCTTCCCGATGGTGCCCGGGCACGAGATCGTCGGCCGCGTCTCCGCCGTCGGCGGCGAGGTGACCCGGTACGCGCCCGGCGACGTGGTCGGCGTGGGCTGCTTCGTCGATTCCTGCCGCACCTGCCCGCAGTGCCGCGCCGGCCTGGAGCAGTACTGCGACGAGGGCATGACCGGCACCTACAACGCACGCGAACGCGGCACCGGCATCCCCACCCAGGGCGGTTACTCCACGCGCATCGTGGTCGACCAGGACTACGTGCTGCGCATTCCCGACGGCCTCCCGCTCGACCGCGCCGCGCCGCTGCTGTGCGCCGGCATCACCACCTGGTCGCCGCTGCGCCATTTCGACACCCGGCCCGGCGACCAGGTGGCGGTGGTGGGACTGGGCGGCCTCGGCCACATGGCGGTCAAGCTGGCGGCGGCGATGGGCGCGCAGGTCACCGTGCTCAGCACCACCGAGGCCAAGCGCGACGACGCCCTGGCGCTGGGTGCGCATGCCTTCGCCGCGACCCGTGACGGCAGCGCATTCAAGGCGCTGCGCGGCCGCTTCGACCTGATCCTGGACACGGTGTCGGCGCCGCACGACTACAACGCGTACCTCGGCCTGCTCAAGGTCGACGGCACGATGGTGCTGCTCGGCCTGCCGGACCCCGCGCCGGTGTCGGCCTTCCCGCTGGTGAGCCGCCGGCGCAAGCTCGCCGGTTCGATGATCGGCGGCATCGCCGAGACCCAGGAGATGCTCGATTTCTGCGCCGCGCACGGCATCGCCTCGGACATCGAGCTGATCGACATCGCGCAGGTCAACGACGCCTACGAACGCATGCTGCGCAATGACGTGCGCTACCGCTTCGTGATCGATTGCGCGACCCTGCGCGGCGCGGGTCCCGACGTCGGCGCATGAGTCCGCCGGCCGAATACCGCCCGGGCGCGGCAGTGGCGTGGATGCTGTGCGCGGTGGCGGTGCTGTGCCTGATGGACGCCTGCCTCAAGCAGCTGTCCGGGCACTATCCCGCGCTGCAGGTCGCGGCCCTGCGCGGGCTGGTGGGCCTGCCGCTGGTGCTGGCCTGGGCCGGCGCGACCGTCGGCCTGCGGGCGCTGCTGCGCGTGCACTGGCCGCTGCACCTCGCGCGCGGTGCGCTGGGCATCGCGTTCCTGACGTGTTTCGTGATCGGCCTGCGCGAGCTGCCGCTGTCGACCGCGTACGCGATCACCTTCGTGGGGCCGCTGCTGGTGACCGCACTGGCCGTGCCGCTGCTGCGCGAACGCGTCGGTCCACGGCGCTGGGCCGCGATCGTGGTCGGCCTGGCCGGCGTGCTGGTGGTGCTGCGCCCCGGTGGCGAGGGCGTGGACACCGTCGGCGGGATGTTCGTGCTGCTGGCGACCGCGTGCTACGCGGCATCGGTGATCACCGTGCGCATGCTGGCGCAGCGCGACAGCGCGCAGTCGCTGGTGTTCTGGTTCCTGGCGATGGTCGCCGTCGGCGCCGGCCTGCTGGCCTGGCCGGACTGGGTGCCGGTGCGCGCGCAGGACGCCTGGCTGCTGGCCGGCGTCGCCACCTTCGGCACGCTCGGCCAGATCGCGCTGACCCACGCGTTCCGCCTCGGCGAGGCCTCGCTGGTGGCGCCGCTGGAATACACCGCGCTGCTGTGGGTGGTGGTGCTCGACCTCGCGCTGTGGCAGGTGCTGCCCGACCGCATGACCTGGCTGGGCGCGGCGATCATCGTCGCCAGCGGCCTGTACCTGATCCGCCGCGAGCGCGTGGTCGCCGGCCCGCGCGACGCCGACGCCACGCGCACGCCGTCCGCCTGAGCGCGGCGCCATCGCCCGCGCCCGATGCCGTTGCTGCTCGTTCCCGCCCTGATCCTCCTGCTCGTGGCGCTGGTGCTGCTGCTGTGGCCGCTCGCCCTGTGGCAGCGCTATCGCCTCGGCAAGGCGCGACGACGCGCGCTGCCGTGGGTCGTGGCGCTGAATGCCTGGGCATCCGGGGTGTCGCTGCCGCTGTTCGTGCTCGCTGCCTGGATCGGCGCGCAGTGGATCGCCGGGGCGGCGGCGAATGCCCTGGCGGGCCTGCTCGCCGGTGGCCTGGTGGGCCTCCTCGGCCTGCGCCTCGCCCGCTTCGAGCGCGAAGGCGCGCAGCTGCACGTCACGCCGCACCCGGCGATCGTGCTCGGCCTGACCGTGCTGGTGGCGGCGCGCGTGCTGCTCGCGGCCGGCCAGGCGTGGCATCGCGCCTGGCACGACGCGCCGCTGCCGCTGCCGTGCCCCTGGCTCGCCGATCCCGCCAGCCTGTGGGCGATGGCGGGCCTGCTGCTGGGCTGCCATGCCGTGCAGGCGTGGGGCCTGCGTCGTCGCCTGCGTGCGTTGCGCGCGCGCTGACCGATTCCGGAAACGACAACGGGCCCTCGCGGGCCCGTTGCGTGTTGCATGTTGCGGGTTGCTTCGGCGTGCCGGGGGCGCGGGATCAGAACCGCGCGCCGACCCCGAAACCCACCGTCCACGGACGGAAGCGGATGTCGCGCTCGAAGGTCTCGCCCGCCAGCTTGGCATCGGCCTTGCCGTCGAGATAGCGCGCATCGGCGCGTGCGAACCAGGTCGGGGTGATGTTGATGTCCACGCCGACGGTGCCGATCGCGCCCTTGGGCGAGGTCAGGCCGACGTGGTCGCCACCCGGGTTCACGTCCTCGCCGCTGATGTTGGTGTGGTGGTAGCCCAGGCCCACGAACGGACGGAAGGTGTTGTCGGCGGCGCCGAAGTGGTACTGGCCGCTGAGCGCGATCGGCTGCGAATCGACGGTGCCGATCTTGCCGTCGTCGCCGCGCACGCGGTGGTTGAACTTGTCGGCCGCGCCCCACAGCTCGACGCCGATGTTGTCGGTGACGTGCCAGGTGGCGCTCAGCGTGGGCGCGACGTCGCCGTCGGCGTCGATGCGCGCACCGGGCAGCGGATCGGAGTCGGGCTGCAGCAGGGTGGCGCTGCCGACGACGGAGAAGCGCTTGCCGGAGGCGGTATCGCCGTCCTGCGCGAAGGCGGACGGCGCGACCAGGAGCGAAGCGATGGTGGCGGACAGCAGGAAACGGGACAGGGACTGCATGGGGGAACTCCTCATTTGTGATCGTGGTGTTGCCAAGCCCTTGAGGTGGGCGGGCACACCCTAGCCACCCGCACATGAACCCTCCGCGCCGCGCGACCTGAACGCGGGAACTTCGCGCGCGCACCGTTCATGCACGCGCATGCGGCGTGAATGCCGCTACATGTCACTCGGTGGCGCGTTTGTGCGTTCTTCAAGGCATCCCACCCGCCCGAGGACTCCGCCCATGCGCACCGCCCCCCTGCTGTTGCTGGCCACCGCCACCGCGTTCGCGGCCGCCGGCCTGCTGCTCACCGCGTCCGCCGGAGACGCGCCAGCGCAGGAGCCGGCAGCCTCTGCCGACCTGCTGCCGAGCGCGCAGCAGCGACGCCTGTCGCTGACCGCCAGCCAACTGGCCCTGCGCGGCAAGGCCGCGGAAGTGAGCGTGGACGACGTCGGCGACGTCGAGTCGTTCCGCCGCAACGTCACCTGGCTGGGCGTCGCGCAGATGAACCTCGACCTGCGCGAGAAGTGCCCCAAGCCCGATCCCGCGTCGAACGCCGCCTGCGTGCCGCTGTTGCCGGCGCCGGCGACCACCGCGTTCGACGTGCAGGACGTGGCGCGCATCAAGCTGCCGCCGAAGGCCACGCACTCCATCCTGTGCCACTGGTTCTCGCCGGTGCTGATGGTCAACTACCGCAACCCCACGGGCGCGGCAGCGATCGCGCAGCTGGCCTACACGCCGACGCTGACGGTGGAGAACCCGGTGCTCGACGATCCCGCGCTGATCGACCCGACCACGGGCCTGCCGTTCGGCGGACGCCTCACCGCCGGCATGACCGCGAGCGAGCTGTTCCAGGTGCCGCTGGCCGCGGGCGCGGCGCTGGATGCGCGCGAACGCGATACGGCCACCTGCATCGGCGGTTTCGTCACGCGCAAGTCGCTGGTCGGCGTGTGGGGCCTGAGTGAGGCGCAGGCGGATGCCTTCTTCGGCAAGGAAACCACCGTGCGCATGAACGTGCGCGGCACCGCGCGCTACGTCGGCAACGCCAGCCTGGTCTTCGGCCTGCGCATCGTCGGTGACTGACGCGCGGGGGCCAGGCGTCGGCGCGGTAGGGCGAAGGTCATGGCCACCACAGGCACGTGACGCCGCGCCGGCCGGGGCGCAGCATGCCGCCATCGACCGATCAGACGGGGGCGGCATCGTGCGCAAGGCAATGAAGCGATGGGCAGCGGCGACGGCCGCACTCGCGTTGGCCGCCACCGCGGCGCATGCCGCCGACCGCGACCGCGGCGTGGTCGTGTCGGCCGATTGTGAGATCGACAGCCCCTACGAGTTCCGCCTGACCGACCGCAGCGTCGTGTACACGCGCGCCACCGGTACGCCGCGCACCGTGCTGATCCGCGACGGCAAGCTGTTCATCGACGAGGCCTGGGTGGCCGTGTCCGAGGCCGACGCGCGCCGCCTGCGCGAGTTCGAGCGCGGCACCCGCGCGAGCATGCCGCTGGTGCAGCAGATCGGGCGCGACGCGGCGCAGATCGCGTTCACCGCCATCGGCGAGGTCGCGGCCGGGCTCAGCAGCGACCCGGCCGCGACCCGGCGCAAGCTCGACGGCGTGCGCGGACAGGTCGATGCCCGCATCGTGCAGTCGATCAGCGCCAACCGCTTCAGCGCGGACGCGCTCGGCGACGGCCTGGGCGATGCCATCGGCGAAGCCCTGCCCGCCGTGCTCGAGGACGTGGTGGGTGGCGCGGTCGGTGCGGCCGTCGGCGCCGCGCTCGGCGGCAACCCCGAACGCCTGCAGCGGCTCGAGACCCTCGACGCCGACATCGAGGCGCGCATCGCGCCGCGCGCGAAGGCGCTCGAACGCAGCACCACGCAGCTGTGCCGGCGGATGGAAGCGCTCGATGCGCTCGACAATGCGCTGGAGTATCGACTGCCCGACGGCCGCCCCCTCGGCCTGCTGGAGGTCCGGCCCCGGCAAGCGCGCACAGACTGACCCCGACGCGCCCGGCGCACGCCCGCGTCTCTCTCTTGCCCTCCCCCGCGGAGGGCTTTCTTTGGCCGGTTGGCGGCGACGGCGCATGCGGCCACAATAGGAGACTCCCCACTTCCCCTGCCCGTGGAGCGCCGCATGGCCGAATTGAAGGAAGCAAAGGTCCCGGACATCGGCGGCTACGACGACGTGCCGGTCATCGAAGTGCTGGTGGCCGTGGGCGATACCGTGGCCAAGGACCAGGGGCTGGTGACGCTGGAATCGGACAAGGCCACGATGGAAGTCCCGTCGGCGTTCGCCGGCGTGGTCAGGGAACTCAAGGTCAAGCTCGGCGACACGCTCTCGGAAGGCAGCGTGGTGGCGCTCATCGAGAGCGGTGAGTCCGCGCCGGCGCCTGCGCCCGCCGCCAAGGCCGCACCTGCGCCCGCGGTGATCGATCCGCCGCAGCCCAACCCGGATCCGATCGTCGAGCCCGTGGCGGTGTCCGGCCGGGTCGACAGGCTCACCCAGGCCTCGATCGACGAGCAGGCGGACGGCACGCTGTTGCCGCAGGGCGCGCCGCCGCTGCGCTTCGAGGCCGATGCGCTGCTTCCCGGCAAGGTGCCGTACGCCAGTCCCGCCGTGCGCCTGTTCGCGCGTGAACTCGGAGTCGACCTGGCAAAGGTGTCCGGCACCGAGAAGGGCGGGCGGATCACCCGCGAGGACGTGCAGAAGTTCGTCAAGGGCGCGCTGTCGGGCGCGGGCGCCGCGCCGGCCGGCGCCATGGCCGCGGGTGGCGGCGGTGGCGGCCTCAACCTGCTGCCGTGGCCGAAGGTCGATTTCTCCAAGTTCGGCGAAATCGAGGAGAAGCCGCTGTCGCGGATCAAGAAGATCTCCGGCGCCAACCTCGCGCGCAACTGGGTGATGATCCCGCACGTCACCCAGTTCGACGACGCCGACATCACCGACCTCGAAGCGCTGCGCGTGCAGCTCAACCAGGAAGCCGAGAAGGCCAAGTCCGGCGCCAAGCTGACCATGCTCGCGTTCCTGATCAAGGCCAGCGCCAACGCGCTGGCGAAGTATCCCGACTTCAACGCCTCGCTCGACGCCAGCGGCGAGGTGCTCACGCTGAAGAAGTACTTCAACATCGGTTTCGCCGCCGACACCCCCAATGGCCTGGTGGTGCCGGTGGTGCGCGACGTTGACAGGAAGGGCGTGCTGCAGATCAGCCAGGAGATGGGCGAGCTGGCGAAGAAGGCGCGCGACGGCAAGCTCGGCCCGGCCGACATGGCCGGCGGCTGCTTCTCGATCAGTTCGCTCGGCGGCATCGGCGGCACGGCGTTCACGCCGATCGTCAACGCGCCGGAAGTGGCGATCCTGGGCGTGTCCAAGTCGGCGACCAAGCCGGTCTGGGACGGCAAGCAGTTCGTGCCGCGGCTGATCCTGCCGCTGTCGCTGAGCTACGACCACCGCGTGATCGACGGTGCCGCCGCCGCGCGCTTCACCGCATACCTCGCGCAACTGCTCGCGGACATGCGCCGCGTGCTGCTCTGACCGCAGGGAGGCGAAGATGGCGAACACGATCGAAGTGAAGGTGCCCGACATCGGTGGTTACGACGATGTCCCGGTGATCGAAGTGCTGGTGGCCGTGGGCGACACCGTCGCCAAGGACCAGGGCCTGGTCACGCTGGAGTCGGACAAGGCGACGATGGAAGTGCCGTCCTCGCACGCCGGCGTGGTGAAGGAACTCAAGGTGAAGGTGGGCGACACGCTGTCGGAAGGCAGCGTGGTGCTGGTGCTGGACGCCGAAGGCGCCGCAGGCGCACCTCTCCCGCAAGCGGGAGAGGTCGACGCGCGGAGCGCGTCGGGTGAGGGCAAGGCCGCATCCTCGCCCCCACCCCAGCCCGCCCGGCCCGTCGGCACCGCCGCCGGGCGTTCATCGGCGCATGGACCAGTGGTCCATGAGCGCGCCTCTTCACCCCCCGCGAGCGCGGGAGGGGGGCAGGCGGGCGCCGGTGGCCTGGTCGAAGCCCGCGTCCCCGACATCGGCGGCTACAGCGACGTGCCGGTGATCGAGGTGCTGATCGCCGTCGGCGATACCGTTGCCAAGGACCAGGGCCTGGTCACGCTGGAATCGGACAAGGCGACGATGGAAGTGCCGTCGTCGGTCGCCGGCGTGGTGAAGGAAGTGAAGGTCAAGCTCGGCGACACGCTGTCGGAAGGCGCGGTGGTTGCGATCATCGAAAGCGGCGATGCCGCGGCTGCGCGCCCTGCCGACAAGGTCGCGCCGGGCAGCAAGCCGCCGGTGACGCCGTCGCCACGCGCGCCTGCGGAACCTGCGGCGCCCGCGCCGAAGGCCGCGGCCGGCACCGGCAAGCCGGCCGACATCGAATGCCGCATCGTGGTGATCGGTTCCGGCCCCGGCGGCTACACCGCCGCGTTCCGCGCGGCCGACCTCGGCCTCGATACCGTCCTCGTCGAGCGCTACGAAACCCTCGGCGGCGTCTGCCTCAACGTGGGCTGCATCCCGTCGAAGGCGCTGCTGCACGCGGCGGCCTTGATCGAGGAAGCGGCGCACTCCGACGACATCGGCATCAGCTTCGGCAAGCCGAAGATCGACCTCGACAAGTTGCGCGGCTTCAAGCAGGACAAGGTGGTCGGCCAGTTCACCAAGGGCCTGGCCGGCATGGCCAGGCAGCGCAAGGTGCGCACGGTGACCGGCGTGGCGACGTTCGTCTCGCCGAACGAGCTGGAGATCACCGGCAGCGATGGCAAGACGCAGTTGCTGCGCTTCGAGCAGTGCATCATCGCCGCCGGTTCGCAGGCGGTGAAGCTGCCCAACTTCCCGTGGGACGACCCGCGCGTGATGGATTCCACCGACGCGCTGCAGCTGGCCGACGTGCCGAAGAAGCTGCTGGTCGTCGGTGGCGGCATCATCGGCCTGGAAATGGCGACGGTGTATCGCGCGCTGGGCAGCGACGTGACCGTGGTCGAGTTCATGGACCAGCTGATGCCGGGCGCCGACAAGGACCTGGTGAAGCCGCTCGCCGACCGCCTGAAGAAGCAGGGCGTGGCCGTGCACCTCAAGACCAAGGCCGCGAAGGTCGAGGCCTCGAAGAAGGGCATCACCGTTGGTTTCGAGAGCGCGACCGAAGGCCAGAAGCCGGAGCTTGAATCGGGCACGTTCGATCGCGTGCTGGTCGCGGTGGGCCGTTCGCCCAACGGCGGCAAACTCGATGCCGGCAAGGCCGGCGTCAGCGTCACCGACCGTGGCTTCATCCCGGTCGACGCGCAGATGCGCACCAGCGCGCCGCATATCTTCGCCATCGGCGATCTCGTGGGCCAGCCGATGCTGGCGCACAAGGCCACGCACGAGGGCAAGCTGGCCGCGGAAGTGGCGGCCGGCGAGAAGAAGGAATGGGTGGCGCGCGTGATCCCGTCGGTCGCCTACACCGATCCCGAGATCGCGTGGGTCGGCGTGACCGAGACCGAAGCCAAGGCCAAGGGCCTGAAGATCGGCGTCGGCAAGTTCCCGTGGGTGGCGTCCGCGCGCGCGGTCGGCATCGGCCGCGGCGAGGGTTCGACCAAGCTGATCTTCGACGAGCACACCCACCGCATCATCGGCGCGGGCATCGTCGGCGTGCATGCCGGCGACCTGATCAGCGAACTCGCGCTGGCGATCGAGATGGGCGCGGAAGCGGCCGATATCGGCGCCACCATCCATCCGCATCCCACGCTCAGTGAATCGGTGGCGATGGCGGCCGAGGTGTACGAAGGCACGATCACCGACCTCTACCTGCCCAAGCGCAAGTAGCCCGGCGGCCCGCGAACACGCCGGTCCGCCTGGCTGCCGGGTCCGGCCCCGGGAATGCGGGGTCCGGACAGGGTAAAGCCCCGGCGGGCCGGGGCTTTACGGGTAGGCCCGCCGGAGGTCGACGAGGAAATGCGACAGGCCCACGGGGTCAAAGACCGGCGCCGACGGCAAAGGTTCCCGGGCGATCGCCGCTGCCCGCAGGCCGGCGGTCCGGCCCTGCGGGCGGAGGGGTTCAGAAGCGGATGCTGAGGCCCGCCATCGGCCCGTGCACCTTGACCTGCCCGGACAGCCGCCCGACCACGTCGACCGTGCCGCCGCCGGCCTCGGCCGGGGCGTCGAAGGCGCCCCGGTAGTCGTCGGCCAGCTTCAGGCGGAACCAGTCGTAGCCGGCGTGCAGCGCGATGCGATCGGTCAGCAGGTACTCCGCCAGCACGCCGGCACGCTCGAAGTGCCCGGTTTCGCGCACGAAGTTGCCCCAGCGGGTGTCGAAGTACTGGCCCTGGGCCTCCACCCGCCAGCGCGGCGCCGGGGCCCATGTCAGGCGCGTGTGCAGGCTGGGCGAGGTGCCGTCGCGCTTCCACTGCAGCGTGTCCCAGGCCGGGTCGAGCTCGTCCGTGCCCGTGGTCCGGCCTCGGGCGTCAGCGCTGAGGATGGCGCGGGTGAGGCCCACGCCCACGCCCCACGACAGCGCCGGGCCCTCGAGGAGGGCGTAGTCGTAGTTGAGGCTGGCCAGGCGGAAGCGCAGTTCGCCCGACAGGTCCACGCCGGGCACCTCGACCGGGTCGCCGGGCAGGTCCACCTCGTCGAACACCGTGCCGGGGTCGATCCAGTCGCCCGCGAAGCCCCATTCGTGGCGGCGCTTGTAGTCGTAGTAGTTCGCATGCAGCGCATGGCGCGGCGCCAGGTGGAAGGTGGCCTCGACGCGCGGGCGCCAGCTGCTGCCGACGTCGAGGCTGGCATCGGCGCCGAACGTGGCGCTGCGCTCGCCGAGCGTGGCCGTGCCGTCGCCGGCCATGCGCACGTCGGCCTGCGGATGGAAGCCCGACACGCGCAGCTCGAAGCGCGTCGGGTCGTTGAAGTCCTGTGCCTGCGCCGTGGCGGCGAACGGCAGCAGGCAGGTGGCGCCGGCGAGGACGGCGATCTGGCGACGTAATGTCATGGCGAGCTCCTGGCGGATGGGGAAGGGACGAGGCGCGGGCGCACCCTGCCGGCGGACGCACGGGGCGCCGCGGTGGGCTGGGGTGCCGGGCGGGCCGGCGATGCGTGGGCCGTCGCCCGGGGCAACGGGCGGGCGGCGCGGGACGGCGGAAGGATCCGCCCGGCCGGGGATC
>JAIUOJ010000022.1 GCA_020161335.1 Pseudomonadota bacterium
GGCTTTGCGCGCGGTGGCGGGCGTCCTCGTTGCCTTCGCTTGGCCCTTCGCCTTCGCCGCGGCGACCTCGCGCCGCTGCGCAACGGGCAGTTGCGCTTCGAAGCGGCGCAGGATGTCGGCGGTCAGTTCCGCCTTGTCCTTGCTGCGCTGGTTGGCCAGGCCGCTGCTCCCGCGCTTGGTGCCGGTCCGGTCGCGCGAGGACAGCTTCTGCCGGCGCACGAGGTCGCGGGCGCGGTCGCGAGCATCCCGGGCGCGGCGGATGCACGATGCCAGTGCCTTCGCATCCAGTGCGCGCAGTGCGTTGGCGCGGCTCTCGTCGTACAGGGTCATTTCCCGCTGGTTGAGCAGGGCGGTGGCCTTGGCGCGCGTGATCGGCATGGACATGCTCCGTTGTCGATGTTGGCGCCCACCTTAGCGGGCGCGTCGCAGCGGGCACGTGAAAAAGCGGCGCACGGCGATGAACCGGCGTTGGGTGTTGCGCGCAGGGCATGCGGCATGCGTTGCCGCGCGAGGCCTACGCCAGGGGCTGGCCCGCGACGGACGGATCGGCGCGCCGCCAGTCGTTGACGATGGTGCAGAACAGTCGCGCCGTCTGCTCGGCGTCGTACAGCGCCGAATGCGCGCTGGCGCTGTCCCAGCGGAAGCCGGCGGCCTGCACCGCGCGCGCGAGCACGGTCTGGCCGTAGGCCACGCCGGCCAGTGTGACCGTGTCGAAGACGCTGAAGGGATGGAAGGGATTGCGCTTGTGGCCGACGCGTGCGACCGCGGCATTGAGGAAGTTGAGGTCGAAATGGGCGTTGTGTCCGACCAGGATCGCGCGCTGGCAGCCATGCTTCTTCACGGCCGCGCGCACCGGCCCGAACACGTGGTCGAGTGCCTCGCGCTCGGCCTTGGCGAACCGGAACGGATGGTCGAGGTCGATCCCCGTCACCTCCAGCGACTGCGGATCGATATCGGTGCCGGGCGCGGGCTCGACGTGCACCGAGGTGGGTTCGTCCAGCACCAGCCGGCCGTCCGCGTCGAGGTCGAGCGGCACCGCCGCGATCTCGAGCAGGGCGTGGCGGTTCCAGTCGAAGCCGCCGGTCTCGACATCGACCACCACCGGCAGGTAGCCGCGGAATCGCCTGGCAAGGGGGCTCGTGGATGCGTCGTGCGGCGACGATGCCGTCGGGTCGTTCATGCCCGCAAGCCTAGCAGAGGGTTGCGCAGCGCAGGTCGCGGCCAGCGAAGGCGGACGACGCGGCGATCAGGCCGCGCGCACGCCGAGCAGGGAGCCTTCGCCATGCATGCGCGCGAGCATCGCGCCGCCCTCGGCCAGGAAGCCCTCGGCGTCGTCGGTACCGGCTTCGGCCGCCAGCTGCCGCAGGCAGTCGCGTCCGCGGCGCGTGCCATCGCCGAGCAACTCGAGCAGGCGGTACACCAGTGGCGACAGCTCGGCGAAACGCACGTCGCCGCCGGCATCGCGTCGTGCCAGCACGAGCGTGGGCTGGGCCGGCACCTGCGTGGGCTGGTGGTCGGGCCCGATGCGATGCACCGGCCAGCGATAGGCCAGCGCCCACGCCCAGGGTGAGGCCACCGGCACGCCGTCGAGCAGCGCCTGCGCGGGATCGTCGCCGAGCGCGGCGTCGATACCTTCCGGTGCCACCGCGTCGGAAATCTGCAGCGCCAGTTCCACCCATTCGTAGTGCGCCAGGTCGGGCAGCCAGGGCGGCAGGGCGGGATCCGCGTCGGCGCGCGTCTCCAGCCAGCGCACGAACTCGCGCCCGATCTCGGTGAACAGCGGCGTGCGACAGCGATGCCCGGCCTGGAACGCGCGCACCAGCGCATGCCACGCGGCGTCGCCGAGGGTCTGGCGGATGACCGGGAAGTTGCCCGCCAGCAGCCCTTCGAGGTTGTTGTAGAGCAGGTCGCGGTAGACCGCGAGGCGGCGTTCCTCGATGCCGTCGGGCGGCGCCACGGTGGCCGGGTCGCGCAGGTGGCGCGACAGCGCGAACTGCTGCGCGCGCAGGCGGGCGGGGACGTCAGCCATGCGCGACCTCCGCGGCGCGGGCCGGGGCCTTGCCCTGCAGCGCGCGGATCGCATCCACTTCGCGCAAAAGCTCCGCCAGCGGCGGGAAGTTGAAATCGCGCTCGAGCAGCGTCGGGCGTATGCCATGCACGCGATACGCCTCGGCCAGCAGTTGCCACACGTCCGGCTTCACTGCGGCGCCGTGGGTGTCGACCTTCAGGTCGGGCGCCTCGTCGTAGTGCCCCGCGACGTGGTAGCTCGCGATTCGCGCCGACGGCATGCGGCGCAGGAACGCGACCGGGTCGTAACCGTGGTTGATGGCGTTGACGTGGATGTTGTTGACGTCGAGCAGCAGGTCGCAGTCGGCGCGTTCGAGCACGGCGCTGACGAACTGGGCCTCGTCGAGCGCCTGCGTTGGCGCGACCGGGATCGTGGCGTAGTAGCTGACGTTCTCGACCGCGATGCGGCGTCCGAGCACGTCCTGCACCCGGCGGATGCGCGCCGACACGTGCTCGACGGCTTCCTCGGTGAACGGGATCGGCAGCAGGTCGTAGAGATGGCCGTCATCGCTGCACCAGCTCAGGTGCTCGCTGTACAGCGGCACGCGATGGCGGTCGAGGAAGCGGCCGATGCGCGCGAGCAGGGTGTCGTCGAGCGCTTCGCTGCCGCCGAGCGAAAGCGACAGGCCGTGGCAGGTGACGGGATGGCGCTCGGCGAGCGCCTCGAACGCGGCGCCGAGCCGGCCGCCGACGCCGATCCAGTTCTCGGGCGCGCATTCGAGGAAATCGAAGGCCTCTTGGTCGGCCGCCTGCAGCGCGGACAGCAGTCCGCGCCGCAGGCCGAGGCCGGCGCTGGCGGGGGGCAGGGGCGAGGCGTGGCCCACGCGCTCAGCGTCGCCGGCAGGGATCAATCAGGCCGCGCCGCCGCACTTGCCCTCGCCGCACTTGCCTTCACCGCACTTGCCCTCGCCATCGGCCTTCTTCGCGGCCTTGTGCGCGTCATGCTCGGCCTGGTCGATGAAACCGTCGCCGTTGCTGTCCATCGCCGCGAACTTCTCGGCCTCGTTCGGGTGGACCGCGTCGAACTCGGCGCGCGAGACCTTGCCATCCTTGTCGGTATCGACCTTGTCGATGCCGCACTTGCCTTCGCCGCACTTGCCTTCGGCCTTGGCCTTGTCGCCGCCGCAGCTGCCTTCCTTCGCCTTGGCATCGGCGGCCTGTGCCGCATCCTGGGCGCCGAGCAGGTAACCCTGCGCGAGCGGCGTGATCGCGAAGCTGGTGCCGGACAGCATCAGGCCGCCGACGAGGGCGGTGCCGACGGCCAAGGCCACGGGCTTCTTGCTGGACTGCGACATGGAGCATCTCCTCTGCTGGTCGGGCGATCGCCCGGGGGAACCGGGATTATGCGCAGGTCGAGGCGGTTGCCCGGTCAATCCGCGGGCAGGGAAAGTCGCGCTTTCAGCGCATTCAGGCCATCACGTTCAGCAGGCGTTCCGGAAATCGCGCCTGCTGCCCTGCAGCAAGCGCGGCCGGGCGGTCACGTGGCGACGTTGGTGCCGTCGCGCTTCTCGCGCGGCGGCAGCGCATCGTCGCCGTGCACGAGGAACCAGATGTTCTCGGCGATGTTGGTGGCGTGGTCGCCGATGCGCTCGAGGTTCTTGGCCATGAACAGCAGGTGCGTGCACGGGGTGATCGCGCGCGCGTCCTCCATCATGTAGGTCAGCAGCTCGCGGAACAGGCCGGTGTAGAGCGTGTCGACCTCGGCGTCCTGGTCGCGCACGCGCTGGGCGGCGGCAACGTCGTTGTCGGCGTACGCGGCGAGCACGTCGCGCACCTGCCGGACCACCAGCGCGCCCAGTGCGGCCAGGCCGCGCGTGTGTGGCAGCGGTGGCGCCGCGTTGAGCGCGGTCGAGCGCTTGGCGACGTTGGCCGCATAGTCGCCGATGCGCTCGATGTCCGAAGCGATGCGCAGCGCGGCGAGGATCTCGCGCAGGTCGCGTGCCAGCGGTCCGCGCAGGGCCAGCTTCATCACGTCCTGGCTGACTTCGTGCTCGAGCGCGTCGATGGCCTCGTCGTTGGCGACGATGCGCGCCGCGGCCTTGTCGTCGCGCCGTTCGACGACGTCCAGCGCGGCTTCGAGCTGCGAGGCGGACATCTCGCCCATGCGCAGGATCTCGTTGACGAGGCGGTGGCGCTCCTCGTCGTAGCTCTTGACGATGTGGTCGTGCGGTTGGGTGTTCATGGATAGAGGCCGGGAATGGGGAGTCGGGAGTCGTGGAAGCGCGGCGGGCGACGATGAGGCGGGGGGAAGGCGGAAATCGCCCTTGCGATTCCCGATTCCCCATTCTCCCTTTCCACCGGGCGTGTCATCCGAAGCGCCCGGTGATGTAGTCCTCGGTCTGCTGCTTCGAGGGGTTGGAGAAGATCGTCTCGGTGGTGTCGTGCTCGATCAGGTCGCCTAGGTACATGAAGGCCGTGAAATCGGACACGCGCGCGGCCTGCTGCATGTTGTGGGTGACGATGACGATGGTGTAGTCGAGCTTCAGTTCCTCGATCAGCTGCTCGATGCGGCTGGTCGAGATCGGGTCCAGTGCCGAGGTCGGCTCGTCGAGCAGCAGCACGTCCGGGCGCAGCGCCACCGCGCGCGCGATGCACAGCCGCTGCTGCTGGCCACCGGACAGGCCGAGCGCGGACTGCCCCAGCTTGTCCTTCACCTCGTCCCACAGCGCGCCCTGGCGCAATGCCTGCTCGACGCGTTCCCCGAGCTGCGCCTTCGACAGCTTCTCGTGGTGGCGGATGGCGTACGCGATGTTCTCGAAGATCGTCATCGGGAACGGGACCGGCTTCTGGAACACCATGCCGACCTTCGAGCGCAGGCGGTTCATCGGGTACTTCGGCCCGAGGATGTTCTCGCCATCGAGCAGGATCTCGCCCTTCGCCTCGAGCTTGGGGTACAGCGAGTAGATGCGGTTGAAGATGCGCAGCAGGGTGGACTTGCCGCAGCCGGACGGGCCGATCAGCGCGGTGACGCGCTTCTCGGGGATGTCGAGGTTGATGTTCTTCAACGCGCGGAACTTGTCGTAGTAGAAGTCCAGGGCCTTCACCGAGATCTTCAGTGGCGTCGGCGCCAGCGCGCCGCGTTGCGGCGCCGCGACGGAGATCCGCTGCGTGGGCGCGGCGGTATGGATGTCGTTCATGGCCGGGTCCGTGGAGAGGTTAGTCATGGGAGATCTTGTTGCGCAGCAGGAGGGCGCGCGCCGAGAGGCTGACCAGCAACACGAACACCGTCAGCACGAAGGCGCCGGCCCAGGCGAGCTGCTGCCAGGATTCGTAGGGGCTGCCGGCGTACTGGTACATGACCACCGGGACGCTGGCCATCGGCTGCAGCACGTTGCTGTTCCAGTACTGGTTGCCGAAGGCCGTGAACAGCAGCGGCGCGGTTTCGCCGGAGATGCGGGCCAGCGACAGCAGGATGCCGGTGACGATGCCCGCGGAGGCGCCCCGGTACAGCACCTGCACGATCACCTTCCACTGGGGCACGCCCAGCGACAGCGCGGCCTCGCGCATCTGCACCGGGACCAGCTGCAGCATCTCGTCGGTGGTGCGCACCACCACCGGCAGCACGATGAAGGCCAGCGCGATCGCACCGGCCAGCGCCGAGAAGTTGCCGCCGGTCTGCATCACGATCAGGGTGTAGACGAACAGGCCGAGCACGATGGATGGCGCCGACAGCAGGATGTCGTTGACGAAGCGGACCACCGTGCCGGCCTTGCGCGCCTTGCCGTACTCGGACAGCCAGGTGCCGGCGGCGACGCCCAACGGCGTGCCGATGCCGATTGCCATCGCGCACATCACCGCACTGCCGAAGAAGGCGTTGAGCAGGCCACCTTCCTGCATCGGCGGCGGGGTCATCTGCGAGAACAGCGCCCAGTTGATGCCGCCGATGGCCTTGCTGAACAGCGTCCACAGGATCCACCCGAGGAAGAACAGGCCGAATAGGGCAGTGCCGATCGCCAGCACGATGGCAACGGCGTTGGTGGCGCGGCGCTTACCGTACAGGCGGTCCGCGACCCTCAGTTCGCGCTCGGTCTTGGCCGGGATGCCGAGGCTGGACATCAGTTGCCCTCCTTGCGCGAGAGCTGCAGGAGCATGAAGCGGGCGATGGCGAGCACCACGAAGGTCACCACGAACAGCACGAAGCCGAGCAGCAGCAGGGCGGAGCGATAGGTTTCGGTGGCCTCGCCGAAGTCGTTGGCGATCAGCGCGGCGATCGTGGTGCCGGGCTCGAGCAGCGACGCCGACAACCGCACCGAGTTGCCGACCACGAAGGCGACGGCCATGGTCTCGCCGAGCGCGCGGCCAAGGCCCAGGAAGATGCCGCCGATGACCGCGGAGCGGGTATAGGGCAGGACGATGTCCCAGCTCACTTCCCACCGGGTCGAGCCCAGCGCATAGGCCGATTCCTTCAGCCGCGTCGGCACGGTGAGGAACACCTCGCGCATCACCGAGGAGATGAACGGGATCACCATGATCGCGAGCACGAAGCCGGCGGTCAGCATGCCGATGCCCAGCGGCGGGCCCTGGAACAGGATGCCGATGCCGGGAATGGTGCCGAGGTGGTCGTTGAGCCAGGGCGTGACGTACTCGGTCATCACCGGGACCAGCACGAACAGTCCCCACATGCCGTAGATGATCGAGGGGATGCCGGCAAGCAGTTCGATCGCGGTGCCGACCGGCCCGCGCAGCCAGCGCGGCGCGACCTCGGTGAGGAAGAAGGCGATGCCGAAGCTCACCGGCACCGCGATCAGCATGGCGATGACGGCGGTGACGATGGTGCCGTAGATCGGCGCGAGCGCGCCGTACTTGTTCTCGACCGGGTTCCACTCGGAGGAGAAGAAGAAGCTCAGGCCCTGCGAGGCGAGTGCATCGCGCCCGCCCCAGAGCATCGACAGCGCGGCGCTGGCCAGGGCCACGAGCACGAACACCACGGTGCCGGTGAGCACCCACTTGAACGCGCGGTCGTTGCGCGCGTCCCGGGCATCGCGGGTGCTGCCGGTGGGGGCGGGGAGGGTGGCGGCGTTCATGGGGAATTCCGGAAAAGGGGTTTTGCCGTCTTTCCCGCGGAGGCGGGAATCCAGTGTCTTCAGCTGTTGTGAGGGGTGGCAGCAAAGACCTTGGATGACCGGACATTCGTCCGTTGAGAAGCGTTTCCCGCCTGCGCGGGGATGACGCAACGTCAGCCGCGCGCGAAGCGCGCGGGACGTTGCGTCACTTGAACTCCGCCGCCCAGTACGCCTCGATCTGCTGCACCAGCTCCGCCGGCAGGGGCACGTAGTGCAGTTCCGTCGCCTGCGCCTGGCCCTGCTCGAACGCCCACTTGAAGAAGTCACGCGTGGCCTGGCTGCGGGCCGCATCCTTGGGCTGCTTGTGCATCAGCATGAAATTGGTCGCGGTGATCGGCCATGCCTCGGCACCCGGCGCATTGGTGATCACGAGGTTGAAATCCCTGGCGCTGGCCCAGTCGGCGGTCGCCGCGGCCGCCTCGAAGCTGGCGTCGTTGGGCTGCACCCAGTTGCCGGCCGCGTTCTGCAGCGAGGCATAGGGCATGTTGTTCTGCAGCGCGTAGGCCAGCTCGACGTAGCCGATCGACCCCTTGATCTGCTTCACGTAGGAGGCCACGCCTTCGTTGCCCTTGCCGCCGACGCCGGTCGGCCACTGCAGCGACGTGCCTTCGCCGACCTTGCCCTTCCAGTCCTCGCTGACCTTCGACAGGTAGTTGGAGAAGTTGAACGTGGTGCCCGAACCGTCCGAGCGGTGGACGATGCTGATCTTGCCGGCGGGCAAGGTGGTGCCCGGGTTGAGTGCGGCGATCGCCGGATCGTTCCAGGTGGTGATCTTGCCGAGGAAGATGTCGGCGAGCACCGCGCCGGTCAGCCTGAGTTGGCCCGGCTGCAGGCCCTCGACGTTGAGTACCGGCACCACGCCGCCGATCGCCGACGGGAACTGGCCGAGGCCGGCTTCCGCCAGTTCCTCGCTCGACAGTGGCTTGTCGGTGGAGCCGAAGTCGACGGTGCCGGCCTTGATCTGTGCGATGCCGCCGCCGGAACCGATCGACTGGTAGTTGACCTTGGCGCCGGTGGCGGCGTTGTAGTCGGCCGACCACTTCGAGACCAACGGGAAGATGAACGATGCGCCGGCACCGGAGATCTCCGCGTTGATGCGCTCGCCCGGGGGCGCGCTGGCCGCGGCCGGACCGGCGGGGGCCTGCGTCGCGGTCGCGCCGTCGCCACCCTGCGAGCAGGCGCTGGCGACCAGCGCCGTGGTCAGCGCGAGGAGGGTCAGGCGGGCGAGGGGGGCTTGCATCGTGCGACTCCGGGAATGGGGATCGGGTGCCGTCGGGTGGACGGGATGCCGACATGAAATGATGTTTTTGTTACAGCCGTATGACGCACGGGTCGACGTCGCGTGACAGCGGTGGCGGAGGGCACGGCGCGAGGGACTCGGCCCGCGTGCGGCACACCCGGGCGCGCCGCAAAAAAGACGGGCCCGAAGGCCCGTTGGAGGAGTCCCGCAAGGAGAGAGAAGGGGAGGGGCCGGACCGGGCGCCAGGACTCAGTAGTTGATGTTCTGGGTCCAGTAGGCCTGGATCTGCTGCACCAGCGCGTCCGGCAGCGGGACGTAGCCGAGGGCGCGGGCCTGGTCGTCGCCGTTGGCGTAGACCCAGCGGAAGAACTCGCGGGCATTGCGCGCGCCCTCGACGTTGCGCGGCTTCTTGCGCATCAGGATGAAGTTGGTGGCAGTGATCGGCCACGAGTTCTCGCCCGGCGCATTGGTCATCACCAGGTAGAAGTCGCGCGTGGCGCCCCAGTTTGCGCTGGCGGCGGCAGCGGAGAAGGTCTCTTCGCTCGGGTTGACGAAGTTGCCGGCGGCATTCTTCAGGCGCGAATAGGCCAGGCGATTCTGCAGCGCGTACGACAGTTCGACGTAGCCGATGCCGCCCTTGATCTGCTTGACGTAGGCGGCGACGCCCTCGTTGCCCTTGCCGCCGATGCCGACCGGCCACTTCACCGCGGTGCCTTCGCCCACGCCGGACTGCCACTCGGGGCTGACCTTGGACAGGTAGTTGGTGAAGTTGAACGAGGTGCCCGAACCATCGGAGCGGTGCACCACGGTGATCTTGGCGTCCGGCAGCGGCAGGCCGCCGTTGAGCGCGGCGATCGCCGGATCGTTCCACTTGGTGATCTTGCCGAGGAAGATGTCGGCCAGGGTGGGGCCGTCGAGCTTGAACGCGCCCGCCGCCACGCCCTGCAGGTTGATGATCGGCACCACGCCACCGATCACCGACGGGAACTGGGCGAGGCCGGCCTTGGCCAGTTCCTCGGGCTTGAGCGGCGCGTCGGACGAACCGAAATCGACGGTCGCCGCCTTGATCTGCGCGATGCCGCCGCCGGAGCCGATCGACTGGTAGTTGACCTGCTTGCCGGTCGCCTGCCTGTAGTCGGCCGACCAGCGCGACACGGCGGGGAAGACGAAGGACGCGCCGGCGCCGGTGGCGTCGTTGGCATGGGCGCTGGAAACGAAAGCGGCCGCGAGCGCGAATGCGGCGACCGAGGTCTTGAGGATGGCGTGCATGGTGTCCCTGGAGTCAAGGCGGGTGGAATCCCGCTGCGCCGGCTATTGCACGGCGGCAAGATGACAAGCGCGTGGATGCTTTGTGACGACGCGATGACGCGGCATCCGCCCGATACTGGGGAAAGCCCCAGCTGTCGCGCCGTCGGCGGCGATGCTTCCATGGTGTCCCGCATGCGCCGCACAAGGACGTCCTCGTCATGGGAACCAACCTGGCCTCCGCTCCGCCGTACGCCGGCAACCCGAATGTCAGCTTCACCTCCAGGGAAGAGGCGCTGGCCGGCAAGGGTCCGGAAGGACAGCCGGCGCCGGAGGGTGCCACGCCAGTCGCGGTGACGCGGGGCGACACCATCAGCGGCCTGATGGCGCAGGCCGGGCTCGACTGGAACAATCCCGAGCATCGTGCCCAGTTCCTCGCCGACAACCCGCAGTTCGCGGATGCCGCGGGCGGGCGCAATCCCGACCTGATCTGGCCGGGGGAAGTGCTGTACGTGCGCACGCCCGGGCCGGCGCCGGACCAGCCCGGCGACGACAATGGCGGAACCGACGGCGTCACCGATCGCACCAGCGATGGCGTCGACGGCGCCTCCACGCTCGTGCAGGCCTCCGCCCAGACCGATCGCAGGATCGAAGCGCTCGACCAGGCACGCAGCGCGGATCTTCCGCCCGGCATCGGCGACGAGACCGGTGAGCAGACGCAGGCGGTGTTCGACGCGATCCAGGGCGAGATCGAAACCGGCCTGCGCGAATACCTCGTCGCCCATCCCGATGCATCGCCGACCGAACTGCGCAGCGAGGCCCAGCGGCTCGCCGCGGCAATCCAGGGGCGTTCGCAGACCGCGGCGTCGTTCGACAACGCCTCGATGGATTTCCGTACCCAGCAGGCCATCGACAACGTGTCGGCGGAACAGGCCGGGATCGATCTCGGACGCGTCGCGCCGGGGACCGAGGTGCGCGACGGTCCGTACACCGAAACTTCCGGACCGTTCGAGCCGGGCGCGACGATCACCCTCAGGGACGGTTCCACCGTGGCCATCGACGACCGGGGCTATCCGCATCCCGGCGGAACCGGGGAGCAGGCGCTGCGACCGAATCCGCAGTCGGTGGCACAGGCGCAGGCGAACGTGGGCGACGCCGTGGACGGCGTGGTTGCCGCGGAGCGCATGCCGGACACCGGGCCCACGGCCGCAGACAAGCCCGGCACGCTGTCGGCCAGCCACGGTGCGCTGGGCGATGCCGTCCAGCGCGAGATCGAACTGCGCCTCGCGCAGTGGTGCGAGGAGAACCCGACGGCGACCGACGCGGACGTTGCGGCGCAGGCGACGGCCATCGGCCAGCAGATCCGCGAGCGCGAAGGCGACGTGGTCCCCGCCTCGACCGTCGAGTACCGGGCCGCTGCGGCCGCCAACGCGGTCAACGCCGGCCGTTGAACCGTCGCGACGCCGGGCCCGGAGCCCGGCGTCATGGGGCGATGTTCCGATGCGCCGCGCTCGGCGCGCATGCGCGCCAACGGCCCGCGGCCATTCCGGGTCGCGTGCGTTGCCGGATGCGGCAGGCCTCGGCGCGCGCTGGATCGGCGTGACGGCACGACATGGCCCGGGTTTCCGGCCAACACGCCGGAGCGGCATGTCATCGAACTGTCATGCGCCGGTCCCGGCGCTGTCAGAATGCCGTCGCACGCTGTCGTCCGTCGCCGACATGTGCTCGTGTATCCGGGGTGGGAAGTCCGGAAGCGCCCGGGTGCGTGCTCCCGCACTCCATCTCATCTTCCTTCTCTCCGGGACACAACGCCATGCGTCACACGCTCCTCGCCGTCGCGCTCGTCGCCGCCTGCGGCACCGCCGCCTCGCCCGCCTTCGCCCAGTCCGCGCAGGACCGGGAGATCGCCGAACTCAAGGCCCAGATCGCCGCGCTGGCATCCAAGATCGAGGACCTGGAGACGCGCTCGGACGCGCAGTCGGACATCAACATCGCCACCCAGGAAAACCTCGACAAGATGGCGACGACGAACCCGGTCGTCGACACCAAGGGCGGCATCAAGATCACCTCGGCCGACAAGAAGTTCGAGGCGCAGATCGGCGGCCGGGTGCAGTTCGACGCCTACGCCTTCGACCGCGACATCGCGGCCACCACCGGCACCACCGAATTCCGCCGCGCGCGCCTGACCCTGCAGGGCAAGGCCTACGGCTGGGACTACAAGGTCGAACAGGATTTCGCCGCGGGCACCAACCTCGAAGGCATGCGCGACGTGTTCATCGCCAAGTCGGCGCTGGGCGGCAAGTTCACCATCGGCCATTTCAAGCCCTACCGCTCGATGGAGGAACTCACCAGTTCCAACGAGATCCTGATGATGGAGCGCCCGTTCGCGTCGGCCACCGGTCTGTTCAGCGGACGCCAGTTCCAGCAGGGCGTGGGCTACCTGCGCGCCGGCGGCAACTACACCGCGGGGTTCACCGCGTTCAACCTGCGCGGCGCCTCGGGTAGCCGCAACGAAGGCGTCGGTTACGCCGGTCGCGTGACCTTCGCCCCGATCAACACCGCCGACAGCACGCTGCACTTCGGCGCGTGGGCCAGCAACGAGAACAACAACCTCGGTTCGGCCGACCTCTCGGCGGTGGCCAACTACGCCGGCCGCCGTGGACCCTCGCTGACCATCGCCACCGTGACCGGCGCCAGCCGCAACCAGGTCACCGCCTACGGCCTGGAAGCCGCAGGTTCGTTCGGCCCGATGTTCTTCCAGGGCGAATACGCGAACGCCACGTTCGGCCAGCCGATTGGTCCCGACCAGGATGTCGCCACGTGGTACCTCCAGGGCAGCTGGCACCTCAACGGCGGCCACAAGCCGTACAAGGCCGGCACCGGCGTGTTCGGTTCGGCACCGGTCGCGGACAAGGGCCTGTGGGAGCTGACCGCGCGCTACGACACGATCGAGAACAAGGACCTCAACCGCGAGGCCAGCAGCTGGATCCTCGGCCTGAACTACTACGTAAACCCGAACCTGCGCTTCATGTTCAACTACACGCAGGGCGACAACGAAGTCACCGGCGACGAGACCGGCCAGTACGCGCTGCGCACCCAGTTCGCCTGGTGACCCTCCCACACCCGGCACGCAAGGGCCCCGGACGATCGTCCGGGGTTTTTTGCATTCTGGCCAACGCGGGACACGCCAGCACCCCGCAGTGCCATGCCGCGCCCGCGGCGGACGGTCCGACCACACGGGGCATGCGATCGACCAGACGGATGGCACTCAGGCCGACGGCGTCTTGTCCTTGAACTTGCACAGGTCGCGGATCACGCAGTGCGGGCAGTCGGGCTTGCGCGCCTTGCACACATAGCGGCCGTGCAGGATCAACCAGTGATGCGCCCCCAGCAGGAATTCCTCCGGCACCACGCGCATCAGCCCGTCCTCCACCGCACGCACGTCCTTGCCCGGCGCAAGCCCGGTGCGGTTGGCGACGCGGAAGATGTGCGTGTCGACGGCGATCGTGCCTTCGCCGAAGACGGTGTTGAGTACGACGTTCGCCGTCTTGCGGCCAACGCCGGGCAATGCCTCCAGCGCGTCGCGCGTGCGCGGCACTTCGCCGCCATGCCGTTCGACCAGGATCCGGCACAGCGCGATCACGTTCTTCGCCTTGGCGTTGAACAGGCCGATCGTGGCGATGTGCTGCTTCAGGCGATCCTCGCCGAGGTCGAGGATCGCCTGCGGCGTGTTCGCCAGTGGGTACAGCCGGCGCGTGGCCTTGTTCACGCCCACGTCGGTCGCCTGCGCCGACAGCACCACCGCGACCAGCAGTTCGAACGGCGTCGTGTATTCGAGTTCGGTGGTCGGGGCCGGATCAAGCTCGGCCAGGCGCGAGAACAGTTCGTGGATCTCGGCGGCCGACAGCCGGCTGCGCGGGCGTGCCGGTGCCCGCCTGCGCGTCGTCATTCGCGTCCCGCCTTCGAACGCGCGCGCGCCAGGGCGGCGGCGGCCGCGGCCGGCAGCGGAGGCGTCGCCTGGGCCTGCACCGGCGCGCGGCGGGCCTCGCGCTCGGCCTCGCGTCGCGCCAGCCGCGCGGCGCGTGCGCGATGGCGCTCGCGTGCGTCCCAGGCCGCGCGCAGCCGCTGCCGGGCCGCCGCCAGCAGCGAACGCGTTGCGGCGTCGAGCACGGGATCATCGAGGGCCACGGCCATCAATCCGGCATCGATCGCCGCATCCACGTCGTCGTCGCGCAACAGCGTGGCCACGCGCAGCGGGTCCGGCGCGGCGGCGGCAACATCGATGGCACTGGCCGCCTCGGGTGCCGGGGACGTGCGCGGATCGTGCATGGCGCGAAGAATCAGCGGCCCTGGAACGCCGGCTTGCGCTTGCCGAGGAAGGCGCCGGTGCCTTCGCGCATGTCCTCGCTGGAGAACACCAGGCCGAACTGCGCGGACTCGTATTGCAGGCCTTCCTCGATCGCGCAGTCGCCGCCGACGTTGACGCAGTCGAGGATGCCGCGCAGCGCCAGCGGCGCGGCGTTCGCCAACTGCTGCGCCAGCGCCAGGGTCTCGGCTTCAAGTTCGGCCGCCGGCACCACGCGGTTGACGATGCCCAGTTGCAGCGCGCGCTCTGCGCCGACGGGAGTGCCGGTCAGGCACAGTTCCAGCGTCGCCGCGCGTCCAGCCAGGCGCAGCAGCCGCTGGGTGCCGCCGAAGCCCGGGATCAGCCCGAGGTTCACTTCCGGCTGCCCGACCTTCGCGGAATCGGCGGCGATGCGCAGGTGGCAGCACATCGCCAGCTCCAGGCCGCCGCCCAGGGCGAAGCCGTTGACCATCGCGATCACCGGCTTGGGCAGGGTTTCGAAGCGGCGCATCATGCGCTGGCCGCGCAGCGAGAAATCGCGCGCCTGCGTCGGCGTCAGCGCCGACATCTCGGCGATGTCCGCGCCGGCGACGAAGGCCTTCGCCCCGGCGCCGGTCAGCACCACCACCCGCACCGAGGGATCGGCGGCGGCCGCATCGGCCGCGACGTGCAGCGCGTCGAGCGTGGCCGAGTCCAGGGCGTTGAGCCGGTCCGGGCGATGGATGGTGAGGATGCGGACGGCGCCTTGGTCGGCGACCAGCAGGGGGGAATCGGTCATTTCGGGAGGCCTGTGGGGCTGGAAATCGGGGTGGTTCAGGAACTTGTCCGCCCGCCCGGGGTCGGAACGGAGGCGTCAGTGGCGGTTAAGCCCTGCGACCGCTATCCTAGCGTGTCCATGTGGGGCGGTTCGACCGCCCCCTGTCGTGTCTGGGCCGGGAAACGGCCGATCAAAACCGTCTGGAGAGTGACCGAATGAAAGTGCGTTTGCTGGCCGCCAGTCTCGCGGCACTGACCCTGGTGTCCGCCGCGGCATCCGCCCAGGACATCTCGTCCGAGAGGGGCAAGCTGAGTTACGCCATCGGCTTCAACACCGGCGTCGAACTGGCCGAACTGACCGCGCGCGGCGAAGCGGTGGACGTCAACACCGTGATCAAGGCGATCCAGGACGCGTACGCCAAGAAGCAGCCGGCGGTGCCGGTCGACCAGCTGCAGGCTGCGGTGCAGAGCATGCAGCAGCGCCAGCAGGCCAAGATGGAAGCCGAGTTCGCCAAGCTGTCGGCCGAGAACAAGGGCAAGAGCGACACCTTCCTCGCCCAGAACCGCGCCAAGGCCGGCGTGCAGACGCTGCCGGGCAGCACGGTTCAGTATCGCGTGCTCGAGGCAGGCAGCGGCGCCAAGCCGACGCAGGCCAGCGACGTGCAGATCAACTACAAGGGCACGCTGCCCGACGGCACCGTGTTCGTCGACACCTCGCAGCCGCACGAAGGCCAGCAGGGCGGCCCGGTCAGCATGAAGGTCAGCCAGATCCCGCTGGTGGGTCTGCGCGAGGCGCTGGTGCAGATGCCGACCGGCGCACGCTGGGAAGTGGTGCTGCCGGGCGACAAGGCCTATGGCACCACGATGCAGGCGGGCCGCATGGCCAACCAGGCGGTCGTGTTCGACGTCAAGCTGGTCAGCGTCAAGTAAGCGGCGTCATGCCGGACCGCGTGCCTGAGTGGCGCGCGGGCCGGGGCAAGATCGAGGGATGCGCAGGCGAGGGATCCGTCGCGCATGCCGTGAAGCTTCCGAGGATCCCGTGGATGGCGCCGGCTTCTGCCGGCGTCGTCTTTTCTGAACGCGCCGGCAGAACGCCGCGCAGGCGATGCAACACATGAATTCCGCTTTCCGTGCCGTGCTCAGTCCCTGCATCGGCGTGTGCATGCTCGACGACGAGGGACAGTGCATGGGCTGTTTCCGCAGCGCCGCGGAAATCGCGCGCTGGATGCACATGGGTGATGATGAGCGCCTGCACCTGATGGAAACCGTGCTTCCTGAGCGGGAAGCGCAACGCACGTGACCCCCCACGCCGCCCTGTTCGAACGCCTCGGCCGCTCGCTGCATCCCGTGGATGCCGTGCCCGATGGCCCCGAATGGAACCGCGACGAGCTTGAGGGCCTGCTCGACGGGCATGATCCTGTCGACGCGGCCGTGCTGGTGGGCCTGGTCGACCGCGGTGACGACGTGCAGGTGCTGCTGACGCGGCGCACCGATGCCCTGCGCCAGCATGGCGGGCAGGTGAGCTTCCCCGGCGGCCGCATCGATCCCGGGGACGACGGCGTGCTGGACGCGGCGCTGCGCGAGGCCCACGAGGAAATCGGGCTGGTGCCGTCGCAGGCCGAGCCGCTGGGCTACCTGGATCCCATGCGCACCGTCACCGGCTATCGCGTGGTGCCGGTGATCGCGCGCCTGGCGCCGGCCTTCGTGCCGCGCCCGGACCCGGCCGAAGTCGCCGAGGTATTCGAAGTGCCGCTGGCGTTCCTGATGGCGCCGGGCAACCTGCGGCGGCTCGACATCGAGTTCGCGGGCCGCGTGCGCCACGTGCTGGAATTCAGCCCGTCGCCGTCCGCGCCCGAGCAACGCATCTGGGGCGTGACCGCCTCGATCCTGTACAACCTCCGGCAACGATTGGACGCCGTGCCATGAACGACGACGACTGGACCACGCTGGTGCAGGCCGAGGCGCTCGCCGCGGCGCTGGGCGATCCTGGCCTGGTGGTCATGGATTGCCGCTCTTCGCTCGCCGATCCCGACGCGGGCGAGCGCGCCTGGCGTGCCGCGCATCTCCCGGGGGCGCGGCTGGCGCACGTCGACCGCGACCTGTCCGACCACGGCAAGCGCGGGCAGGGCCGGCATCCCTGGCCGGACGCCGCCGCGTTCACCGCCCGCCTCGGCGCGTGGGGGATCTCGCCCGCGCATCGCGTCGTGGCCTACGACGATGGCGACGGCGCGTTCGCGGCGCGGCTGTGGTGGATGCTGCGCATGCTCGGCCATCGCGACGTCGCGGTGCTCGACGGCGGCTGGGCGCGCTGGACCGCGCTCGGCCTGCCGGTCGACGCCGCCGTGCCGGTGCCGGTGCCCGCCACCTACGCAGCCCGCTTCGACCATGCGCACCTGTTCGATGCCCACGCCGTGCGCCGTCATCTCGATGCCGGCGGCCTGCTGGTGGATGCGCGCGCCGCGGAACGCTTCCGCGGCGAGGTCGAACCGATCGACCCGGTGGCCGGCCACGTACCGGGTGCGGTCAACCGGCCCTACGCGCGCAACCTGGCGGAGGGGCGCTTCAAGCCGCGCGCGCAACTGCGGGAAGAGTTCGACGCGCTGCTCGGCGGACGGGCGCCATCGACGATGGTGGCCATGTGCGGCTCGGGCATTACCGCCTGCCACCACCTGCTGGCGATGGCGCATGCCGGATTGCCCGGGGCCGCGCTGTTCACCGGATCATGGAGTGGCTGGATCAGCGATCCGGCGCGGCCGGTGGCGACGGGCGACGCCTGACGCCGACGCCGATCCCTACTTGCCGAGTTTCGCCAGCAGCGCGCGCAGCGCCTGCTGCGTGTCGGGATCGCGCCAGGCGGCGACGAAGCGATCCAGCTCGATCAGGTCCGGTGCCAGCGCCGCGGTCACGTCCGCGCGCGCGATCGCACGCGTCGCCAATACCGGCTTGCGCGGCAGCGCCAGCAATTGGCGCAGCCATTCGCGGGCGCGCAGCGGCACCTCCTCGATCGCGGCCAGTTCGTCCACCAACCCGATCTCGAGCGCGCGCTGCGCATCCACCATCTCGCCAGACACCAGCAGGCGCTCGGCGCGATGCGCGCCGACCACGCGCCGCATCAGGCGCTGGATGCCTTCCGGCGCGACCAGCCCCACCTGGGTTTCGTTGAGGCCGATCGCGAACGGCCCGGAGGCCATCACCCGATAGTCGCAGCACAGCGCGTACACGCAGCCGCCGGCGGGGGCGTGGCCGTTCAGCGCCGCGGCCACCGGCACCGGCGACGCGGCGAGCGCACGCGCGGCGAGGAAGAAGGCCTCCCAGGCGTCGCGCAATCCGGCCGCGTCGAGCGTCAGCAGGTGCGGAACGTCGAGGCCAGCGGAGAACACCTTCGGCCCGCCGCTGAGCACGACACCCTGCGCACCCTCGGCAATGGCGGCCGAGAGCGCGTCGCGCAACTGCGTGCACAGCTCGGGGTGCAAGGCGTTCACCGGCGGCCGTGCAAGGCGCAGTTCGACGATGGCATCGTGTTCGTGGCGTTCGACGAGGGCCTGCATGGGCGTCACCGGAGCGGGGTCGCGGTATCATAGGCGGCATGGTCTTCCCGCGCAGCCTGTGTCTCGCCTTGTTGCTTGCCGCTTCGTTCTCGGCACGCGCGGCCGATTGCGTGCCGGTGGTGGAATCGGCCTGGATCCGCCAGCCGCCGATGCCCATGCCGATGATGGCGGGCTTCGCCGAGATCCGGAATCCCTGCGTCGATGCGGCCAGCATTGTCTCGGCGCGCAGCCCGGCGTTCGGCTCGGTCGAACTGCACGAGACGCGGAAGGTCGACGGCGTCAGCCGCATGCGCCATGTCGCGTCGCTGCCGCTGCCCGCGAAGGGCACGGCGACGCTGGCGCCCGGTGGACTGCACCTCATGCTGATGCAGCCGGTGGCGCCGGTCGAGGTGGGACAGCGAATCGCGATCGAGTTCGAGCTGGCGGACGGTCGCTGGCTACGCGCCGACTTCGACGTCCGCCCGCCGGCCGCGCTGTAGCCAGCGGCGAGCCGCTTCCGCTTGCCGCTCCACGTCCTCTTCGTCTGCAGCCGCAACCGCCTGCGCAGTCCGACCGCCGAGCAGGTCTTCGCCGACTGGCCGGGCGTCGAGACGGCATCCGCGGGCCTCGACCATGACGCCGATTGCCGGCTGACCCCGGAGCTGCTCGAATGGGCGCAGCTGGTGTTCGTGATGGAGCGTGCGCAGCGGACCAGGCTATCGACGAAGTTCAGGCCATGGCTGCGTGGCCAGCGCGTGGTCTGCCTCGACATCCCCGACGACTACGATTTCATGGCCCCGGCGCTGGTGCGCCTGCTGCAGGCACGGGCGACGCGCCACCTGCCATCGCGTTGGCGCCTGTCTGCGCCTGCGCACGTTCCGGAGGCGCGGTCGGCGGACCAGCCGTCAGGGAGCGGCAGGCGGCGCAATGCTGGAGGCGACGCGGCGCACCGCGTCGGGCAGCGCGGTCGGGCGGCCGGTGGCGCGGTCGATCCACACCATCACCACGTGCCCGTCCGCATGCAGCACGGTGCCATCCTCGCTGCCGATGTGGTGGCCGAGGGTGACGCTGCTGTTGCCGACGCGATCGGCGAACAGCTCCACCACCACGCTCGACGGATACGGGATCGGCACGCGGTAGTTCATCTGCACCGCGGCCAGCAGCGGTGCCGTGGCGTCGGTCACCCACTCCTCGCCAAGCGAATCGAACCAGCGGATCCGCGCCTCCTCGAGGTAGGTCATGAAGTTCGAGTTGTTGACGTGGTTGAACGCGTCGAGATCGCGCCAGCGCAACTCGATCGGCATGCGGAACAGGGCGGTGCGGTTGTCGAGGCTCATGGGCGTGCAGGCGGTCGGGACGGCGGAGGGCGTCGAGGCAGGGTGGTGTCGCGCAGGTCGTGGCGGGCCACGGCTCAGGCCGCGGCGGCCGCGGACCTGCGCTTCGCCGGCTTGTCGTCCATGCCCAGCGCCTTCGCGAGGAAGCGGCCGGTGTGCGAATGCGCCAGCGACGCGATGTGTTCCGGCGTGCCCTCGGCGAGGATCGTGCCGCCGCGGTGGCCGCCTTCGGGACCGAGGTCGACCACCCAGTCCGCGGTCTTGATCACGTCGAGGTTGTGTTCGATCACCACCACCGTGTTGCCGTCGTCGCGCAGCTTGTGCAACACGGTCAGCAGGTGCTCGATGTCGTGGAAGTGCAGGCCGGTGGTCGGCTCGTCGAGGATGTAGAGCGTGCGCCCGGTATCGCGGCGCGAGAGTTCCTTCGACAGCTTCACGCGCTGCGCTTCGCCGCCGGAGAGGGTGGTCGCTGGCTGGCCGAGCTTGATGTAGCTCAAGCCGACGTCGAGCAGTGTCTCGAGCTTGCGCGCGATCGAGGGCACCGGCTCGAACAGCACCAGCGCGTCCTCGACCGTCATCTCCAGCACGTCGTGGATGCTGTAGCCCTTGTACAGGATCTCCAGGGTCTCGCGGTTGTAGCGCTTGCCCTGGCACACGTCGCAAGGCACGTACACGTCGGGCAGGAAGTGCATCTCCACCTTGATCAGGCCGTCGCCCTGGCACGCCTCGCAGCGGCCGCCGCGCACGTTGAAGCTGAAGCGGCCCGGGGAGTATCCGCGCGCGCGCGCTTCCGGCACCTGCGCGAACAGTTCGCGCAGCGGCGTGAACAGACCGGTGTAGGTGGCCGGGTTGCTGCGCGGGGTGCGTCCGATCGGCGACTGGTCGATGTCGACCACCTTGTCGAACAGGTCCAGTCCCTTGATGTCGCGATAGGGCGCAGGCTTGTGCGAAGCTCCGTTGATCTCGTTCGCGGCCAGTGCGTACAGCGTGTCGTTGATCAGGGTGGACTTCCCCGACCCCGACACGCCGGTGACGGCGGTGAACAGGCCGGATGGCACCGTGAGGTCGACATCCTTGAGGTTGTTGCCCGATGCGCCCAGCAGCTTGAGCTGCATCTTCGGGTTGGGCTTGTGTCGCGTCTTCGGCACCTCGATGCGGCGCTTGCCGGAGAGGTACTGGCCGGTGAGCGAGCGTGGCGCCTTCAGCACGTCGTCGAGCCTGCCCTGCGCAACGACCTCGCCACCGTGCGCGCCGGCCATCGGGCCGATGTCGACGATGTGGTCGGCGAGGCGGATCGCGTCCTCGTCGTGCTCGACCACGATGACGGTGTTGCCGAGGTCGCGCAGGCGCGTCAGCGTGCCCAGCAGGCGCTCGTTGTCGCGCTGGTGCAGGCCGATGCTCGGTTCGTCGAGCACGTACATCACGCCGACCAGGCCGGCGCCGATCTGCGAGGCGAGGCGGATGCGCTGCGCCTCGCCACCGGACAGCGTGTCGGCCTTGCGCTCCAGCGTCAGGTAGTCGAGGCCCACGTCGACGAGGAAGCTCAGGCGCTCGCGGATTTCCTTGACGATCTTGTCGGCGATCTCGCCGCGCCAGCCCGGCAGGTGCAGTTCGCCGAAGAAGCGCAGCGCGTCGTCGATCGGCAGGACTACGATGTCGGGCAGCGGCCGGTCCGCGACGAACACGTTGCGCGCCGAGCGGTTCAGGCGCGCGCCGCCGCAATCCTGGCACGGCCGCTCGCTGATGTACTTGGCCAGTTCCTCGCGCACCGCGGCCGACTCGGTTTCGCGATAGCGCCGCTCGAGGTTCGGCACGATGCCTTCGAAGCGGTGCTTGCGCTGCGTGCGCCCGCCGGCGTCGGTGATGTAGCTGAAGGTGATGACGCTGTCGCCGCTGCCGAACAGCACGGCCTCGCGCGAGGCTTCCGGCAGGTCCTGCCAGGGCGTGTCCACGCTGAACCCGTAGTGCTTGGCCAGCGACTGGATCAGCTGGAAATAGTAGGCGTTGCGCCGATCCCAGCCGCGCACCGCGCCGGCAGCCAGCGACAATTCCGGATGCACCACCACGCGCCCGGGGTCGAAGAACTGGGAGACGCCCAGGCCATCGCAGGTCGGGCAGGCGCCGACCGGCGAGTTGAAGGAGAACAGTCGCGGCTCCAGTTCCGGCAGCGCGTAGTCGCACACCGGGCAGCTGTACTTCGAGGAGAACAGCTGCGGAGCGAGGCTGTCGTCGTCGATCGCCTGCACCGAGGCCATGCCGTCGCCGAGCTTGAGGGCTGTCTCGAACGACTCCGCCAGTCGCTGCTTCATGTCCTCGCGGACCTTGAATCGGTCGATCACCGCTTCGATCGTGTGCTTCTGGCGCAGCGCCAGCGGCGGCACTGCATCGATCTCGTGCAGCACGCCATCGACGCGCACGCGCACGTAACCCTGCGCACGCAACTGTTCGAACACCTGCGCGTGCTCGCCCTTGCGCTCGCGCACCACGGGCGCCAGCAGCATCCAGCGCTGCTCGGGGTCGAGCGCGAGCACCTGGTCGACCATCTGGCTGACCGTCTGCGCCTCCAGCGGATAGCCGTGGTCCGGGCAGCGCGGCAGGCCGACGCGCGCGTACAGCAGGCGCAGGTAATCGTAGATTTCGGTGATCGTGCCGACGGTCGAACGCGGGTTGTGCGAGGTCGACTTCTGTTCGATCGAGATCGCCGGGGACAGCCCCTCGATGTGGTCGAGGTCGGGCTTCTCCATCACGCTGAGGAATTGGCGCGCGTAGGCCGACAGCGACTCGACGTAGCGGCGCTGGCCCTCGGCATAGATCGTATCGAACGCCAGCGACGACTTGCCGGACCCGGACAGGCCGGTGATGACGATCAGCGCGTCGCGCGGCAGGTCGAGGTCGACGTTCTTCAGGTTGTGGGTACGCGCACCGCGGATGCGGATGGTGTCCATCGCCATCGGGGAGGGTTCCGGTTGGAGCTGGGGGGGAGGGCAGCCGGGCAGGCGGGGTAATCGATCAGCCTACCGCTCCCCGGATATGGGGGCAAACCCGGGGGTTTCCAGCCTGAGGATCGGCGGTCTCAGGGCCTGAGACGACGCTGCGGTGAGGCATGGCTGGACGGTGACGACGCCGACGCGTCGGACGTCGTGGAACTGCGGGGCGATATTCCAGCTGGGGTGGGGGTGCGCACAAGCCACCCGCCGAGCGTCACGCCTTGGTCAGCGCACGCTCACGGGTCCAGGCAGAGAGCGCCTGTCGGAGGGTAAGCCACGCCGCAATGGCCGATGCCGGCACGTAGTGCGGCGGGAACTGGAGCTCGATACCGGTCTCAAAGGACGCCGAAGATACTGGCGGTCCAGTGCGCGACTCTCCAGCCAAGAGCGCCTCGGCCGCCGAGGCGCGCGGGTCAGGATGAGGTGTCCTGGTCGTCACGCTGGCGAAACCAGTTCCCACCTCTTGTGGCCGATTCGTCGGCCCCGCTCTTGATGCTGTCCCGGGTGTTCTTTTGCACCGCGATCGCGGCGAACAGGCTCAGCGCATAGGCCATGCCGTAGAAGCCCTTTTCGCTGAGCGTGAGACCTGCGTTCCACAGGCCGATGAACAGCAGCAGCAATGCCGACAACACCGCGAACCAGGACAGACCGTAATAGATGTTGGTGACCGGGATGCCTTCCATCCGGTCACGCACGCTCTTCTGCACCGAGACCGCGGCGAACAGCCCGTACAGCAGCAACGTGAAGTAGTAGCCCTTCTCGTTGAGCTGCATTTGCGCGTTCCACAGGCCAACGAGGTAGGCGACCACGCCCAAGCCGAGCGCGAACCACGAGGCGCCGATGAAGGCGGGGGAGGGCTTGTTCGATGTGGGGTTGTCCATGCGACGCTGCTCCATGATTTGGTTCTCGGTATTAGTGAACCTTGAAAATCGACAAGCTTCAATCACTCACCGCACATGAGCGAATCGGTTCTCCGACAGCGAATTGTGTGGGGTGAAGCCACAAGTCACAAGGCTGGTCCAATGCGGCGGTGCTCATGGCAACGTCCTGCAACGTACATTCATACGTCAGTACGTCACTCGGCTGTATGCGAACACCTGTCTCTTGTGCAGGTAAGTCCATTTAGGCTCTCGACGGCCGCCGTACAGGTTCACGGCATCAACCGCATTCACGGTACCGTCCGTGCTGGAAGCGGGGTGCCTGTCCGAGTACAGAGGGTATTTCCCGGCTCGGTACAGTTCCAGGATGGATCGCTGACGTCCGCTCAGCGGGTCGCGTGGAGATGGTGTGTTCCCGATGAAGACATACCTGTTTCTGTTTGGGCCCGCGGCGACGCGTTCAACGATGTCTCTGTGGGCCCTCAAATCGCGCTGGTAGCGACTGTCGATGTCCTCCAGTTGGCGATGGATGTTGCGGTGATCGCGCTCCGATTGGGGATCGGTCAGCAGGAAGTGCGCGCGCGAGTCATGCACGTAGCATTCGAAGAAGGCGGACACGTCCCGGGATGGCGAGGGCGCGCGGTTCCAGTCTTCCAGAAATTCGTAGCCGGGCGGTGGCGGTGGGGCAGGCGAATCGCGGCCGGATCTGGCATGGGCAAGCACACGTGCTGGCTGATCCGCACACGCTCGCAGCGTGGCGATCAGTTCCTTGTTGGCTTCGATCAGGTCGTTCTTATCCTGCCCCCCCGACTGCTGCACGAAGGGCAGCGTTTCGAATCGGTCCAGCACCTGCTTGCGCCAGCCCAGGTGCAGGCTGCGATGCCGCAGCATCTGCTTTTCGGCCGACCATCCTTTCCCCTCCGCCGCGACTGCAGACATGTAGCGGTCGAACGCAGCCTGCAGTTCCGGACGTATCGCGAACTCGCCGTCCAGTCGCGCGGTGATCAATCTCTCACGACTGCGCAAAGGCACGCCCTTCGCCAAGGCGCGTTCATACATATCGTTGAGGGCTATCTGTGAAAGTTTGTCAGCCTGCGTCCTGCCAATGCGGCCGTCGGCCAGTCGCGACCCTTTCCCCTGCGTATACAGGCCATAGCCGCCGCCCACGTCGGAATGCACGCCGGGGTAGATGATTTCGACGCAGTTGCTCGAATACGTGTGCTGCTTTCGCGTGAGGTCGACCGGGAACGAGTTGCGCGCCTCATGTGCTGCCACAAGATGTACGCAGTGTTCCACGTCGTCGGGAATCGTGAGCAGGGACTCGTCTCCCCAGTCCTGATGGCCATTGACCGGACCCGGGAATGAATCCGCATACCCGACTGACGCGACCGTGTCGAAAAGGCCCATGAACCGGATCCGCATGGGAACGCCGCAATAGAGGTCGGCCGCCTGGCAAAAATGGTGCTTGAGCTGGTTCACGAACGAGCGTGCCGCCGCTGCGCCGCGGGAGAACCCGAACACATCGAACACGATCTCGTCGACTTTCGGGTTCTCTGATCCGCTGAGCATGAAGGTCAACTGCCGCTTCCAGTTGTCCAGTTGGCTGTCGTCCTTGACCGCGGCGGCGATGTGCCGCGGCGTGTCGGGCACGATCAGGCGGCGGGAGAGCTTTCGTGATACTTCGTTTGCAATATAGAGGAAGGCGTAGCGAATGCGCTCGGCGCCCATCGTGCCCGCCTTGGCGCCATCGGGGTGAGGCTCACGCTCGCCGATTTCCGGGAAGGGCGTGCCGACGCCCTGGACATACAGCCGGTAGATGCCATTGCTCTGCTCTTCGTGGGCCGCCTTGAATAATCGAGCAACGTTGCTGTGCGAGCCGTCAGGCTCGTCCTCACGCAGGTGGTTGCGCGTGCCGTCGAAGAAGATCGAAAAACTCAGCCGCAGGCGGCATGTGCGTCCCGGCGCGCAGAGCTTGGGGACGAGCGGAAGCGCGGGAGAAGGCGGGGGCGCATCGGCAGGGGTGAAAGCGCGTGTGCTCAAGGGCCCCTCCTGAAGAAGTTTTTCTCCGGATACGTTGGACCGGGATAGTCCGGGTGATCCGGCGCGAGCATGCTGGGAATGATCAGGACTTCGTCGTCGCTGACGATATGCAGCCAGATTCTCCCCACCTCGGTGTAGGGATGGATCGGAACGACCTTCTCGTGCCATTTGCAGGCAATCTCATCAGGGACGGGATTGTTCTTGTCGAACGCATCGCACCGCTCCCAGCGCACGGTGGCGGTGAGGCCTTCATGCCACTTGACGGGCAACGTGAGGCAACAGACGGTACTGCCCCCGGTGCCTGCTTCACCGACCCAAGTACCGTCGACAATGACCTTGCGGACGATGGTGTCGGTGGGCACATAGTCCATGGGTGTCACGCCGCTCCCGAACACGGTGTCCGGCTCTTGTGCGCAGGCGGCCAGCATCGGCAACAACATCAGCCATGCCAGAGTTGCCACGATCACGCGCGGGACACCGGAACGCTCACGGCTAAAGCGTAGTGGTGCGGACAGTCGACTGAACATGGCGGGGCACCTTTTCTTCCCAAGGCGGCAGGTCGGCGCCAGCGTTGCAGCGGCGATTTTACCCAGGCGCCCGGCATTGCTTGTAGGCAGGCTCCGATTGACGGGCCTGCCAGACCGCGTGTACGCGTGTGACTCGACGATCCATGGCTTGAGTTTTGTCATCCGACGGCGGCCTGTTGACGCGATGCAGTGGCATCGATTTGGTTAGCAGCCCATTCATCGTCGATCAGTGCGCGCCATAGGGCATGACCACGCAGGTGGTGCGCGGCGACGGAATGCGTTGCGATGGCCTCCGGGCTCGTGTGACCATGCCTCAAGGCCCAGCCAATCCAGCTCATCCAGTCATAAGGATCGTCCTGGCCACGGCGTTTCGCTTCTTCGATGACGGCAACCGCCATCGCGTGGCGAGCCTCACGGGAGGCGAACAACGGGTGCGGGCGCACATGTTGCTTGACTTCGTGCAGAAGCTGGTCAGGCACACTTGCATCGAGAAGGGTTTGATATTGGCGTGCGTTCAAGTGCCGTGACGGACGGGTTGTGTGTGCCGGATGGGTACGGGGTCGCATGGTCACGCCACGCCCGTCGCGGTCGGAGAGGCAGATCCCTTCCCAAGGCTGCAAGAATGCCTCGCATTGCGGTCTGGTCCAGACGCTGTCCAACAAGACTTGCAGGATGCGTCCATCTCCCAGTCGAAGGTATCCACGCTCTACGCCGTCCGGGAAAGGTTGCACGATCCATGGGCGCAGATGCGAGAACGCTTCCTCAAAAGAGAGCGTACTCCTGAGCCAGGTGATGCCGCGCGCGCAGCCATCGACCTGGGCGAGATTGGCCGCGGCGGCGTCCAGAAGCCAAGGGCCCAGAGCTTGGGCTTCTGGAGACTCTTGGGCAAAGAAGCTTGTTGCGCGCAACTTGCGATCTGCGAATGACCTTCCCAGTGCGTGCTGCATGGCGCCATCGACCAGCACGAACGAGGCTCCCTGGGGGAAAGAGGTCGTCCAGTCGGAAGGGAGCGCATTCATAAGGGCACCACAGGGACGCCACTGAGCGCCGCTTTCGCCAGGCAATCCAGACAGACAGGCTGGAACTTCACCAGTTCGTATTCCATGCTCGTCGGCCCAACAAACGACTTCTTCGCCGCGTGGACCTTGATCTCGCCCGGGCAGGCGACGGTGATGTTGCCGCCTTCGATGGTCAGGCTGGCGCCGCCGGAGACGGCCAGGTGCACGGTCTTGCCGGCGGCGAACTCGGCCTCGGCATTGGCGCTGACGATCTTCAGCTGGTCCTTGGCCTGCAGCTTGATCTCGTCGTGCTGGGCCTGGACGTCCAGTTCGCCTTCGCCGGTGACCAGGCTGAGCGAGACGGCTTCGGTCGGGGCGCCTTCGACGGCTTCGACCAGCCAGCCGATGGCCTGGCCGGTGTGCACGCGTAGGTTCGAGGCGATGGCGAGGTGGCTGGCCTGTCCGCTGCCCAGGGTGAGCGTCTCGCCCGCGGCCCAGTGCAGGCTTTGCCCGGCGACGTGGACGATGCCGCCCGGGGCGGCCAGACCCAGGATCGGGTCGCCGGTGTGCGGCACCCGGCCCTGGCCGGCCTCGGGTTTGCGCTCGCCGGCTTCGCCAATGGCGTCGCTGTAGTCCTCGCCGTTGACCGTGGTCTTCGCGCTGGTCAGCAAGGCCTGCAGCGGGGCCTGGTCGTCGATCAGGTGCGACTTGGCCGATCCGACGCCTTCATGGTCGGCCAGCTTCACGGTGAGGTGGGTGCCGGCCACGGGACTGAACACCCCGGCCACCTGTTGCGCCTGTTTGAGCAGTGCGGTCGGGCCGACGGCATCGCCCGCCGGCGTCTCGCCCGGCGTGGCGTAGGCCGATAGCCACAACCCGGCCTCGGCGCGCACGACGCCCCAGGCGTCGGTGCGCAGCTCGAACCCTTCGCCGCGGAAGCTGCCGCGGTAGTTGTCGGCCTGGTGGATCAGGTGGCCCAGCGTGAGCTGGCTCGCGGCCTGCGTGGTCGCCAGCTGCAGCCGCAGTTGGCCGTCGCTGTCGTCGAACACGAGGCGGTTGAATCCTTCGCCATGCCACTCGCGCGACTGGATGCCCCAAAGCGCGGTGGCGCTGCGATGGGCCTCGTCGCCCGCGCCCAGCCCGTGCCACGGCGGGGCATGGCCGCCGGCGAGGTTGGCCTGCGCGCTGGGGCCGTGGTCGGTGGCCTGGGCGTACAGGCTGGCGTCGATCTCGCGGCCGGATTTGCCGCCCGTTGTGGGTGCAATGCCGGCCTCGCCCTGGCCGTTGTACAGCGCACCGACCACGACGGGACGGTCGATGTCGCCTTCGAGGAAGGCCACCAGCACTTCCTGGCCCACGCGCGGCAGGAACTGCGAGCCCACGCCGGGACCGGCATAGCGCTGGGCCACGCGCAGCCAGCAGGAGCGCTCGGCCGTCGCCTCGCCACCGCGTTGCCAGTGGAACTTCACCTTGATGCGGCCCAACGCGTCGCTGCTGAGGACGTCGTGGCCGCCTTCGTCGGCGACCACGAGTGCGCTCTGGTAACCCGGCGCGGTCGGGCGCGGGTTGAGGCGCGCACCGGTGTCGTCGAACAGCACCGGCCGCCACGGCAGGGCGCGCGGCAGGGAGACGAAGGCGTTGGCGTAGCCGTGGGCATCGGCGTGGCGCCAAAGCGCGCGCGCGGCGCTGGCATCGGCGACGGGCAAGGCCTCGGGCATTGGGGGCCAGTCGGGGGCCGGGCCGAGCAGGTCGGGCAGGGCCTCGCGCACGGTCTCGGGCAGGTTGTTGCGGCCGGCGTGGCGCAGGCCGAGCAGGAAGAAGGTGTCGACGCCCTCGGCGCTGCGCGGCGCCTGCGTCAGGGTGAAGGCGGTGCCGGCGCGAAAGCTGCGCACGCCGCCCTGGCCGGCCCAATGCTGGCGCCGGGCCTCGCGCGCTTCGCCCAGCAGGCGGGCATGGCGAGCGGCCTGGCTGTGATCGGCGAAGGCATATGCGCCGGACGGGTCGTAGACCTCGCCGCACACCGGCGCGCCATCGCTGCCCAGCGGCAATTGCGCGGTGACCGACTGCACGCGGCGATAGTCGGTACCCAGCACGGTCAGCTGCGCCGCGCCCAGGCGCCGCTGCAGGCCGATGGCCTGGATCGTGTCGCTGGACTCGGTGGCGTCGTCGCGGTGAAAGCGGATGCCGCGGCCCGCAGCCAACGCGTCCTCCGGCTGCACGGCGCTGTCGGCGAAAACCACCAGCCGGTGGCCGGCGGGCGCGGCTTCGTCTTCTTCCCAGCGCAGACCCAGCCCGTCCTCGGCCAGCAGGCGCGCGACGAAGTCGAAGTCGGTCTCGCGGTACTGCACGCAGTAGCTGCGGCGGTGGGCCTGCGCGACGAACGGCCCGACTTCGTCCGACAGCTGCCACTGCGCCAGCGGTGCGTAGCCGGCGAACACCGCCTCGACGATCTCGACGACGCTCTTGTCCTGGAACACGCGGCTGTGCCGGCCCTGGGTGAGCCACCAGGTCCACGGCACCAGGCACAGGCGGTAGCGCACCAGGCCGCCGTCACCGCCGAGGCATGACGCCTCGCGCACCACGCCGCTGCGACGGGTGAAGCCACCGTCGGCCAAGCGGGTCTTGAGCACGACGCGCTGGCCGAGCAGGGCATCGAGCGCCCACGACGACTCGCTCGACAGCACGTCCACCCACCACTCGTACCCCAGCGAGAGCTGCTCCCAGCCCTGCCAGCGCTCGACCGCGCAGTCCGCGGGAACGCCATCGCCCTCGAGTTCGTGGAGGCGGTCGGTGCCGACGTAGCGCGCCAGCGCCGCCAGCACCTGCTGCACTCCTGCCATGGGGCCTGCCATCGTTCCTCCTTGAACGGCGCCAACACCGTCGCGCGGCGCGACGCCATGCGGCGCATTGGCGCCGGTGCGGGACTCCTTCCCGTACCTGTCCCGGCACCACGGTGCAAACTTAGCAGATGTCGCGGGGGCGGGTCACGCGCCCGGCGCGCGGCGAACCGTGGCCGCGCGCCGGCCGGGCGCGGTGGCGCGCTAGAATCGCCCCGCGGGACACAAATTCAAGGATGAACCATGCCGGACCTGGACGACCTGCTGGCACCGATTTCCGACGCCGCGCCCTGCGGCGAGGACATGGCGTTTTCCGCCGAGTACGAC
>JAIUOJ010000023.1 GCA_020161335.1 Pseudomonadota bacterium
TGAAGCGCGTCTGCGGCGAATCAAGCGTGGCCAGCAGGCCGATGATCGAGTCGTAGGCGTTCTTCTCGCGCGCCGAGAGCTCGCCGTACTGCTTGGCGTCGCCCTTCATGTCGACTTCGTCCGGGATCCAGAAGTTGGTCGAGAGTTCCTTGTAGGCGCGGTAGAACGACGGATACGGAATGTCGTTCCAGTTGAGGATGCCGGAGGTCTTGCCGTTGATGATCCCGGTCGAGCGGTTGGGGTGGCGCGGCTCGAGGATCTTGATGCGGTCGAGCGGCGTGGACGTGAGTGGTGCGGTGGCGGACATGTGTGATGGGTCTCTGGGTTCTGCTCCCCTCTCCCGCCTGCGGGAGAGGGGCTGGGGGGTGAGGGCAAGGGCTGCGTCGAAAGCGCCCTCATCCGGCCCTTCGGGGCACCTTCTCCCGCGGGCGGGAGAAGGGACTGCTGTTTCGGCGGCGCTGCGTCAGCTACTGCACCACTCGCACTCGGCGATGTCGATATCGTTCGAGCGCACGTAGTACGTGGTCTTCATGCCTTCGCGCCAGGCGGTCATGTGCAGTTCGAGCAAGGTGCTGGCGCGGATCGTCGACGGCACGTAGAAGTTGAAGCTGATCGCCTGGTCGACGTGGCGCTGGCGGCGGGCGTTCTGGCGCACGGATGCGAACTGGTCGACCTTGTAGGCGCCCTTCTCGTAGTACGGCCAGGTTTCGAGCGACAGGCCGGGCGCGGCGACGGGGCGGCGATAGTCCTTCTTTTCCTCGTAGTAGAACGCGGAGTAGATCGGATCGATCGACGCGGTGCTGCCGGCGATCTGCGCGGTGCTCATGTTCGGCGCCACCGCCATCAGCCAGCCGTTGCGCATGCCGTTCACCGACACCTGCGCGGACAGTTCCAGCCATTGCGGGCTGTTGTAGTCGCGGGCGCGGAAGTACTCGCCGTTGTGCCAGTCGCTGCCGAGGAAGGCGCTGTAGGTGCCCTTTTCCTTCGCCAGCTCCATCGACGCCTGCACGGTGAGGAAGTTGATGCGCTCGTACAGCGTGTCGCTGTAGTCCTCGGCTTCGGGCGTGTTCCAGTGGATGCCCTTCTGCGCCAGCAGGTGGTGCCAGCCGAAGGTGCCGAGGCCGATCGCGCGGTATTTCTGGTTGGTGATCGTGGCCTGCGGCACCGGCAGGTCGTTGAGGTCGATCACGTTGTCGAGCATGCGCACCTGGATCGGGATCAGCCGTTCCAGCACGTCGGTGATCAGGTCGCCCTGGTCTTCCTGCGGCAGCACGGCGCGGCCGAGGTTCACGCTCGACAGGTTGCATACGACGAAATCGCCGGCCTGTTTGGTGGTGACGATCTGGTTGCCCGAAATGATCTCCTGCATCATCCGCGTGGGACTCATGTTCTGCAGGATCTCGGTGCACAGGTTGGACGAATACACCATGCCCGCATGCTTGTTCGGGTTCTTCCGGTTCACCTCGTCGCGGTAGAACATGAAGGGATTGCCGGTCTCGAGCTGCGACACCATGATCCGCTTGAAGATGTCGATGGCCTTGACGGTCTTGCGCGCGATGCGCTCGTCGGCGACGACGTCCTCGTAGCGCTTGCGGAAGCTGCCGTTCGGGTCGCCCTTTTTCTCGTCGAAGAAATCCTGCAGGTACCAGCCCTTCAGGCGCTTCACCTCAAAGGGATCGAACAGGTACCAGTCGCCGCGACGTTCGACCGCTTCCATGAAGATGTCGGGGATGCAGATCGAGGTGAACACGTCGTGCGCGCGCAGGCGCTGGTCGCCGTTGTTCAAACGCAGGTCGAGGAAGGCTTCGATGTCGCGATGCCAGACGTCGAGGTACACCGCGACCGCGCCCTTGCGCTGGCCGAGCTGGTCGACCGACACCGCGGTGTTGTTGAGCTGCTTGATCCACGGCACCACGCCGCCGGACGAGTTGGGCACGCCGCGGATCGACGAGCCGCTGGAGCGCACGTAGCCGATGTACGCACCCACGCCGCCGCCGCCCTTGGAGACGCGGGCGATGTCGGTGTTGGAGTCGTAGATGCCCTGCAGCGAATCGTCGATGGTGTCGATGAAGCAGCTCGACAGCTGCCCGCCGATCTTGCCGGCGTTCTGCAGCGTCGGCGTGGCGACGGTCATGTAGAGGTTGGACAGCGCCCAGTAGGCCTCGCCGACCAGCTGCATGCGGCGTTCGCGCGAGCGTTCGTTCTGCATCAGGTAGAGCGCGATGGTCAGCCAGCGTTCCTGCGGCAGTTCGAACACCGCGCGCGAATGGTCGGTGGCGAGGTAGCGCGTTGCCAGCAGGTACAAGCCGGCGTAGGTAAACAGCTGGTCGCGCTCGGGCGCGATCATGCGGCCGGCTTCCTGCAGTTCCTCTTTCGAGTACGCGCGCAGGATGTCGTTGGAATAGAGGTTGCGGTCGGCCAGCGATTCCTGCAGGCCGACATACGAGCCGTACTTCTGCTCGGCATCGTAGAAGCGGTTGCGGCTGGCGCGCTTGTACAGGCGATGCAGGTAGATGCGCGCGGCGAACAGCTCCCACTCCGGCGCGGTCACGTCGACGCGCGCTTCGGCTTCGCGGATCAGGTGGTCGACCAGGTCGTCGGCGTTCACCGCGTCCTTGCGTTCGACGAAGCCGAACACGCTGCGCTTGTAGTCGGCAATGTCGAGCTGCGGGAACTCGGCGTGGGTGCGGTCGATGCTGCGTTCCAAACGCGCGCGATCGAACGGGATCCGGCGGTTGCCGGCGTCCTTGGTGATCCAGGTGGCGACGTCGGCTTCGACGATGGCGGCATTGGCGGTGGGCATGTCGGTGGCTCTGGGCGCCGGGATCGTGTCGTCTGGCTCGACGGCATCCCGGGCGGTGGTCGCGGCGGCCGTGGCCTGGATGGCGCGGCTGCCGTTGCCGGTGGGCGTTGCGGTGACCGACGGGGTCGGTGCGATGGCCGGCTCTGCAGCCGGGGTGTTGTCGTTGCTCATGCGTCCTCCACGCGTCGCGCACGCTCCGGCCTGTCCCTCGCAGGCGGGCGTGGCCCTGGAATCGCAGGATCGGACAGCGGCGTCGCAAGGACCGGGACGTCGCCATCGGGCAGCCGCCTCCGATCCCGCTTCACCAGCCCTCTCCCCCCGGAGATTCCGCGGCCGGCACCGCGCGGCGTGCAGGCGCGCGGCTGTCGGCAGGTCTTCGGACTCGTGGACGCGGAAGGCGGCGCCTTCCTCCTAGCCCGTCGCTTCCCGGGGGCTGTGCCCCAGTGCCAATGACGGGTTCGTTTCCACCTACCGCTGCGGGGCAGTGCCGGAATGGACGCATGTGCGCCTGGACCGGCTTCCCTTTTGATCCGTTGGCTTGCGGGCCGCCGGAACCGACGGGCACAACATAGTGGGGTGTCATCGAACCGTCAACACCAAATATTGTGGAACAACGGGCCCATTGGTTCCACGGCTGAAAGCCGGTTCCGGCGCCCGGTGCGGCCCATGGCCACAGCCGCGTGAACGCTCGGCCGACCGGTCGGGCGTGGCGGTCAACCCCGCGGCAGGGGTTGCGTTGATGCCCTCACCCTCCCGACCGGAGCGCTGCCCGCATGTCCGCCGCCCGCAACGCCTGCCTGCTCGCCGCCGTGGCCTTGGCCACCGCCCTGCTCCACGCCCCCGCGCCCGGCTTCGCGCAGGACCGACGCGCCGGCGCCTTGCGCGATGGCCCGTCGCGCGGCGAGCACGCCGGCCTGCGTGCGCGTGCCGGCGCGCGCGCCGAACGCCTGCCCGCGCCCGCGGGCACGCGCATCGAGCGCGACCTCGCCTACGGCCCCGCTCCGGAGCAGCGCATCGACGTGTACCTGCCGCCGGCGCCGCGCGATGCGCCGGTGCTGTTGATGGTCCATGGCGGCGGCTGGGCGAGGGGCGACAAGCGATCGCCGGGCGTGGTCGAGAACAAGGTCGCGCACTGGCTGCCCAGGGGCTGGATCGTGGTGTCGGCCAACAATCGCCTGCTGCCGGACGCCGCGCCGCTGGACCAGGCGCGCGACATCGCCGCCGCGACGGCGAAGGTGCAGCAGCTGGCGCCGGCGTGGGGCGGCGATCCCTCGCGCGTGGTGCTGATGGGCCATTCGGCCGGCGCGCACCTGGTGGCGCTGCTCGGCGCCGACCCCTCGCTGCTGGCCGCGGCCGGCGCGCGGCCGGTGCGCGGCGTGGTCGCGCTCGACAGCGCGGTGATGGACGTGCCGGCGGTGATGTCGCTGCCGAAGCTGCCGTCGCTGTACCGCAACGCCTTCGGCAGCGACCCGGCCGCGTGGCCCGCGGTGTCGCCGCGCCATCGCCTGCAGCGCGGCGCGCCGCCGATGCTGTCGGTATGCTCGTCGCAGCGGCGCCTGTCGTGCGTGCAGTCGCGGCAGTTCGCCGCGGCCGGCGCCGCGCTCGGCGTGCGCATCGAGGTGTTGCCCCAGGCGGACTCGCATGCGGGCATCAACCACAGCCTGGGCCTGGAGTCCGCGTACACCCGCGCGGTCGACGCCTTCCTCGATCCGCTGGTCGCGCGCTGAGACCCCTCGCGCGCGACGGCCTTGCCTGTCAGCCGCGATGCTCGGCGGCGAGGTACTCCGCGCTCTGCATCTCGATCAGGCGCGAGGCAGTGCGCTCGAAGGCGGCGGCGATGCGTTCGCCGGTGTACAGCGCCGGCGGCGCGGCATCGGCGGTGCACACGAGGTTGACATGGCGGTCGTACAGCTCGTCGACCAGGTTGACGAAGCGGCGCGCGGCGTCGTTGCGGGTGTCGTCCAGCACCGGGATGCCGCCCAGCAGCATGGTGTGGAACTCGCGCGCGATCTCGATGTAGTCGGTGGTGCCGCGCGGCCCTTCGCACAGCGCGGTGAAGTCGAACCAGGCCATGCTCTTGTCGCGCGCGCGCACGGCGATGCGGCGGCCGTCGATGTCGATGCCGGCATCGCGGTGCAGGTCGTCGCCGCCGAGTTCGCGCCAGCGCGTCTCCAGCCACGCATCCGCACCCGCGTCGAGCGGCGCGCGGTACACCGGCGAGCGGGTCAGCGCGCGCAGGCGGTAGTCGGTATCGCTGTCGAGGTACACCACCTCGCAGTGGCGCTGGATCAGCTCGATCGCCGGCAGGAAGCGCGCGCGCTGCAGGCCATCGCGGTACAGGTCGGGCGGATCGACGTTGGACGTGGTGACCAGCACGATGCCTTCGGCGAACATGCGTTCGAGCAGGCGCGCCAGCAGCATCGCGTCGCCGATGTCGCTGACGAAGAATTCGTCGAGCACCAGCACGCGCAGGCGCTTGCGCCAGTCGTGCACGATCGCGGCCAGCGGGTCGCGCTCGCCGGCATGCACGCGCAGCTGTTCGTGCACGGTGCGCATGAAGCGGTGGAAGTGGGTGCGGCGCTTGCCGGGCGCCTCCGCGCTGCGCGAACGCGGCTGCGGCAGCGCGCCGCTGGCGAGGGTGCCACCGCGCACTTCCGGCAGCGGCAGCCCGGCGTAGAACAGGTCGACGAGGAAGGTCTTGCCGCGGCCGACGCCGCCCCACAGGTACAGGCCGCGGGGCGCTTCGGGCGGGTCTTCGCCGAACCACCTGCCGAGCAGGCCGCGCCGCGGCGCCGGCTGCAGCAACGCGGCCTGGATGCGGTCCAGCGCGCGCAGGGCGGCGTGCTGCGCGGGATCGTCGCCCCAGTCGCCGCGCGCCACGCCGGCGCGGTAACGCTGCGACGGCGTCGCCGCCTCCCCGGCCTCAGCCATCCGCGGGCGGCAGGTAGGCGTGCACGCCGTGCTTGATCGCGCCGCGCAGGTCGATCAGCTTGCGATGGAAGAAATGGCTGGTGTCGGGCATGCGCACCAGCTCGGCCTGCGCGTCGCGCCGCTCCAGCCAGTCGTACACCGACTGCGGGTCGACGATCTCGTCGTGTTCGCCCTGGATCACCAGCCACGGCATGGTCGGCAGGGGGATCGCATCGAAGTCCCAGCCGCGCCCGGACACCGGCGGCGCGATCGACAGCACCAGGCCCGGCTGCAGTTCCGCGACGGCACGCAGCGAAACGTAGGCGCCGAAGCTGAAGCCGGCCAGCCACAGCGTGTCGCGCGGACGCTGCGCGCGCACCCAGGCAGCGACTGCGCGCAGGTCGTCGAGCTCGCCGTCGCCGTGGTCGAACGCGCCCTCGGAATTGCCCGTGCCGCGGAAGTTGAAGCGCACCGTGGTCGCGCCCAGCTCGCGCAGGCTGCGCGCAACCATGGTCACCACCTTGTTGTGCATGGTGCCGCCCTCGGTCGGCAGCGGGTGGCAGACGATCGCCACCAGCGGCCGCGGCGCGGCGTCGGCCTCGGGCGGATCGACCGCGACTTCCAGCGCGCCCGCCGGGCCCGGCAGCAGCACGGTTGCGGCGGTGTCGGGAAAGGCGGGGAGGGCGGCCATGCGCGGATGATACCGGGCCGGCCGCGGCGGCCCGGTGGGGCTTGACAGGTTCGCTATTGTTACAACATCACAAAGAGGGCGCCGCCATGAAACCTTCCCTGACCTCGCTGCTCGATGCTTCCGCGATCAGCCTGTCGTCGCTGTGCCTGGCCCATTGCCTGCTGCTGCCGGTCGCGGTCGCGCTGGTCCCCGTGCTCGGCGTGGCCAGCAAAGCGGAATGGGTGCACCTGGCTTTCGTGGCGATGGCCGCGCCGCTGGCGGCACTGGCGCTGTGGCGCAGCCATCGCCGCCGGCCGTTGCCGCCGCCGCTGTGGGCGCTGGCGGCGGTGGGCCTCGCCGGCCTGCTGGCCGGGGCCACGGGGTGGCCGGTCCACGCCTGGGAGACGCCGGTGACGGTCGCGGGCAGCCTGCTGCTGGCGTCGGCGCATGTCTGGAACTGGCGCCGACGGCCGCATCCGACCTGCGCCTGAGACGGGTGCCCGCTACAGGTTGAAGCCGACGACCAGCGGGTCGTGGTCCGAACTTCGCCACGCGTTCGCTGCGCGATCGCCGGTGTTCGCGTGCTGATAGCCGCTGCTGTCGGGTTCGTCGGCATTGCTGTGCCACTTCGCCGCGCCCGCCAGTCGTGCCGCGAGCGCCGGGCTGAGCAGGGCGTGGTCGAGCCGTCCGGCCTGGCCGTCGAACACGAAGCTGTAGGGATCGGCGACGTTCGCCGCTGCAAACGCGTCTTTCCAGCCTTGATCGAGGAAGACCTGGACCGGATCCTCCTTCGCATACGCGTTGAAATCGCCGACGATCGCGGTCAGATCGCTGCCTGAGCGGGTCGGATCGCGGCCGATCCAGGCCAGCAGGCGCCGTGCCGAGTCGGTCCGCAGCGCATTCCAGCAGGCCTGTCCGTCCTTCTGGTCGCGGTTGGCGCCCTCGGCCTCGCTGCAGCCCTTGGACTTGAAGTGGTTGGCCACGACCACGAAGGTGGCGCCGCCGCGGACCGGCACGAACGCCTGCGCCAGCGGCACCCGGCTGCGCTGGCCGAAGGGACCGCCTTCGAGGGTCGCCGGGGCGCCGACCGGGCGCAGGCGGGTGCGCCGGTAGACGATGCCGACGCGGATCTCGTCCGTGCCCGGGCCCCGGCCACCGTCGACGAAGGTCCAGTCGCCGCCGCCGGCGTTGAGCGCCGCCACCAGCTGGGCGAGGCTCGATTCCGGCCCGTAGCCGTCGTTCTCCAGCTCCATCAGCGCCGCCACGTCGGGGTCGAGTGCGCGGATCGTCGCCACCAGCTTGGCCACCTGCCGCTGCAGCTCGGCCGGGTTGCGGGCGCCGCGCGGGGTCGGGAAGCCGCCGCCCCGGCCGTCGCCGTTGAACAGGTTCTCGAGGTTGAAGGCGGCCACGTGCACGTTGCCGGGGACCTTCGGCGGCTGCGGACGCGCGGCCGGCTGGATCTTCAGCGGTGCGGTCAGCTGCAGGCGCACCTCGCCCCAGCGCTGGTCGACGATGCCCTCGGCGCCGGTGACCACGCTGCCGGCGCGCGGCGGCGGCTGGCCGTCGAGGTACCAGATCTCGCGCGGGTGCTCGCGGTCGCGCGCATCGTCGAGCAGCAGCCGGCGGCGGGCGTTGTCCTGCGCGATGCGCGCCGCGTCCGGGCCGGGGCGCGCGACCTCGGTCGGCGTGAACAGGCGGCCGTCGAAACTGGCGTGCAGCACGCCGCGCCGCGCCAGGTCGTGCTGGCCGCTGATCGTCAGCGGCGCGTCGATGCGCACGGACATGCCCTCGAAGCGCTCCCAGTCGTGGGGGGCGGCGGTCAGCACCACCGGCGCCACCTGGCCGCGGCCCTCGACGGTCACCGCCTCGGCCTGCAGCGTGGTCAGCGGGCCGCGCTCGCCGGTCTCGGACACCTGGCCGCGCACGCGCACGCGATCGCCGGCGCGCAGCTCCAGCGACGGCCCGCCGGTGACGAAGATCGCATCGGAGGTGGCGTCGTCGCCGTCGCCCGCGTCCTGGATGAACCAGCCGCCGAGGTGTTGCCTGAAGTTGCCGGTGACCACGCCTTCGACCGTGACCACCTGGCCAAGCAGCGGGCTGGTCTCGCCGCGACCCTGCACCGTGCCGATCGCGACCACGCCGTCGGCACGCACCGCGGCCGGCCGGCCGGCGGACTCCGCGGAGGGGGTCTCGCAGCCCGCCAGCAGGACCGTGGACAGCAGCAGGGCCGGCAGCAGGCGGGCGAAGGCGGGGCAGGGCGGGCGCATCGGGAGTCCTCTCCGGGTCGCGGACACGAAGACGCCGCCCGGAGGCGGCGTCGCGGAACCGCGCATGGCGGCCAGCTTACTTCAGGTTGTCGACCATCCAGTCGACCACGGCGTGCATCTGCTCGACCGACAGCGCGGGGTTGCCGCCCTTGGCCGGCATCACGCCGGCGGCGCCGGTGAAGCCTTCGATCGAATGCTTGTACAGCGTGTCCTTGCCCTGGGCGAGGCGGGCGTCCCAGTGGGCGTGGTCGAGCGTCGGTGCGCCGCCGGCGCCCGAGGTGTGGCAGCCCGAGCAGAGGTTGCCGTAGATGACCGAACCGTCGAGCGTGCCGCCGTAGGCCACCTGCGATGCAGCGGCGGCGGCGGCGGCGGCCGACGCGGCGGCCTGCGCCGCGGCACCGGTGGCGCCGGCATAGACCGCGCCGGCCGGGGCGATCCGGTTCTCGGTGCGCTGGGCCGCGGCCGGGTCCACTTCCGGCGGCAGCGTGCCGTGCAGGAAGTAGGCGCCGATGATCAGGCCCAGCGTCACCAGCGCCAGGAAGCCGATCACCATCGAGAAATGCTTGAGGAACTCAAGATCGTAATTGCGCACGGGACACCCTTGGCACGCGGCCGGAGGGCCGCAGCTGGTCGCGAAGTATAAACAAAGGCGGACGCGGCCATGGCATCCGGTGCGCGCCCGGTTCGGGCCCGCAGGCGCGATCGCAGGGGAGCGCCCGCGCCGGCGGCCGCGCGGCGCAGCGGGCGTGTCAGTCGCTGAGACGCGTTCCTGCACAATGCCGGGCGACCATGGCCGACGCCTCGCCCGACTTCCGCCTCTACCATTCCAATGCGCTGGACGTGCTGGCCGGCCTGCTGGCGGACGAGCTGCGCCGGCCCGCGCCGGGCGCCCCGCGGCTGGCGCCGGACACGGTGCTGATCCCGCAGGTGGCGATGCGGCGCTGGCTGCAGGCCACGCTGGCGGACGCGCACGGGATCGCCGCCAACCTCGAGTTCCTCACCCCCGGCGAATTCGTCACCCGCGCGCTCGAGGCCAACCTCGGCGCCGCCGCCGACGGCCTCGATGCGGGCACGCTGCACTGGTGCCTGTACGCCGCGCTGACCGATCCGGTGCTGCTCGCGCGGCCGGCGATGGCGCGGATCGCGGGCCATGTCGCCGGCGACGACCCGGTCAAGCCGTGGGCGCTCGCGGCCGAACTGGCCGACGTGTTCGAGAAGTACCAGGCCTGGCGGCGCGACTGGCTGCTGCGCTGGGAGGACGGCGCCGACCGCGACGATCCGCAGGCCGTCCTGTGGCGACACGTCGCCGCCGGCCGCGACTATCGCGCACGCCGCATCCAGCACTACCTCGACCGGTTCGAGCGCGTGCTTCCCGATGGCCAGGCAAAGCCGCTGCCGCAGGGCCTGCCGTCGCGCCTGTTCGCGTTCGCCACGCTCAACGTCTCGCCCGACGTGCTGCGCGTGGTCGCCACCCAGGCGCGCGCGGGCACGCTGCACTTCTACCTGCCCACGCCCACGAAGGAATACTGGGGCGACCTGCGCACGCTCGCCGGCAAGCTGCGCGTGCACGATGTCGATCCCTTCGGCGCCGGCAACGACGACAACCGCCTGCTGCAGGCGTGGGGCGCGGCCGGGCGCGACTTCATGGCCGTGCTCGGCAGCTACGAGGTGGTGCATCCGCGCGGCGAGATCGCGGCCTATGCCGATCCGGAACGCGACACGCGCCCGACCCTGGACGAAGGCGGCCTGTCCGACAGCCTGCTGCACCGCCTGCAGCGCGACCTGTTCCATCGCCGCGCCACGCCCTCGGGCGCGCGCCTGCCGGCCGTGCGCCAGGACGATCCCAGCCTGCAGGTCCATGCCTGCCACACCCGCCTGCGCGAACTGCAGGTGCTGCACGACCAGCTGCGCGCGCTGCTCGAAGACCCGCGCTTCGACCCGCCGCTGCAGCCGCGCGAGATCGCGGTGCTGGCACCGGACATCGATCCCTACGTGCCGTACCTCGAAGCGGTGTTCGGCCCGGGGTCGGGTTCGACCTTCCAGGGGAAAGTCGAACCCGACCCCGGTTTCCTCCCCTACGCCCTCGCCGACACCAGTCCGCTGGCCGGCGAGCCGCTGGCCGACGTGTTCGTGCGCCTGCTCGGGCTGCCGGTGTCGCGCTTCGGCCTGCACGAGATCCTCGACCTGCTGGCCAGCGCGCCGATCGCCGAGGCCGCCGGCCTCGATGCGGCCGCGTTCGATCGCCTGCATGCGTGGCTGCTGGCCGCCGGCGCGCGCTGGGGACTGGATGCGACCCACCGCGCCGCGCACGACGCGCCCGCCGACGATGCCTACACCTGGCAGTTCGCGCTCGACCGCCTGCTGCTCGGCCACGCCAGCGGCGACGCGGGCGACATCGCCGGCGTCGCGCCGTGGCCGGAGCTGGAAGGCAGCGCGCTCGATGCCCTGGACACGCTGGTCCGCCTGCTGCGCGTGCTGGCGCGCCAGCAGCGGGCGCTGTCGGAAGCACTGTCGCCTGCGCAATGGCGCGAACGCCTGCTCGGCCTGCTGCGCGCGCTGCTGCCCGGCGAGCCTTCCGATCCCGCCGGCCAGCGTGCGCTCGACCGCCTGCGCAAGCTGATCGACGCGTTTGCCGGGGAGGCCTCGGACGCCGGCTTCGACGGCCGCGTGCCGGCCGAGGTGGTGCGCGCGCACTTCGCGGCGAAGCTCGCCGAAGCCGACACCCGCGCGCCGCTGCTCACCGGCGGCATCAGCTTCGGACGCATGGTGCCGATGCGGCTGCTGCCGTTCCGCGTGCTGTGCGTGCTGGGCATGAACGACGGCGACTATCCGCGCCGCGATCCCGCCGCCGGCCTGAGCAAGCTGGTCGCCGAACTCGGCAGCGAACGCCGCCGGCCTGGCGACCGCTCCACGCGCGAGGACGACCGCTTCCTGTTCCTGCAGCTGTTCGCCGCGGCGCAGGACGTGCTCTACCTCAGCTACCTCGGCGCCGATCCACGCGACGGCAGCGTGCGCGAACCGTCGGTACTGGTGAGCGAACTGCTCGAGGCCGCCGCGCAGTACCACGCCGAGCCGGCGGCGGCGCGGGGCGCGCTGGTCGTGCACCACCCGCTGCAGCCGTTCTCGCCGGCCGCGTTCGGCGGCGACGACCCGCGCCGTTTCAGCTATCGCGGGCAGTGGCAGCCGGCGGCCGGCACGCTCGATGCGGCGCGCTCGCGGCTGCCGCCGTGGAGCGGCCGCGCGCTGCCGGCCGCGGACGATGCCGCCAGCGAGCTGTCGCTGGATGCACTGAAGCAATACTTCACCGACCCGGCCGGCGAGTTCCTGCGCCGGCGCCTGGCCGTGCGCCTGCCCGACGGCATCGCCGCGCAGGACGACATCGAGCCCCTGCTGCTGCCCGCGCGCGGGCTGGACGGGCACCGCCTGCAGCAGGCGGTGCTGCAGGCCCTGCTGGAGGGCGACGAGGCGGGCCTGCATGCGCGCCTGCGCGCACAGGCGCTGCTGCCGTCCGGCGCGCTGGGCGAACGCCGGTTCGCGCAGCTGCTGCAAGACCTGCGCGGCTATGCCGATGCCTATCGCGATTGGCGCGCCGGCAGCGAGGAGGCCTCGGTGGTGCACGCGGTGGAGGTCGACGGCATCCGCATCCACGGTCGCATCCACGGCGTGCATGCCGGCGGCATCGCCACCCTGCGCCCCGGCCTGCCGAACGCCACGTCGGTCATCCGCAGCGGCTTCGATCGCCTGCTCGCCAACGCGGCGGGCGCCGCACTGCCGCTGGTGCGGTTCCACGCGGCCGACAGCGGCGTCGGTCCCCATGTCGCGCCGGCGCTGGACGCCGATGTCGCCCGCGACGCATTGCGCGCGCTGTTGCGGCTGCGCCGCGACGGACTGCGCGCGCCCTTGCTGTACGGCCCGCGCACGGGCTGGGCGCTATGGAACGCGCCGGAGGACGAGGACAAGCGCCGCACTGCCGCGTACACCGCCTGGCACGGCAACGACCACGCCTGGGGCGAGGCCACCGGCGAGGCCATGCGGCTCGCGCTGCGCGGGTGCGACCCCTTCGCCGACGACGGCGCCTACGCCGAACTGGTCGACACCAGCGCGCGCGTGTTCGCGGCGCTGTGCATGGGCATGGCCGATGCCGATGCCGCATCTGCCGGGGCGGTCGCATGAGCACCGCCGCCGTGCCCGAGGACGACGCTCTGCGCCTGCCGCTCGAGGGCGTGCAGCTGATCGAGGCCAGCGCCGGCACCGGCAAGACCTTCACCCTCGCCACGCTGTTCACGCGGCTGGTGGTGGAGCAGCGCCTGCGCATCGGCCAGATCCTCGCGGTCACCTTCACCGAAGCCGCGACGCAGGAACTGCGCCGCCGCATCCGCGAACGGCTGGCGCTGGCCGCGGACCTCGTCGGCACCGCGGCGGCCGACGGCGAGGCCCACGAAACCGTCCTCACCCGCGCGATCCTGTCGCGCGCGCTGCAGGCCGGCGAGGAAACCCCGAGCCAGCTCGCGCGCCGCCTGCGCAGCGCCACCGAGGAGATCGACCTCGCGTCCATCTTCACCATCCACGGCTTCTGCGCGCGCGTGCTGTCCGAGCACGCGCTCGACAGCGGCCACGCGCTCGACGCACCGGAACTGCTGGCCAACCTGCAGCCGCTGCACGCCGAGGTGGCCGCCGACCTGTGGCGCACGCATGCCAACGAGCCCGACGCGCTCGACGCACTCACCGCGCTGTGGAGCGGCCCGGACGCGCTCGCCGCCGATCTGCGCGCGCTGCTCGGCACCCTGCCGCTGCTGCCGGCACCGCCGGACGCGTCCGCGCGCGACGCGCCTGCGGCTGACGCCGACGTTCCCGACGCGCCTGCGTTCTCCACCCCTCGTCATCCCGGCGAAGGCCGGGACCCAGCGCCTTGCGTCACAACGCCGGTGGCCCACGACGCACCGATGATCGCCCTGCAGCGCGCCACCCTGGCGCTGGCGGAAGGCGTCGTCGCGCACGGCGACACCTATTCCGCACAAGTGCTGGCCGCGCTCGACGACGGCATCCTCAACAGGGGCTCGTACAAGCGCGACTGGATCGAACCGCTGGCGCGCCAGCTCCTGCAGTGGAGCCGCGCGCCCACGCACCTGCCGGACTTCGATCCGCGCATCGAACGGCTCTCCCACGACGCGCTGCTGGCGAAGACCAACAAGGCGCACCTGGGCAGGACGCCCGTGTCGCCGCTGCAGCCGTTGCTCGCGGACTACCTGCAGGCCGTCGCCGGCCACGCGGCGTGGGTGCAGGGCAGGGCCATCACGTTGCTGCATGGCATCCGCGCCGAAGCCCGGGCGCGCGTCGCCGCGCTCAAGCGCCAGCGTCGCCTGCACACCTACGACGACCTGATCGACGACGTTGCCGACGCACTCGCCGGCCCGCGTCGGGCGGCGCTGGTCGAACAGCTGCGGCAGCAGTACCGCGTGGCGCTGGTCGACGAGTTCCAGGACACCGATGCGCGCCAGTGGGCGATCTTCCAGCGCGTGTTCGGCGATTCCGGCGAGGCGCGGGAGGCGGGCGCGACGCCCGCGCTGTTCGTCATCGGCGATCCCAAGCAGGCGATCTACGGATTCCGCGGCGGCGACGTGCACACCTACCTGCAGGCGAAGGGCGGTGCCAGCGTCGCGCCGCCGCTGCGCCACAACTTCCGGTCGCGCCCGGCGGTGCTGCGCGCCATCCAGGCCCTGTATGCGAATGCCGGCAACGACGCCTTCCTCGAACACGGCATCGCCTTCGAACCGGTCCTGCCCGGCGGCAAGCGCCGCGACGACGACTACCTGCGCGACGAGGCGCCCGCCGCCGCGCTTACCCTGCGCCTGCTGCAGGGCGACGGCAGCAAGCCGATGAATGCAGAGGCCTCGCGCGAAGCCGCCACCGCAGCCTGCGTCGCCGACATCCATCGCGTGCTGGCCGCCGCGCGCGCCGGCCAGGCGAGCCTTCGCGGCCAGCCGGTGCAGCCGGGGGACATCGCCGTGCTGGTGCGCACCCACCGCGAGGCCACGCGCGTGCAGCAGGCGCTGGCCGCGGCCGGCATCCCCGCGGTCGCCGCCGGCAAGGCCAGCCTCTACGCCACGCCCGAAGCGCAGGACCTGCGCCTGCTCCTGCTTGCCCTGCTCCAGCCCGCCGACGAAGGCCGCCTGCGCGCCGCGTTGTCCACGGTGTTGCTGGGCTTCGATGCCGCCGCCATCGCCGGGCTCGACCACGATGGCGCCGCGCTGCGCGCCGCGCAGGAGGCGCTGCTGCGATGGCGCGAGCGCTGGCAGCGCGGCGGACCGTTCGCGCTGGTCTCCGACCTGTGCGCGCGGCAGGCCGAACGCCTGCTGGCGCTGGTCGATGGCGAACGCCGCGTCAGCAACTACCTGCAGCTTGGCGAAGCCCTGCAGGAGGCCGCGCGGCAGGCGCTGGGGCCGCATGGGCTGCTCGACTGGCTGCAGCTGCGGATCGCGCGCGCCGACGACAGCGACGAAGCGCAGTTGCTGCGCCTGGAGTCCGACGCGCGCCGCGTGCAGATCGTCACCCTGCACAAGAGCAAGGGCCTGGAGTATCCGCTGGTGTACCTGCCGTTCGCCGGGATCGGCGGCAAGCCGCCGGCCACCGCGCGCCACCACGCCGTGCATGACGGCAGCCGGCGCGCGCTGCACTGGAAGATCGCGAAGGACGCCGACTGGGCCGTGGCCGAGCAGCGCGCTGCCGTCGAACGCGACGCCGAGGATGCGCGCCTGCTCTACGTCGGCCTCACCCGCGCCGAACATGCGCTGTGGATCGCCGCGGGCGATCTCAAGGATGCCGCGAAGACGCGCCTGGCACCGCTGCTGTCGGACCTGGCCGCGTTGCGCGGCTGTGGAGACGTGCAGGTGGTCGAAGGCCCGGCGGAGGCGCCGCCATCGCGCCTGCCGCCTGCGCGCGACGCGGCAGTCGCACCCGCGCGCGTGGCCGCGCGCCACCTCGCGCCGGACTGGTGGGTGTACAGCTTCACCCAGCTCGCGCATGCCGACGGCCAGCACGCGATCGCCGCGGCGGCCACCGAAGATGCGGGCGCCGCCGCGGACGAGCCCGCGCAGCCGACCGACGACGTTCCCGCGATCGAGGCCGCGATCGAGGTGGCGCAGGCGCCGTTCGATCCGCGCTTCGCCGGCAGCCGCTTCGGCAACGTGCTGCACGCCGCGCTGGAAACCGCCGCGTTCGCGGCGTGGGCCGGATGGCGCGACGGCGACCCGGCGCCGGGCGACGAAGGCGCGGTGCTGCGGCAGGCCCTGCGCGAGGAGGGCTATGCCGACGCCGACCTCGATGACGGCCTTGCCCTGCTCACGTCGCTGGTCGGGCGCACGCTCACCGTCACCCTGCCCGAGGGCGGCGCGCTGCATGCCGTGCCCGCGGACGATCGTCGCGCCGAGATCGAGTTCCACTTCGCCCTGCAGCCGACCGCGGTGCCGGCGCTGCTCGAGCTGCTGCATGCGCATGGCGTGGTCCGCGAGCGCCGCGGCTTCGGCCTGCGTCGCCGCCTCGAAGGCCTGATGACCGGAAAGATCGACCTCACCTACGTGCAGCATGATCGCTGGCATGTGCTCGACTACAAGTCCAACCGCCTGCCGCGCTACGACGCGCCCGCGCTCGACGCCGCGATGGCGTACAGCGAGTACGACCTGCAGTCGCTGATCTATACCGTCGCCCTGCATCGCTGGCTGCGCTTCCGCCTCGGCGAGGGCTACGACTACGCGCGCGATTTCGGCGGCATCCGCTACCTGTTCTGCCGCGGCCTCGACCCGTCGCAGCCGGTCGCCCCCGGGGCCGCCGCGCCGGGCGTGTACGCGCACCGTTTCGCGCCGGACCTCGTGCACGCGCTCGACGCCCTGTTTGCGGGCCGTCAACACCCCCGCTCGCCCCACGCATCTGCCCCCTCTCCCGCAGGCGGGGGAGGGTTGGGGTGGGAGCGGTCGGAGCGCGACGCATGAGCCTGCTCGACGCCCTGTTCCGCAACGGCCACCTGCGCACGCTCGACCACGCGCTCGCGCAATCCCTGCGCCGGCTCGATCCGGCCACGCCCGATGCGGTACTCGCCGCCGCCGCGCTCGCCTCGCTCGCCGTGGCCAAGGGCCATGCCGGCGTGCGGCTCGACCGCGCGCGCGAGCTGCTGGACCACGACGATCCCGACCTCGACTGGCCGTCGGCCGACGCATGGCAACAGCGGCTTGCGGCGTCGCGCTGGGTGGCCTCGCCCGACGACGCCATGCAGGCGGCCGCCAGCGACGCACCGCTGGTGCTCGAAACCGGCCTGCTGTACCTGCGCCGCTACCGCGAGTACGAACGCAATCTCGCGCTCGGCCTGCGGCGTATCGCATCGCATGTGCCGCGCCGCGAAGGCATCGAGGCCATCGCGCCACTGTTCGCGCGGCTGTTCCCCCATGCCCTCATCCCAACCCTTCTCCCGCAAGCGGGAGAAGGGCTCGACCATGCCGCTGCCGCCAGTGCCGACAAGACCCTTCTCCCACCTGCGGGAGAAGGACTCGACCATGCCGCTGCCGCCAGTCCTGACACAGTCCTTCTCCCGCCTGCGGGAGAAGGTGCCCGAAGGGCGGATGAGGGCGTGTCCTCCAATCCCGCCCCTCGCCCCGATCCTCCCATGCCTGCGCGAGAGGGCGCCGAGCCCGATCGCCAGGCCCGTGCCGCCGCGCTCGCGCTGCGCCACGCGCTGCTGCTGGTCACCGGCGGCCCCGGCACCGGCAAGACCACCACCGTCGCGCGCCTGCTGGTGCTGCTGGCCGCGCAGGCCGCGCATGCGAACGCGCCGCCGCCGCGCATCGCGCTGGCCGCGCCCACCGGTCGCGCCGCCGAGCGCATGGCCGAGAGCGTGCGTCGCGCGCTGCAGGCGCTGGCGGCGCAGGGCATCGACGCGGCCCTGCTCGACCCGCTGCCCACCACCGGCACCACCCTGCATCGCCTGCTCGGAACCCTCCCCGACTCGCCGCGCTTCCGCCACCACGCCGACCATCCGCTGCCGTTCGACGTGGTGGTCGTCGACGAAGCCTCGATGATCGACCTGCCGTTGATGGCCAAACTGGTCGATGCCGTCGCCGACGGCGCACGCCTCGTCCTGCTCGGCGATCCCGACCAGCTGCCGTCGGTGGAAGCCGGCGACGTGCTTGCCGCCATCCTCCAGGCCGCAGGCGACGGACTGCATCTCGCCGACAGCGATGCGGAAGCACTCTCGCCACTGCTCGGCACGCGCACCACCGGACCTGCCGGTGACCGTGATCCCCACACCCGCCACCCCGGCGAAGGCCGGCACCCGGGGGCTTCGGCCCTCGCATCCGCGACCTCGGTTGAACCGCGCCACGCAGGCTTCCCCGGCCGCCGCATCCACCTCACCCGCGGCTACCGCCAGTCCGAGTCGCTGCAGCTCGCGCCGCTCGCGGCCGCCGTGCGCGTCGGCGATGCGCATGGCGCGCTGGCGCGCCTGCGCGACGGCACGCTGTCCAACGTGCACTTCCACGAAGGCCTCGCCGACCCGCTGCAGGCGCATCGCGACGCGCTGCTGCCGCACTGGCGGTCGCTGGCCGAGGCCGCCACGCCGGTCGAGGCGCTCGCGCGCGCCGGCCAGCTGCGCCTGCTCACCGCCGTGCGCGAGGGGCCGCAGGGCGCGCGCGGGCTCAACGCGCGCATCGAGGCGCTGCTGTCCGAAGGCGGGCACGCCGCGCGCCGCCCGGCATCGGCCCGCCATTTCCACGGCCAGCCGATCCTCGTCACCGAGAACAGCTACCGCCATCGCCTGTTCAACGGTGACATCGGCATCGTGCATCGCGACGATGCGGGCGCGCTGATGGCCTGGTTCCCCGGCGACGATCCAGCGCATCCGCGCGCCTTCCATCCAGCCGCGTTGCCCGCGCACGACAGCGCCTTCGCCATGACCGTGCACAAGGCGCAGGGCAGCGAGTTCGACACGGTCTGGCTGCTGCTGCCCGCGCGCCCCAACCGCGTGCTCTCGCGCGAACTGCTCTACACCGGCATCACCCGCGCCCGGCGCGAACTGCACCTCGCCGCGAGCGAGCCGATCCTGCGCGACGCGCTGTCCCGGCACGCCAGCCGCTGGTCGGGACTGGGCGGGCGGCTGGGCCCCGCCGGCGACGCGCCGCGGCGTTCATCCATCTGAACAGCGGCACGCCTGAACGTCTCAAGGGCTGAGACGCGCGCTTGCCAGCGTGGCGCGCATGGAGCTTGCGCAGAAACTCGCCGTCCTGGCCGATGCCGCGAAATACGACGCGTCGTGCGCGTCCAGCGGCGCCGGGCGCCGGCACTCGCTGGGCACGGGCGGGGTGGGCAGCACCGAAGGCATGGGCATCTGCCATTCGTACACGCCCGACGGCCGCTGCGTGTCGCTGCTCAAGATCCTGCTGACCAACTTCTGCCTCTACGACTGCGCGTACTGCGTCAACCGCGTCAGCAGCAACGTGCGCCGCGCGCGCTTCACCCCGCAGGAAGTGGTGCAGCTCACGCTCGACTTCTACCGGCGCAACTACATCGAAGGCCTGTTCCTGTCCAGCGGCATCATCCGCGACGGCGACTACACCATGGAGCAGATGGTGGAAGTGGCGCGCAGCCTGCGCGAAGACCATCGCTTCGCCGGCTACATCCACCTCAAGACCATCCCCGAAGCCTCGCCGGAAGCGATCGCGCGCGCCGGTCGCTATGCCGACCGGCTCAGCATCAACATCGAACTGCCCACCGAGGAAGGGCTGGCGCGGCTGGCGCCCGACAAGCAGGCCGCCGGCATCCGCAGCGCAATGGGCCGCGTGCAGGCCGGGATCGAGGAACATCGCGAGGCGCGCCGCGCGCCGCGCGCCGCGACCACGCCGGTGCGCGCGAAGCCGCCGCGGTTCGCGCCGGCCGGGCAGAGCACGCAGATGATCGTCGGTGCCGACGACGCCAGCGACGGCACCATCCTGCGCACCAGCCACGCGCTGTACGAAGGTTTTCGCATGCGCCGCGTGTACTACTCGGCGTTCTCGCCGATCCCGGACGCCTCGGCGCAGCTGCCGCCGCGCGCGCCGCCGCTGCAGCGTGAGCACCGCCTGTACCAGGCCGACTGGCTGCTGCGCTTCTACGCCTTCGACGTCGACGAGATCGTCGAGGCCGGCCGCGGCGATGGCATGCTCGAACTCGACATCGACCCCAAGCTGGCATGGGCGCTGCGCCATCCGCAGCACTTCCCGGTCGACCTCAACCGGGCACCGCGCGAGCGGTTGCTGCGCGTGCCCGGGCTGGGCGCGCGCAACGTGCAGAAGCTGATCGCCTCGCGCCGCCATCGCCGCCTGCGCCTCGACGACCTCGGCCGGCTGCGCGCGCCGCTGGCGAGGATGCTGCCCTTCATCAGCGTGCAGGACCACCATCCCGGCCGGCGCCTCGACGATCCCGCGCGCCTGCGCGGCGAACTCGCGCCGCAGCCGCGGCAGGCGGACCTGTTCGGATGAACTGGCAGGCGACGGTCGAACCGGCGTGGTCGCTGGACGCCTGGCGTGCGCAGGCGCGCGCCGCTTGGGAAGCGCGCATCGCACCCGCGCAACTGGCGTGGGACGCCGGTGCGCAGGCCGCGCTCGTCGCCGCGCCTTCGCTGCGGGACGCGCCACGCGTGCGCACCGGCCTGGCGGTGCCGCCCGACTTCCTCGCGCTGGCCGCACGCGTGCTGTGCCATCGCGATCCCGGCCGCCACGGCCTGCTGTACCGCGTGCTGTGGCGCATCGGCGAAGGCGAGCGCGGCCTGCCGGCGCACGCGCTCGATGCCGACATCCACGCGCTGCGGGGCATGGAGAAGGCGGTGCGCCGCGATGTGCACAAGATGAAGGCCTTCGTGCGTTTCCGCGCCGTACCCGGCCACGACGACGCCTTCTGCGCCTGGTTCGAGCCCGGTCATTTCATCGTCGATCGCGTCGCGCCGTTCTTCGTGCGCCGCTTCGCCGGCATGCGCTGGTCGATCCTCACCCCGGACCGCAGCGCCGCGTGGGACGGGCAGGCGCTGTGGCTGGGCCCGGGTGGGCGCCGCCACGAGGTGCCGGCCGACGATGCCGGCGAGGCGCTGTGGTGCACGTACTACGCCAACATCTTCAATCCCGCGCGGCTCAACACGCGGATGATGCGCCAGGAAATGCCGCAGAAATACTGGCACCTGCTGCCGGAGACCCGCCTGTTGCCGGAGCTGGTGCGCACGGCCGGCGCGCGCCGGCAGGCCATGGCCGACCGCGCGCCGCAACCGACGCGTCGCCGCATCCCCGCGCGCACGCGGCCGCCGCACGTGCCGCACCGCGACGCCTGACGCGCGCGGTGCGGCACGGCCGCGGTCACTTCAGGCCGCGGAACTCCAGCAGCGGCTGCACGCTCGGGTCCTTGCCGCGGAACTCGCGGTAGGCAGCGGCGAGGTCGCGCGAGTGGCCGATCGACAGAATCTTGTCGCGGAACACCTGGCCGTTCTCGCGGGTCAGCCCGCCATGTTCGCGGAACCACTGGAACGCATCGTGGTCCAGCACCTCCGCGCCGAAGTAGGCGTAGTAGCCGGCCGCGTAGCCGCCGCCCCAGATGTGGCTGAAGTAGCTGCTGCGATAGCGCGGCGGCACCGCGGCCAGGTTCACCTTGTACTTCTCGAGCGACTGCTGCTCGAACGCATCCACCTCGCGCCTGGCATCGTTCGCCGGCAGCATGTGCCATGACAGGTCGAGCAGGGCGGCCGCCAGATACTCGGTGGTCGCGTAGCCCTGGTTGAAGGTGCGCGCCTTGACGATCTTGTCCACCAGCGCCTGCGGCATCGCCTCGCCGGTCTGGTGGTGCTTGGCGTAGTTCGCGAACACCTTCGGGTCGAGCGCCCAGTGCTCGTTGAACTGCGACGGGAACTCCACGAAGTCGCGCGGCACGTTGGTGCCCGCCACGCTGGGGTAGGTGGTCTTCGAGAAGAAGCCGTGCAGCGCGTGGCCGAACTCGTGGAACAGCGTGGTCACGTCGTCGAAGCTCAGCAGCGCCGGCTGGCCGGCGGCGGGCTTGGTGAAATTCTCCACGTTGTACACCACCGGGATCGTGCCGGTCAGGCCGTCCTGCTCGACGAAGTTGCCCATCCACGCGCCGCCCTGCTTGCTGTCGCGCTTGAACGGATCGAGGTAGAACAGCGCGAGCTGCTTGCCGTCGGCGTCCATGATGTCGAACACGCGCACGTCCGGGTGGTAGACCGGGATGTCCTTGCGCTCCTTCGCGGTGATGCCGTACAGCTGGTTGGCGGCGAAGAACACGCCGTCCTTGAGCACGCGGTCCAGTTCGAAGTACGGCCTGACCTGCGACTCGTCGAGGTCGAACTCGGCCTTGCGCACCTGCTCGGCGTAGAAGTCCCAGTCGGCGGCGCCGGCGGTGAACCCGCCCTTCTGCGCATCGACCACGGCCTGGATCTTCGCCAGCTCCGAACGCGCGCGCGCGGTGGCGGCGGGCACGGTGTCGGTCAGCAGCTTCAGCGCCACCTCGGGCGTGCCGGCCATCTGGTCGGCGATGGCATAGGCCGCGTAGTTGGGGAAGCCCAGCAGCTCGGCCTTGCGCGCGCGCAGCTCGGCCAGGCGCTGCACGGTGGCGCGGGTGTCGTTGCCGTCGCCCTTCTCGGCACGGCCGGTGGACGCGGCCATCACCTGCTCGCGCAGCGCGCGGTCCTGCAGCGAGCCCAGCACCGGCTGCTGCGTGGTGTTCTGCAGCGCCAGCAGCCACTGGCCGTCCTTGCCCGCGGCCTTGGCGGCATCGGCCGCGGCGGCGATCGCGCCCTCGTCCATGCCGTCGAGCTTCGCCTTGTCGGTGACGAACACGCCGCCGGCGTTGCCGGCCGCCAGCAGCTTGTTGGAGAATGCGGTGCTCAGCGAGGACTCCTCGCTGTTGAGCTTGCGCAGCTCGGCCTTGTGCGCATCGTCGAGCTGCGCGCCGGCGCGCACGAAGTTGTCGTAGGTGTGCTCCACCACGGTCTTCTGCTCGGGCGTCAGGCCCAGCGCGTCGCGCTGGTCGTAGACCGACTTCACCCGAGCGAACAGGGCGGGGTCGAGGTGGATCGCGTCGCTGTGCTCGGCCAGCTTCGGCGCCAGCGCTTCCTCGGCCGCCTGCAGCGTGGGATTGGTGTTGGCCGACGTCATCGAGAAGAAGATCGTCGACGCGCGCGTGAGCAGCTCACCGCTGCGCTCGAGCGCCTCGAAGGTGTTGGCGAACGTGGCCGGCTCGGGGTTGTCGGCGATCTTGCGCACCTCGGCCAGGTGCGCGCGCATGCCTTCCTCGATGGCCGGCTGGTAGTCGCCGTCCTTGATCTTGTCGAACGGCGGCGCCTGGAACGGCAGCGTGCTGGCGACCAGCAGCGGGTTCTGGTCCTGCGCGGGCGTCGCGGGGGTCTGGGCGGTGGCGGGCATCGTGGGCTCGGTGGCGGCGCGCTCGCCGCAGGCCGACAGGGCCAGCGCGATCGCGGAGGACAGCAACAGCTTGCGCAACATGGTGGGGGCTCCGGAACGGGTATCACAAGGGAAGGGCGGGACCGACGGCCGCGGCCTGCACCGCGGCGGCGGCATAGCGTGCGCCTGCCGCGCCCACGCGCCACGTGCCGGACGGCATGGCGTTCAGCGGCCGGTACGGCGGGCGGCGCGTTCGTGCGCCGGGGGGCGCGCCGGGCTACTCGCCGGATACGCGCCGGGCGTGGCCGCCGAGCGTCGTGACGCCCGTCGAAACATGGGCGTGCCAGCCCGATGCGTTTTGCCCCGTCCCGGCAGAGCGGGTATGGTCGGCCCCGGGGAACATCCGAAGTGGGGGGCCGCATGGGACGCGGAAGACGCAGCGTGCTCGATGACCTGGCGGTCCTGCCGTCGCCGGCGACAGCGGCCGTGCAGGCACGTAGGGCCCAGTTAAGATGCGTCGATGTGGACCACGGGCCGCCTGCATGCCGTTGAGCTGGAACGAGATCAAGGATCGCGCGTTGCGTTTCTCGCGCGAGTGGGCTGACGAGGCGAGTGAAGATGCCGAGGCGAAATCGTTCTGGGACGATTTCTTCAACGTCTTCGGCGTGTCGCGTCGCCGCGTGGCCAACTTCGAGCGCAAGGTCAGGAAACTCGACGGTAAGGACGGCTACATCGACCTGCTGTGGAAGGGCGTGCTGCTGATCGAGCACAAGTCGCTCGGCAAGGACCTCAACCGCGCCCACGCACAGGCGCGAGATTACTTCCACGGACTGACCGACGCCGAATTGCCGCGCTACCTGCTGGTCAGCGATTTCGCGCGGTTCCGCCTGTATGACCTGGAGGGCGAAGCCGAACCGGTTGAGTTCGCGTTAAAAGACTTCCACAAGCACATCCGCCGCTTCGGCTTCATCGCCGGCTATCAGGCGCGCAGCTTCAAGGAGCAGGACCCTGTCAACGTGGCAGCCGCCGAGCGCATGGGCAAGCTGCACGATGCGCTCAAGGCGGCTGGTTACGAAGGCCATGCCTTGGAAGTGCTGCTGGTGCGGGTGCTGTTCTGCCTGTTTGCCGACGACACCGGCATCTTCCCGCGCCATGCGTTCCATGATTTCATCGCCCAGCGCACTTCTGCCGACGGTGTGGACCTCGGCTTGTGGCTGGGCCGCATCTTCCAGGTACTCAACACGCCGGAGGATGCGCGGCAGAAAACACTCGATGAGCAGTTGGCCGAGTTGCCCTACGTAAACGGCAAGCTGTTCGAGGAAGCGCTGCCGTTCGCCGACTTCGATGCGAAGATGCGTGCGTTGCTGCTCGACGCCTCCAGCCTGGACTGGAGCCGCATCAGCCCGGCCATCTTCGGCTCCATGTTCCAGTCGGTGATGGATGCCAAGGCGCGCCGTAACCTGGGCGCGCACTACACCAGCGAGAAGAACATCCTCAAGCTGATCGGCCCGCTGTTCTTGGACGGGCTGAAGGCCGAGCTGGACAAGGCCGGCGACGACGACAAGAAGCTCGCGCAGCTGCATCGCAAGCTGGCCACGCTGAAATTCCTCGACCCGGCCTGCGGCTGTGGCAACTTTCTGGTCATCGCCTATCGCGAGATCCGCCTGCTGGAGCTTGAAGTGTTGCAGCGGCAGTTCGCCACGCAGCAGTCCGTGCTGGCCCACGTACAGGACCACGTGCTGGTGGACGTGGACCAGTTTTTTGGCATCGAGATCGAAGAGTTTCCCGCCCAGATCGCGCAGGTGGCCATGTGGCTGATGGACCACCAGATGAACCTGCGCGTGGCCGAGGCGTTTGGCGAGAACGTGGTGCGGTTGCCGCTGAAGAAGTCGGCGACGATAGTGAATGATAATGCGCTTCGCATAGACTGGCACGATGCTTGCGGGGGGGGGTATTGCGACTACGTCCTTGGGAATCCGCCGTTCATTGGCCACCAGTGGCGGAATGCCGAGCAGATGGCGGACATGGAGCGCATCTGGGGCAAGGAAGGACGATTCGGGCGTTTGGACTATGTCACGGCTTGGTACCGCATCGCCGTGGCCTACATGCAGAAGAATCCTGAGGTCGTGACGGCTTTTGTCTCCACCAATTCAATCAGCCAAGGCGAGCAGGTCGGCATCTTGTGGGGAGACTTGCTCGCTCGGGGCGTGAAAATCCGTTTTGCCCATCGAACGTTCCAATGGTCCAACGAAGCACGCGGGAAAGCGGCCGTGCATTGCGTCATTGTCGGTTTCGGGCTTGTCGATTCGGATCCAAAGTGGATCTATGAGTACGAGACGATAAAGTCCGATCCGTTCCCAATTGCAGTTACAAGAATCAATCCCTATCTGGTCGGCGGTCCAGATGTATTGTTGCCGTCGCGTTCAGCTCCACAGCCAGGAATGCCGCCAATGTTCAAAGGTAGCCAGCCAACGGATGGCGGCCACTTGATTCTGAGCGACGAGGAGAAGAATGTCCTGCTACAGGACGAGCCAGACGCGGCCAGATTCATTCGGCCATATATCGGTGGCGAGGAATTGATCAGCGGTACAAGGCGCTGGTGTCTATGGCTGAAGGAGGCATCGCCAAACAATCTCGCTGCAATGCCATTGATTAAGTCGCGGGTGGCAGCAGTGCGGGAGACGCGCCTTAAAAGTCCTACGAGGCAGGTGAGGGATTATGCGGAAATGCCCACACTGTTCACTCAGGACAGACAGCCCGCCGGAAGCTACCTGGCGGTACCTGAAGTCTCATCCGAGAGCCGCCGCTTCATTCCCCTAGTGTTTCTTGATGAAACCACCATTGCAAGCAACAAGATCCAGATGGTCGTGGGAGGCACACTTCTCCACTTTGGCGTACTGACATCCACCATGCATATGGCCTGGATGCGTTCTGTAGGTGGGCGTCTGAAAAGTGACTACAGCTACTCGCCTGCTGTCTACAACAACTTCCCGTGGCCAGAACTTGAACCCCTCTCCCCCCGGGAGAAGGGCAGGGGTGAGGGTGCGCAGCACGTGGAAGCTGCAACCAACACCGAACCCTCATCCGGCGCTGCGCGCCACCTTCTCCCGGAGGGAGAAGGGAACAACAAGCATCGCGCCGCCATCGAAACCGCAGCACAAGGCGTGCTCGAAGCCCGTGCACAATTTCCCGATGCCACGCTGGCCGACCTCTACGATCCACTGACCATGCCGCCCGCACTGGTCAAGGCCCACGCCACGCTGGACAAGGTGGTAGACGCCGCCTACCTCGCCGCGGAAAAGGCGGCAGGCCGAAAGCTCCCGAAACTTGGTACCGATGCTGAGCGCGTCGCATTTCTGTTCGAACGCTATCAGGCATTAACCAGTCTGTTGCCCACCGAGAAGCCGAAGAAAGCCCGGAAGCCACGCAAGGAGTCCTGACCGAGATGGAGGCGCTGTTTACCCCATTCCTGCCCGCCATCACGCTGTTGGCGGCACTGTTCCTGCCTGTGTCACTGGTGGTGGCGATTGTTTCGCTGCAGAAGCGGGCGGAGCGACGCGACCAGCGGCGTTCCCCGCTGAACGACAAGCTGCTGCACCAGGCTGGCGCGCAAGCGCGAATCAAGGCAGACGAGATTGGCGACGACATCCAGGGGCGCCTCGTTCAGCTGGTCGTGATCGGGCCGCTCGCCATGCTGGCGATCCTGTTGCCGCGCGTGCGGTGGTCGCAGCTGCAGTTTGGCTGGCTCGAATGGGTGATCGGCCTGATGTCGCTAGCTGCGATCCTCGCCATAGCGCGGCAAGTGCTCCGTCTGCGTCGTGCACGGCAGCACTGGCTGGAAGGCATGCGTGCTGAAATCGCCGCCGCGCAGGCACTCGACCGGTTGCGCGGCAATGGCTGCGAGGTGTTCCATGACGTGCCGACGGGCAAGGATTTCAACCTTGATCATGTTGTCGTGGGGCCGTCGACGGTGTTCGTGGTGGAAACCAAATCGCGACGCAAGCCGGGCAAGGGGTTGGGTTCGGCCGACGTGCAGTTCGATGGCAAGCAGTTGGTCTTCGCAGGCGGGAAAACGGACGACAAGTCCGTCAGACAGGCGGAGGCGGAAGCGGCGTGGCTGTCCAAACACCTGCAAGGCGAAACTGGACAACGTGTTCCGGTTGTGCCTGTGGTGTCGTTGCCGGGCTGGTTCGTCAAGCCGCTGCCTGTTGAGCAGACATCAGTGACGAAGGCCATCAACCCCAAGCGCGCCTACATGCTGCTGCAAGACGGTCGTCCCGCCATGCACCCATCCCAGCGGGGTCGAATCATCAATGCGCTGGTCAAGCTGTATCCGGAACTAGAATGAGGAAATGACGCAAAGGCTCAGCAACAGCAAGAACGGGGTCTGGTTCACTTTCTTGGATGCGACCCTGCCGGAAGGGAAATCAACCCCCCGCAGGCCTGACCTCAATCCCCAGCGCAGGCGCGATCACGCGCATCGCTTCGTCGTCGCTGGACAGCGTCATCCAGCCGGCCACGGTGTCGTCGCCGGTTTCGCGGGTCCAGAGGGTGTAGCCGTCGAGGCGCAGTTGTTCGTGCGCGGCTTCGAGCAGCGCGGCGGTGGACGCGCCGGCAAGGAAGGCGTCGTCGGTCGGGTCTTCCACGTCCCAGTCGAAGTCGAGGTTGAAGCGCGCGGCCAGTTCGGTGAGGGATTCGATCAATGCACCTGCGTCGGTCTCTTCGACGTGGAACGCGGACTTCCAGTCGATCACGCCTTCCAGCAAGGCCATCACGTCGATGTCGTCGGCGTCGCTGCCGTCGAGGGCGTCCTGGAACGCGGCGAACTGCTGCATCGCGGCGTCCTCGTCGCCGGGATTGATGATGAGCAAGAGCTGCCAGACCAGGACTTCGGTGCCGGCATCGTTGTCGATCTCGGCGCCGTCGGCATCACCGGTGTAGTTGTCGTCCGGATCGAATTCGTCGGGCTGGGACATCGCGGGCGCATCGGCATGGTCGGGGACGACAGTGTGCCGGATGCGTTCCGGCGGCGTCATCCGTGCGGCGCAGCGCGGCGCCGCCGTCCTGTGGCGGGGCCGGGGAAAGAAAAACCCCGGGCGTTGCCGCCCGGGGTCTTTGGCACTTGCTGATGCGACGCGAACGTCGCGTCAGGATTACTCAGCCTGGACTTCTTCGGCCTGCAGGCCCTTCTGGCCCTGCGCGACCTTGAAGGACACCTTCTGGCCTTCCTGCAGCGACTTGAAGCCGCTGCCCTGGATCGAGCGGAAATGGACGAACAGGTCGTCGCCGCTCTGCGGGGTGATGAAGCCGAAGCCCTTGGCGTCGTTGAACCACTTGACGGTGCCGGTTTGACGGTCGGACATGGTGTTACTCCTTGGATCAGTTGGGGACACACGGCGCGCGAAATGCGGTGCCGGGACTGTATCGAGCAAGGGGTAACGCGAAGCGATGGAGCGGATCGTCTGGAGAAGCACGCTTCAACGGGGACCTACCGCATCGGAGCCACGATGTACCGTGATCCCGCTTTGAACAGTGCGCGCACCTTACCTCAATTCGGAGGCGGGTGCGCGAAACCGGGCAAGCCAGGCGTCGCCGGGTTCAGCGTGGGCCGGCGGGTGGGCAGGCGCCTTGCCCCGGGCGAGAGGTCGCTTCGGGCCGTCGATCCCGGCGTGGCGGGTCTGCCCGGCTACAGCCGCGCGATCCGGAACTTGCGCCCCTTGATCTTGCCTTCGCGCAGGCGCGCCAGTGCCCTGTCGGCCTGCGCGCGGGCGATGGCGACGTAGCTGCGGGTCGCGAAGACGTCGATCTTGCCGATGGCGTCCTTGTGCAGGCCGGCCTCGCCGGTGAGCGCGCCGACGATGTCGCCGGGGCGCAGCTTGTCGCCGCGCCCGGCATCGATGCGCAGCGTGGCCATCGGCGCGGGCGGCACGTGCTTCGGCCGGCCCGACAGCGGCTGCACCTTCTCCCAGCGCAGGACCGGCCCGGTCTGGGCGCTGATCGCGGTGATGCGCGGCAGCTCGCGCGGGGTGCACAGGCTGAGCGCCAGCCCGTCGCGGCCCGCGCGCCCGGTGCGGCCGATGCGGTGCAGGTAGGTGTCCACGTCGGTGGGCAGGGTGTAGTTGATGACGGCGCCGACGTCCTCGACGTCCAGCCCGCGCGCGGCCACGTCGCTGGCCACCAGGATGCTGCAGCTGCGGTTGGCGAACTGCACCAGCACTTCGTCGCGGTCACGCTGTTCCATGTCGCCATGCAGCGCGCTGGCGGTGAAGCCGTAGTGCGACAGCGAGCCGGCCACTTCGTTGACGTCGGCGCGGGTGTTGCAGAACACCACCGCCGAGGCCGGCTGGTACTTCAGCAGCAGCGCTGCCAATGCCGGCATGCGCTGTTCGGGATCGATGTCGAACAGCAGCTGCGTGATGGTGGCCGGCTGCACGCTGCCTTCGACGCTGATGTCCACGGCGTCGCGCAGCATGGCGCCGCCGAGCGTGCGGATGGCGTCGGGGAAGGTAGCCGAGAACAGCAGGCCCTGGCGCTCCTTCGGCAAGCGCTTGACGATGTCCTTGATCGCGTCCTCGAAGCCCATGTCGAGCATGCGGTCGGCTTCGTCCAGCACCAGGGTGCGCACGCCGTCCAGGTGCAGCGCGCGCTGCTTCATCAGGTCCTGGATGCGGCCGGGCGTGCCGACCACGGCGTGCGGGTCGTGCGTGAGCGACGCCAGCTGCGGGCCGAGCGGGATGCCGCCGCAGAGGATCGACAGTTTCAGGTTGGGGATGCCGACGGCGAGCTTGCGCAGCTGCTTGCCCACCTGGTCGGCGAGTTCGCGCGTGGGACACAGCACCAGCGCCTGGGTCTGGATGCGCGCGGGATCGAGCCGATGCAGCAGGCCCAGCCCGAACGCCGCGGTC
>JAIUOJ010000024.1 GCA_020161335.1 Pseudomonadota bacterium
TTCGCCCAGGATGTGCTGATCCGCAACGCCGACGTGCACACCGCGGCCGCCGGCGCCAGCGTGCTCAAGGGCCACGACGTGCTGGTGCGCAATGGCCGCATCGCCGCGATCGGGCGCGCGCTGGACTCCGGCGACGTGCCGGAGATCGACGCCGGCGGCCGGCCGCTCACGCCGACGCTGTTCGGCGGCATCACCGGCATCGGCATCGAGGAGGTCTCGGGCGAGTCGTCCACGCGCGACGCCGCGCTGGCGCTGGGCGAGAACGCCAAGGACATGGTGGTGCGCCCCGAGTTCGACGTCACCCTCGCCTACAACCCCGAGTCGATCCTGCTGCCGGTGGCGCGCGTGGAGGGCATCGGCTTCACCCTGCTCACCGCGAACAGTTCGCCGGGCGGCTCGATCATCGGCGGCCAGGGCGCGGTGATGCGGCTGGACGGCAGCGTCGACCCGGCCGGGCCGAAGGTGCTGTTCATGGCGCTGGGCGCGGGTGCGTCCAACCTCAGCGGCAGCTCGCGCGCAGGCCAGTGGATGCTGCTCGACCAGCTGGTGGACGAACTGCGCGGGCGCATTCCCGCCGGCGCCGACATCGCCATGCTCACGCCCGCCGGGCGCGCCGTGCTCAAGCGCTACTTCGACGAAGGCGGCCGCGTGGTCGCCGAGGTCAATCGCGCGGCGGACATCCGCCAGCTGCTGCGCTGGTCGCAGCGGCACGGCATCAGGGTCGCCATTGCCGGCGGTGCCGAGGCCTGGAAGCTGGCGCCGCAGCTGGCAGCGGCCGGCGTACCGGTGTTCGTCGATCCGCTGGTGAACCTGCCGGCGAACTTCGACCAGATCGGTGCCACCCTGGAGAACGCCGCGCGCCTGCATGCGGCCGGCGTGCGCGTGGGCTTCACCCAGTCGGGCGACGCCTCGCACAACGCGCGCAAGGTGCGCCAGCTGGCTGGCAACGCGGTCGCCAACGGCCTGCCGTGGGACGACGGGCTGGCCGGGCTGACGCGCGTGCCTGCGGAGGCGTTCGGCGTCGGCGACCGGCTGGGCACGATCGCGGTCGGCAAGACCGCCGACCTCGTGCTGTGGAGCGGCGATCCGCTGGACGTGGCCAGCACCGCGCAGCAGGTGTGGCTGGGCGGGCGCGCGATCCCGATGCGCTCGCGCCAGACCGACCTGCGCGACCGCTACCTGCGCACCGCGCCGTCGCCTGAGGCGGGCACGCTGCCGCGCGCGTATCCCGCCCAGGTGGAGTGAGCCCGCCGGGATGGCCAGTCCGCCGATCGCCCGCTGGTACTTCGACGTGGTCTCGCCGTTCGCCTACCTGCAGTGGCGGCGGCTGCGCGACCTGCCCGAACTGGCGCGGATCGAGCCGGTGCCGATCCTGTTGGGCGCCGTGCTCGACGCGCTCGGCCAGCGCGGTCCCGCGGAGATCCCGCGCAAGCGCGAGTTCACCTATCGGCTGGTGACCTGGCAGGCGCGGCGCGACGGCGTGCCGCTGCGGTTCCCGCCGGCGCATCCGTTCAACCCGCTGGCGGCGCTGCGCCTGTGCATCGCCGCCGGCAACACGCCCGCCGCGATCGACGCCGTGTTCGACGGGATCTGGGCCCGCGGCGAGGCGGGCGACAGCGCCGAGGCGCTTGCGCCGGTGCGCGAACGCCTGGGCGTGACGATCGATGCCGCCGCGTCCGGCGCGGTGAAGGACGCCCTGCGCGACAACACCCGGCAGGCGCTCGAGGCGCAGGTGTTCGGCGTGCCGACGCTGGCCATCGGCGACGCGCTGTTCTGGGGCAACGACGCGCACGACCTGGCCGTGGCCGCGCTGCGCGACCCGGCCCTGCTGGACGACCCGGCGATGCGCCGCGCGGCCAGCCTCCCGGTCGGCGCGCAGCGTCCCGGCCACCGCGGCGGATAACCCGCGCGCACCGCCGCGGATCGACGCGTGACCCGCGTCACAGCCTCCGCCGGCGCATCGGCGTAGCGTGCGGCGCTTTCGCCCCGGGGGCCCCATGCGCATCGGCATCGTCGTCGACTCGGCCTGCGACCTGCCGGTCGATTTCCTTCGCCGCAACGGCGTCGACATCCTGCCGATCTCGGTGCGCATCGACGGCACCACCCAGGTCGACTACCGCGACGAGGCGGACACGCTGGCGTTCCTGCATTCGCACATCGCCGAACGCGGTGCCAGCGCCGAGACCATCCCGTTCTCGGTCGAGCAGATCCGCGACCTGTTCCTGCAGCGGCTGGTGATCGACTACGACCACGTGTTCTGCATCACGGTGACGAAGACGCGCAGCCAGATCTTCGAGAACGCGCAGCAGGCGAGCTTCGCCAGCCTCAACGGATACAAGCCGGTGCGCTCCGCCGCAGGCCACAACACGCCGTTCGCGCTGCGCGTGATCGACACCCAGAACCTGTTCTGCGCGCAGGGCATCCTGCCGGTGGAAGCCGTGCGGCTGCGCGACGCCGGCGACGGCCCGGCGCGCATCCGCGCGCGCCTGGAGCACCTCGCGCTGCATACCTACGGCTACCTGGTGCCGCGCGACCTGTACTACATCCGCAACCGCGCCCGGCACAAGGGCGACCGCAGCGTGAGCCTGCTCAGCGCCGCGCTCGGCACCGCGCTCGACATCAAGCCGGTGCTGCGCGGCTGGCGCGGCGACACCGGGCCGGTGGCCAAGCTCAAGGGTTTCGATCCCGCGGTGCGCGCGCTGTTCGAGTTCGCCGCGCGGCGCGTCGAGGCCGGGCTGATGACGCCGACGCTGACGTTGTGCCACGGCGGCGACCTCGACGAGATGCGCGCCATGCCCGGCTACGAGGCGCTGCGCGCGGCCTGCGCCAGCCGCAACATCGAGGTGCATGAAAGCGTGATGAGCCTGACCGGCATGGTCAACGTCGGCAAGGGCGCGGTGGTGGTGGGATTTGCGTCGGAGGCGCACGCGTTCGGCGGATCATGACGCCGCCTCGACCCCCCGCGCTGCTACGCTGCGCGCAGACCCGACGCCGCGAGGACCGCATGGCCATCCGTTACCACGTCAACCTGCCCGATCCGGAAAGGGCGCGCGCCGCCGGCGAGCTGCCGTTCGCCTCGCAGGGCGCCGACGGCATGGCGCGCGAGCTGCAGGACGCCTTGCGCGGCGACGCGCTGTTCGAACGCTGGCGCGCGACCCAGTCCGATCCCGATGCCGTCGACCCCGCGCTCGGCGCGACCGATCCGGCCGCCACGGTCAGCGGCGAGCAGCATGACCTGCACGTCGAGCTGATCGTGACCACGTCGCTGCCGGGCGCCGTGTTCAAGCAGCGCCTGCGCCTGCTCGCGGGCAGCGCCTGGGAGCTGCGCGACGTGCGCGGCGCCTGAGCCCTCGGGCGTGGCCACGCCCGCGCTGCTGGCGTGGAGTGGCGGCAAGGACGCGGCGTGGGCCCTGCACGTGATGCGCCGGCAGGGCGATGTCGAGGTCGTCGGCCTGCTGAGCACGATCACGCGCGAGCATGACCGCGCCTCGATGCAGGGCATCCGTCGCACGGTCCTGCACGCACAAGCGCGCGCCACCGGCCTGCCGTTGCTGGAATCGATGATCCCGGCCGGCTGCACGAACGACGATTACGGGCGGGCGATGGCCGACGCGCTGGCGCGCGCGACGACGCGTTGGCCGGCGCTGCGGACGCTGGCGTTCGGCGACCTGTTCCTCGAGGACATCCGCGCCTACCGCGTGCAGGCCCTGGCGGAGATCGGATGGGACGTGCGGACGCCGCTGTTCGGCGCGGACACCGCGGCGCTGGCACGGGAGATGGTCGACGGCGGCCTGCGCGCGCACCTGTGCTGCGTGGACACGCAGCAGCTGGATGCGCGCTTCGCCGGCCAGGCCTTCGATGCCGCGCTGTGGCGCGCCCTGCCGGCGGACATCGATCCGTGCGGCGAGAACGGTGAATTCCACACCTGCGTCTCGGCCGGCCCGATGTTCAGCGCGCCCGTCGCACTGGCGCAGGGCGACACCGTGCTGCGCGACGGGCGCTTCGCCTTCACCGACTTCGCGCCCGCGGATCAGGCGCGGGGCGGGCCTGGCGCTACGCGTTCAACGCCTTCGCGTGGTGCGCGAGGTGGTCGCCGATGAAGCTGGCGATGAAGTAATAGCTGTGGTCGTAGCCCGGCTGCAGGCGCAGGTACAGCGGATGCCCCGCCGCCTCGGCCGCGGCCTGCAGCAGCTGCGGGCGCAGCTGCAGGTCGAGGAGTTCGTCGGCGTCACCCTGGTCGATCAGCAACGGCAGCTTTTCCGTCGCGGCCTTCACCAGCTCGGTCGCGTCGTAGCGCGCCCACGCCGCGCGATCCTCGCCGAGGTAGGTGGAGAACGCCTTCTCGCCCCAGGGCACCTGCGATGGCGCCACGATCGGCGAGAACGCCGACACGCTGCGATAGCGCCCCGGATTGCGCAGCGCGACGACCAGCGCGCCGTGCCCGCCCATCGAATGGCCGCTGATCGCACGCGCGTCGGATACCGGGAAATGCGCCTCGACCAGCGCCGGCAGTTCTTCGACGACGTAGTCGTACATGCGGTAGTGGCGCGCCCATGGCAGCGTGGTGGCGTTGACGTAGAAGCCGGCGCCCTTGCCGAGGTCGTAGCCGTCGGCATCGGGCACGTCGTCGCCGCGCGGGCTGGTGTCGGGCGCCACGAGCACCACGCCATGTTCGGCTGCGTAACGCTGCGCGCCGGCCTTGGTGATGAAATTCTGTTCGGTGCAGGTCAGGCCCGAGAGCCAGTACAGGACCGGCAGCTTCGCACCCGGCTCCGATGCCTGCGGCGGCAGGTAGACAGCGAACCGCATCGTGCAGCCGAGCGTGCCCGATGCGTGTTCGTAGACGTCCTGCCAGCCGCCGAAGCAGGCGCGGTGTTCGATGCGTTCCATGTGCGTACTCCGTTGTCTGCTCCCTCTCCCGCTTGCGGGAGAGGGTTGGGGTGAGGGCGAGCAGTGGCGGGATGGCTCCGCGCCTCCGGCGCGCCCTCATCCGCCCCTTCGGGGCACCTTCTCCCGCTTGCGGGAGAAGGGAACGCCGTCAATAGTGCACCACGCTGCGGATCGACTTGCCCTCGTGCATCAGGTCGAAGGCGTCGTTGATGTCGTCCAGCGGCATCGTGTGCGTCACGAACGGCGCGAGTTCGATCTCGCCCCGCATCGCGTCCTCGACCATGCCCGGCAGCTGCGAGCGGCCTTTCACGCCGCCGAACGCGGTGCCCATCCACTTGCGGCCGGTCACCAGCTGGAACGGACGCGTGCTGATTTCCTGCCCGGCGCCGGCCACGCCGATGATCACGCTCTGGCCCCAGCCGCGATGCGCGCATTCCAGCGCCGCGCGCATCACGTTGACGTTGCCGATGCACTCGAACGAATGGTCGACGCCCCAGCCGGTCATGTCCACGACCACCTGCTGGATCGGCTTGTCATGATCCTTCGGGTTGATGCAGTCGGTGGCGCCGAACTGCTGCGCCATCTCGAACTTCGACGGGTTGGTGTCGATGGCGATGATGCGGGCCGCCTTCGCCTGGCGTGCGCCCTGGATCACCGCCAGGCCGATGCCGCCCAGGCCGAACACGGCCACCGAATCGCCCGGCTGCACCTTGGCGGTGTTGTGCACGGCGCCGATGCCGGTGGTGACGCCGCAGCCGAGCAGGCAGACATGCTCGGGGTTCGCCTCCGGGTTCACCTTGGCCAGCGAGACTTCGGCGACCACCGTGTATTCGCTGAAGGTGCTGCAGCCCATGTAGTGGTACAGCGGCTGGCCTTCGTAGGAGAAACGCGAGGTGCCATCCGGCATCACGCCCTTGCCCTGGGTGGCGCGCACCGACGTGCACAGGTTGGTCTTGCCGCTCTTGCAGAACAGGCATTCGCCGCACTCGGCGGTGTACAGCGGGATCACGTGGTCGCCAGGCTTCACCGAGGTCACGCCCTCGCCCACTTCCACCACGATGCCGGCGCCCTCGTGGCCCAGCACCACCGGGAACAGGCCTTCCGGATCGTCGCCCGACAGCGTGAACGCGTCGGTGTGGCAGACGCCCGTGTGGGTGATCTTGACCAGTACCTCGCCGGCCTTCGGCGGGGCGACGTCGATCTCGACGATCTTCAGCGGTTCGCCTGCGGCGAAGGCGACGGCGGCGCGTGACTTCATGGGACTTCCCTCCGGGTTACCTGAGATACGAACGGACCAGCGCGACGGCGGCATCGATGCCGGCCTCGCGCGCGTCCAGGGATGGATCGGGCTGCGCGAACGCTTCGCGCAGGTGGCTTTCCAGCACTTCCGACATCAACCCGTTGACCGCGCCGCGCACCGCCGCGAGCTGCTGCAGCACCGGCGCGCAGTCGGCGCCGGCCTCGAGCGCGCGCTCCAGCGCGTCGAGCTGGCCGCGGATGCGGCGCACGCGGGCCAGCGCCTTGGCCTTGTCGGCGGGGGAATGGGGCATGGTGGCCGCCCGGATTGATAGTGGGGGGGAGTATATCGCGACGTCGCAGCGGCGGGCGTGTCCTGTTGCGGCGGCTTCTTCCGCATTCCACCAGCAAGCCCGCCCGCAGGAACCACCATGAACACGCTCCGCCACCCGCTCGCCCTCGCCCTCGGCGCCGCCCTGCTGCTCGCCCTGCCCGTGGGCAGTGCCCAGAACGGCAAGGGGCCGGAGACCCAGGTCTGGATCGACGTCGCCACCCACGAGATGGTCGGCATGCCCGACCTCGGCGCGCTCGGCGGACTGGCCAACCGCATGATGGGCAACCAGGCGCCGAGGGGATACCCGCAGGCGCGCAACATCCCCGGCTCCACCGGCAAGGTGCTGGACATCGCGATGCACAACAGCCTGCGCCCGGGCGTGGCCGCCGAACAGTTCGTGCCCGCCGGCCTTGCGGTCGGCAAGTCGCTGCCGCTCGTGCCGCCGCCGCCCGGCGAACACGCCTCCCACCGGGAACCGGTGACGACCCCCGACATCGAAGTCACCATCCGCCAGTACTGGGGTTGTGGCGCCACCGTGCGGCCGGGGCAACCGAAGGTCATGACGGTCCGCCTCAAGGGCGGCAAGCCCGGCGTCGACGGCAGCCTGGCCCCCAGCCTGTTCGTCCCCGACCGCGACATCGATACCAACCCCAGCTATGCGCTGTGGCCGAACCAGCGCAACAGCCGCGGCGTGTCCGACCGCTCTTCGATGGTCGGCCAGCACCGCATCACCGGCGACGGCGTGCCGGCCTCGCTGCAGTTCGACCTCGGACAGGCCGCCGACTTCATGGCCAAGCCCGGCCTGCAGACGCAGGGCGAGCTGGCCGACAGCATCGCGCTGAGCTGGCAATCGGTCGATCGCGCCCGCGCCTACTACCTCGCCGGCATGGCGATGCAGGACGAACGCAACTTCGTGGTCTGGAGCAGCTCGGAAGTCGCGGGCGCCGGGCAGGAGCTGGTCAACTACCTCACCGGCACCTACATCGACCGCTGGCTCAAGCAGAAGGTGCTGCTGCCGCCCACGACCACGCGCTGCGCGATCCCGCAGGGCATCTTCAAGCCCACCGGCAACAGCGCCGCGCAGGGCGGCGGCATGGCCACGGTCAACCTGATCGCCTACGGCCCGGAAACCAACATCACCTGGCCGCCGCGCCCGGCGGATCCGAAGGCGCCCTGGGATCCGGAGTGGAACGTGCGCGTGCGCACCAAGTCCACCGCCAGCGCGATGCTGGGCATGGATTTCGGCAACCTGCAGGACGCCCCGGCCAGCCGCGGCAATGATGCGGAGGAAGCGCCCAAGGAAGAGGAAGGCAAGGGCAAGAAGCTGCTGCGCGGCCTGCTGCGCAGCTTGTGAGTTGATGCCACGAGGCGCCTCCACGCCCGGCGCCTGCCGGCGTTCGCGGCCTGGCTGGCGCCTGCGGCGCGGCGTCGCCGGCACACGCCGCCTCGACCCGGTGCATGCGTGCATCGGCAGCGGGGCGCACCATGTCGTCGAAGATCGCCCGCGCGCGCCATCGCGCCGCGGTGTCATCGGCCGCCGGCCATCTCCGCCAGCAGCAAGGCACGCGCCTTGCGCCAGTCGCGGCGCACGGTGCGGTAGCTGATCTCCAGCATCTGGGCGATCTCGGTTTCCTCGTAGCCGCCGAAGCAACGCAATTCGACGATCTGCGCGGCGCGCGGGTCGGCGCGACGCAGCGCTTCGAGCAGTTCGTCCAGCTGCAGCACCTCGACCACCGCGCGCTCCTCGGCACCCAGCTGCGCGGTCAGCGTCAGCGCCTCCTGGCCGCCGCCGCGCTTGTCGGCCTTGCGCATGCGCGCATCGTCCACCAGGACCTGGCGCATCGCCCGCGCCGACAGCGCCAGCAGGTGGTTGCGGTCGCTGGCGGCCAGCGGCGAACCGCCGGCCAGCTTGAGGTAGGCCTCGTGGACCAGGGCGGTGGTTTCCAGCGGGCCGCGTCCGCGGCGCAACTGCAGGCGGGCGGCACGCTTGAGCTCCTCGTAGACCGCCGCGTAGGCGTCGCCCAGCGCCTGGCCATCGCCGGCGCGGGCGCGCTGCAGCAGGGCGGTGACCTCCGGTGGCGGCAACGGCGACGACATGGGTGCGTCAGGGCGTGTCCTGTGCTGGTGCGGAGTTTCGCATATCCCCCCTGCGCCGATGGTCCGTCGGCATCCATCCGAAGGAAGGCACCGCCATGAACCCGAATCCCCGCCGCCGGCCGCCGCCGGCCCTGTCGCTGCTGTCCCTGGCCCTGCTGGGCGCGATGTCGATGCCGGCATGGGCCGACCAGCCTTGCCCGGACTCGGGCAGCACGGACAGGGGCGCGGAAAACACGACGCTGGCCAATGGCGCCACATCTGCGGGCAACACCACATGCGACAACACGGCCAATGCCTTCGGTCGCATCAACACCGCCATCGGCAACTCCAGCAATGCCTTCGGCTACAACAACACCGCCAGCGGCAGCGCCAGCAACGCGTTCGGCTTTCGCAACACCGCCGGCGGCACTTACAGCAGTGCGTTCGGAAGCCTCGGCGCGGCTAGCGGCGAGCACAGCCTCGTTGTCTCCGGCGTGTGGGACCGCGACGGCAACGGCATCATTGACACCCTTGGCACCCGGGAGTTCAGCAGCGCCAGAGGCAGGAGTAGCGTTGCCGTCGGCGCAGGGGCGATTGCCCATGGCAACAGCAGCGTCGCCCTCGGCGTCGGCACCGAGGCCGGGTCCGGTGGGTTTGCTTATCACAACAGCGTGGCGGTGGGGAGCTGGTACGACGAGGACCGCGACGGCGTCTTCGATGTCGGAATCGACCGGACGACCCACGCCCACGCCCAGCACAGCAGTGCGTTCGGCGTGGGCAGCTTGGCAGAGGGCAGCGCCAGCAGCGTCTTCGGCTTCAACAATACCGCCAGCGGCGCCTACAGCAGCGCCCTCGGCAGCTACAGCCAGGTCAGTCCCAGCTCCCGGTACGCCCTTGCCTTCGGTGCAAGCGATTCCAGCAGCACCGGTGCCCGAGTAGGCAACAACGCCGAAAGCGCCATCGCCCTTGGACGCGACGCCGCCGTGGCCAACTCCGCCAGCAACGCCATCGCCATGGGCTACGGCGCGCGCGCCAACCTGCTCGATGCGGTGGCCATTGGCCGGGGAGCGCAGGTCACCGCCGCCAACAGCGTGGCGCTGGGTGCAGGATCGGTGGCCGACGAGGACAACACCTTCGCCGTGGGTAGTCGCCGCATCACCGACATCGCAACCGGCACCGCCGATACCGATGCGGTCAACCTGGCGCAGTTGAATGCCGCCATTGCCGCCGCTGGCGCGGGCGGCGACGACACCCGGTTCTACAGCGTCAATTCCAGCGATGCGACCGCGGGCAACTACAACAACGACGGCGCCACCGGTGCAGGCGCGATGGCCGCCGGCATTGGCAACGGCGCTGCCGGAGAGCGGGCCAGTGCCGTGGGCTACGGCAACGCCGCCAGCGGCATCGACGCGAGCGCGTTCGGTTCCGGCAATGCGGCGCTTGCCGTTGCCAGCAGTGCATTCGGCCATGCCAACACCGCAGGCGGCGCCTTGAGCAGTGCAATCGGGTATTCCAACGCAACCAACGGATTTGGCAGCAACGCGCTGGGCAACCTCAACGTCGCCAATGGCGGCAACAGCAGTGCGGTCGGCCGCGCCAACCTCGCCAGCGGCTTCGGCAGCAGCGCGCTGGGGGCAAACAACCGCGCGGAGGGCCAGCAGAGCGCGGCGTTGGGCAACTACGCCACGGCATGGGGCCGCGGCAGCCTGGCACTTTCCACGTTCTTCCAGGGCGAAGGCATCCCCGAGCCGAACGTGGACATCGACGGAGACGGCGTGATGGATGCCTATTCCGGCGGCGCGATCGCCAGTGGCGAGACTTCGCTGGCCGTGGGGGCGGGCGTGCGCAGCGCGGGCGACTACAGCAACGCCTTCGGCTACCAGAGCCAGGCGCTCAACGTCGGCAGCACGGCGATCGGCTACCAGGCCGTGGCCGACCGCGACTACGCCGTTTCGGTGGGCAGCAGCGCCCGGGAGAGCCAGATCATCCACGTCGCCGATGGCACCCAGGCCACCGATGCGGTCAACCTGCGCCAGCTCAATGCCGCCATCGCGGGAATCACGGCCGGCAACAGCAATCCGTACTTCGTTGCCGATGGCGCCAACGACGGCAGCGACAATGCGGTGGTGACGGGCCACAACGCCGTCGCCATCGGCGCGAACTCGGTGGCCGACGAGGACGACACCGTCGCGGTCGGCAATCGCCGCATCACCGACGTGGAGGACGCGACCGCCGCCCAGGATGCCGTCAACCTGCGCCAGCTCACCGCCAGCACCGATCTGCTCGGCACCGGTGTCGCCCACTGGATGGGCGGCGGCGCGACCTATGTCGGCGGCACCTTCACCGCGCCGACCTTCGTCATCCAGGGCGCCAGCTACCACAACGTCGGCGATGCCTTCGCCGCCGTCGACAGTCGCCTGACCACGCTGGGCGAAGGCGGCGGCGGTGGCGTCGGGCCGCAGGGTCCGGCCGGTGCCAGTGCCTACCAGGTGGCCGTCAGCAATGGCTACAGCGGCACGCAGGCCGAATGGCTCGCCTCGCTGGTCGGCGCACAGGGCCCCACCGGCCCGACCGGGCCGCAAGGTCCCGCCGGTGACGGCAGCGGTGGCATGACCGAACCCCAGGTGCAGACGATCGTCGACAGCGGCGATGCGGAAACGCTGGAGACGGCCAACACCTACACCGACTCCGTCGCCACCGAGACGCTGGAAAGCGCAAACGAGTACACCGATTCGCGTGTCACGGAGATCCTCGGTTTCGCCGATTCGTTCGAAGGCTTCCGCGACGACGTCAACGATCGCTTCAACCACATGGATCGCCGCATCGACAAGATGGCCGCGATGAGCGGCGCCTACGCCGGCATGGCAATGAACACCGCCGGCCTGCCGGGCAGGAACCGGGTCGGCGTCGGCTTCGGCGCGCAGGGGGGAGAACAGGCGCTGGCGGTAGGCTACCAGCGGCTGATCGGCCGCCGCGCCAGCGTGTCGCTGGGCGGTGCGTTCGGCGGCGGCGAGAAGAGCGTGATGGGCGGCGCCGGCTTCAGCTGGTGACGTCGCGCGGCATCCCAACGATTTGACTGGAACACGCGCTCGCCCCACCCCTCTTCCGCGCAAGCGGGAGAGGGGACAGGCCCTTCAACCGGTGTTCTGGATGCCCGCGGCGATGCCGTTGACGGTGGACACCAGCGCGCGCAGCAGGTTGTCGTCGCGACGGTCGCCCTCGCGCCAGCGCTTGAGCAGGTCGACCTGCAGCAGGCTGATCGGATCGACGTAGGGATTGCGCAGGCGGATCGACAGGCGCAGGCGGTAGTCGTCGGCGAGGATGCGGTCACGCTGCTTCAGCAGCAGGATCGCGTCGCAGGTCCGCAGGAATTCCTCGGCGATGCCGGGATGGAAGGTGTCGTGCAGCGGGCCGGCAAGCTTCGAGTAACGTTCGAAGATGGCGAGGTCGGATTTCGCCAGCAGCATCTCCACGTCGTCCAGCACCGCCGCGAAGAACGGCCAGTCGCGCGCCATCTCCGCCATTACGTCCTGGCCATGGCGCTGCACGCCGCGACACAACGCATGGCCGATGCCGTACCAGCCGGTGAGGCCGGAGCGGTTCTGCGACCACGCAAAGACCCACGGGATCGCGCGCAGGTTGTTGATGCCGCCGTCGCGCCGGCGCGAGGGACGCGAGCCGATCTGCAGGCGCTCGATCACGTCCACCGGCGTGGCCGCGCGGAAGTAGTCCGGGAACTCGGGATGCTCGTGCACCAGCGCGCGGTAGTGCGCACGCGAATCCTCGGCCAGCGACTTTGCGATCGCCTTCCATTTCTCCTCGCGCGGGTCTCGCGGGCGCGGGCGCAAGGTGGCGCGCAGGACGGCGCCGGTGGTCTGCTCGAGGTTGCGCAGCGCCAGCGCGCGGATGCCGTACTTGCGGTGGATCACCTCGCCCTGCTCGGTGACGCGCATGCTGCCGTTCACCGAGCCGCGCGGCGCGGCGATGATCGCGCGCTCGGTCTTGCCGCCGCCGCGGCTGACCGAGCCGCCGCGGCCGTGGAAGAACATGATGCGCACGCCGAAGCGGTTGGCCAGCTCGGTCAACTCCACCTGCGCGCGCTGCAGGGTCCAGCGCGACGCCAGCAGCCCGCCGTCCTTGGCGCTGTCGGAATAGCCGAGCATCACCGTCTGCTCGTCGCCGCGCGCGGCCAGGTGCGCGCGGTACAGCGGGTCCTCGAACAGCGAGCGCATCACGCCCGGCGCCGCCTGCAGGTCGTCGACGGTCTCGAACAGCGGCGACACGTCGAGCGGTACCGTGCCATCCTCGACGCAGCCGGCGGCGCGCGCCAGCGCCAGCACCGCCAGCGCGTCGGCGGCGCTGCGGCTCATGCTGATGATGTACAGGCCGATGGCGTGGGTGCCGTGGGTCCGGCGCACGTCCAGCACGGTGCGGAACACGTCGAGCGTGCTCGACAGGGTGTCGTGGGCGACGGGCGCGACGGCGGGCGCGTCACGCTCGAGCAGTGCGTGCAGGCGCGCGCCGCGCTCGTCGGCGTCGCGCGTCGCCCAGGCTTCGTCGCCGAGCAGTGCGGCGAGCGCGGCATCGTGCACCGCCGAATCCTGGCGCAGGTCGAGCGCGGCGAGGTGGAAGCCGAAGGTGCGCGCGCGCCACAGCAGGCGCTGCAGGGCGAAGCGCCCGGCGTGCTCGCCGCGGTGGCGCAGCAGGCTGGCGTCGATCAACTCGAGGTCGGCGATGAACTCGCGCGCGCCTTCGTAGCCACCGGCGGCGCCGTCGGCGGCCAGCGCCAGCCGCGCCTTCATCAGGTCGATCAGGCGCCGGTACGGCATGTCCGCCAGGCGCGGACGGAGCCGTGCGGCGGCCTGTGGCAGGCGTGCGATGTACTCGTCGATGCGGGCCAGCACCGCCGGGTCCACGTCCACCCGGCCCTGCGACTGGGTGAGCATGTTGCCCAGCGCGCGCAGGTCGGCGCGGTACTTGGCGATCGCCTGCGCGCGCTGCGCGTCGAGCGCCGCGCGCACGGTGGCGGCGTTGACGTTGGGGTTGCCGTCCATGTCGCCGCCGACCCAGGTGCCGAAGCGCAGCACCTGCGGCGGGGCGATGCGGCGGCCGTACACCGCCTCGACCGCATCGGCGAAGGCTTCGTAGTACACCGGCACCACGCGGTACAGCATGTTGGTGAGGTAGTAGCCGACGTGCTCGACCTCGTCGGCCACGGTCGGCTTCTGCGCGGGCGCATCGCTGGTCTGCCACGCCGAGGTGAGCGACAGGCGGATGCGCTCCAGGTCGGCGCGGCGCTCCACCGGCGTGCGCGTGCGGTCGATGTCCTCGACCAGGCGCTCGACGATGGTGCGCTCCTTCTCCAGCATCACCCGGCGCACCGCCTCGGTGGGATGCGCGGTGAACACCGGCTCCACCCACAGCCGCGGCAGCGTCGCCACCAGTTCCTCGAAGGTGACGCCGTCCTCGCGCAGGTCGCGCAGCACCGCCTCGAAGCCGCCCGGCTGCGGCTGGTCGCTGCTGCGCTCGTAGTCGCGGCGGCGGCGGATGCGGTGCACGCGCTCGGCGAGGTTGATCGCGCCGAAGTACGCCGCGAACGCACGCACCACGGCCTCGGCGTCGGCCAGCGGCACGCGCGCCAGTTCGTCGGCCAGCGCGTCCACCGGCAGGCCCTGCTCGCGGCGCGCGATCGCGGCGCGGCGGATGCCTTCCACTTCCTCCAGCAGCGCCGGCGAGCCCTGCTCGGCCAGCACCTCGCCGACCAGTGCGCCCAGCCGGCGCACGTCGTCGCGCAGCAGCGTGTCGGTCTCGGCGAAATCGAGGGGTTCGCGCAGCGGTCCGTCGGGGATGTTCATGCGCCAGACGTTAACGCGTTTCCTGCCGCAGTGCAGCATCGGTTGCCGCGGCAACCTTCGCCGGCCGCGCGGCGGCGCGTTGTCCACCGGACAGCGGTGGGCGCGTGCGCGCGCTCAGTAGGCGAACTCGCGGAACACGCGGTCGATGTCGCCGTGCCAGTCACCCTGGAACAGGGCGAGCTTGCGTTCGGCCGGGGTCTGCCCGGATTCGGCGATCTCGACCAGGGCATCGAGGAAGCCGGTCTCGTCGGCGCCGTTGGCATTGCGCCGCGCGCGCCGGCGCAGGCCGGCGACGGCGATCTTCACCGCCTCGCGCGCGAGGTCGCGCAGGGTGCCGCCGGGCGCCGGCGCGCCCAGGGCCAGCCGCGGCACGGCGTCGCGCATCGCGTTGCGCTGTGCGAGGGTGAAGCCCTTCACCAGGTCCCAGGCCGCGTCCAGCGACGCGTCGTCGTACAGCAGCCCGGTCCAGAACGCGGGCAGCGCGCACAGCCGGTTCCACGGACCACCGTCGGCGCCGCGCATCTCCAGGTACTTCTTCAGCCGCACCTCGGGGAACGCGGTGGTCATGTGGTCGTTCCAGTCGCGCAGGGTCGGCAGTTCGCCGCGCAGGCCGTCGAGTTCGCCGGCGAGGAAGCGACGGAACGACTGCCCCGACAGGTCGAGGTACTCGCCGTTGCGGTAGCTGAAGTACATCGGCACGTCGAGCAGGTAGTCGACGTAGCGCTCGTAGCCGAAGCCCTCCTCGAACACGAAGTCGAGCATGCCGGTGCGGTCCGGATCGGTGTCGGTCCAGATGTGCGAGCGGTAGCTGAGGTAGCCGTTGGGCTTGCCGTCGGTGAACGGCGAATCGGCGAACAGCGCGGTCGCCACGGGCTGCAGCGCCAGCGACACGCGGAACTTCTTCACCATGTCCGCTTCGGAGGCGTAGTCGAGGTTGACCTGCACGGTGCAGGTGCGGGTCATCATGTCCAGGCCGAGCCCGCCGACCTTGGGCATGTAGGCGCGCATGATCCGGTAGCGGCCCTTGGGCATCCACGGCATGTCGTCGCGGCGCCACTTGGGCTGGAAGCCCATGCCGAGGAAGCCCAGGCGCAGCTCGTCGGCCACCACCTTCACCTCGTACAGGTGGGTGCTGACTTCGCGGCAGGTCTGGTGGATGGTCTCCAGCGGCGCCCCGGACAGCTCGAGCTGGCCGGCCGGCTCCAGCGTCACCGAGGCGCCGTCCTTCGCCAGCGCGATCACGCGCCCGTGTTCCTCCACCGGCGCCCAGCCGAATCGCGTGAGCCCGGTGAGCAGGGCCTCGATGCCGCGTTCGCCATCGAACCCGGGCGGGCGCAGGTCGTCGAGGCGGAAGCCGAACTTCTCGTGCTCGGTGCCGATGCGCCAGTCCGCGCGCGGCTTCTCGCCGGAGGCCAGCACCTCGACGAGCTGTGCGCGATGGGTGATCGGCGTATCGCCTGCGTGGCTGGGACTCGACATGGGCAATCGCTCGGGCGGGAAGACGGCGATGTGCGGGCGGCCCCGGGAATCGCAAGGCGGCACTATAGACCGCCGCAGGCGGGCGCGGCAGCGCGCCGTTGGAACACAGGCGCACCGCGCATGTGCCGAAGCAGACGTGGCGCCGTCACCCCGCCACCGGCTTGCCGTGTCCTTTGCCTCGCATTGCCCGCCGTTGGCTGCCATCCCGAACGGCGTGAGGGATCTGCCCTCTCGCATGTTGCTCTCTCGCGGAAAACGCGGATCCCTCACGCCGTTCGGGATGACACGAGCTACCAGGAACCGTTTGCTTCCACATCCCGGCGTGCGCCTGCATACGAATTCATCGCGCTTTCCGTTGCCCCGGACTCACCGGCAGGGCTAGCCTCGCCCGCGTCGGAACCAACCCGGAAGCCCGCGATGCCACGAATAGTGCTGCTGCTTTGCCTGCTGCTGTCGAGCCTGTCCACGCAGGCGGCGATCGTCGAGCGGATCGAGCCGGCGAACTGGTGGGTGGGCATGCGCCACCACCAGGTCGAACTGATGGTGCATGGCGAAGGCGTTGCGGCCCTGTCGCCGCGCCTGTCGCACCCGGGACTGCGCATCGTCGGCACCGAGACCACCGACAATCCGAACTACCTGTTCGTCACCCTCGATGTCGCCGCCGACGCGCGTCCGGGCGCGGTCGACATCGCCTTCCTGCGCAACGATGCCGTCGTGGCCACGCACCGCTGGCGGCTGGATGCACGCACGCCGGCGCCGCCACGCGGCTTCGGCAACGGCGACGCGATCTACCTGGTCACGCCCGACCGCTTCGCCAACGGCGATCCCGGCAACGACAGCGTCGCCGGCCTGCGCGAGGCCGCCAACCGCAAGCAACCGTTCGGCCGCCACGGCGGCGACATCGCCGGCCTGCGCGCGCACCTCGACTACATCGCCGGCCTCGGCTTCACCCAGCTGTGGCCCACGCCCTTGCTGGAGAACGACCAGCCGGAGCAGTCGTACCACGGCTACGCGATCACCGACCTGTACCGGATCGACCCGCGCTTGGGCAGCAACGACGACTACATCGCGCTGTCGCGCGAGGCGCGCGCCCGCGGCATCGGCCTGATCATGGACGTGGTGCTCAACCACATCGGCTCGGAACACTGGTGGATGCGCGACCTGCCCAGCCGCGACTGGATCAACCACGGTGGCAGGTTCGCGCCCACCAACCACCGCCGCACCACGATCCAGGACCCGCATGCCGCGCCCGGCGACCGCGCCGCGTTCACCGAAGGCTGGTTCGTGGAATTGATGCCCGACCTCAACCAGCGCAACCCGCACCTGGCGCGCTATCTCATCCAGAACACGCTGTGGTGGATCGAGACCGCCGGCCTGTCCGGCATCCGCGAGGACACCTTCGGCTATGCCGACACGCAATTCCTGAGCGACTGGGCGAAAGCGGTGATGGACGAGTACCCCGACTTCTCGATGGTCGGCGAGGAATGGAGCGCGAACCCGGCGGTCGTCGCCCACTGGCAACGCGGCAAGGCCAATGCCAGCGGCCACGTGCCGTACATGACCAGCATGATGGATTTCCCGGTGCACATCGCGCTGCGCGACGCGCTGCTGCGACCGGTGACGTGGGAGGGCGACTGGACGCCGCTGTACGAGGCGCTGGCCAACGATTTCCTGTATCCCGATCCCGACGCGCTGGTGGTGTTCGCCGAGAACCACGACACCGCGCGCCTGCTCGCCCACCTCGACGGCGACCTCGGGCTGTGGAAACTGGGCATGGCCTTCATCGCCACCACCCGCGGCGTGCCGCAGTTCTACTACGGCTCGGAGGTGCTGCTGCGCGGGCCGAAGGAGCGCCATGACGGCCTGCTGCGCGCCGACATGCCCGGCGGCTGGGCGGGCGACACCGCCAATGCGTTCACCGGCGCGGGCCTGTCACCCGCGCAGCGCGAAGCACAGGACTTCGTGCGCACGCTGTTCAACTGGCGCAAGCGCACGCCGGCGGTGCACGCCGGGACCCTCACGCATTACGCGCCCGAGGACGGCGTGTACGTGTACTTCCGCCAGGCCGGCGACGACGTGGTGATGGTGGCGCTCAACCGCAACGCGACCGCCGTGTCGCTGCCGCTGGCCCGCTTCGCCGGTTCGATCGGCGGTCGTGCCGGCGGCACCGACGTGCTGCGCGGCCAGCACGTCGCGTTCGGGGCCGCGCTGGCGCTGCCGGCGAAGGCGCCGCTGATCCTTGCACTGGACCGCGCGCCACGCCGGTGATGGTCAGCGCGGCCGTGCGTAGAGCTGGAACGCCAGGTCGTGGGTCACGCCCGGGGTGAAGAACGACTCGATCCAGTACGGCGGGTTGCCATTGGCGATGAACCAGGCCTTGCCCTGCGGGTAGGTGTCGCCGTCGGGGCCGACGTACAGGGTGCAGTCGCCGCGCCCCTTGCGCGTCAGCGTGAAGGCATAGGTGCCGGGATCGAGCGTGACCGGACGGGTGAACTCGATCAGGTTGAACGGCACCGACGGTGTCGGGTAGGCGTGCAGGATCGACCCTGGAACCCGCTGTTCGGTGAGGATCACGCCGCTGGGCACGCCGGAGCGGTTGACCGTCTCGAGGGTGACGATCAGGTTGGCGTTGGGCGCGCAGCCCACCGGCAAGGTGAGGTGGCTGACTTCGCCGCGGTAGTACAGCTCGAACGTCTGTGCGAAGCGCTGCTGCACTCCGCCACCGATCACGGTATTGACCGGCGAGCGGACGTTGAACTGCTGGGCGGCCACTTCCGGCTCGGCGGCCAGCGTCGTGCCGGCGGCGAGGGCAAGGGCAAGGGCGAGGAAGCGCGTGGTCGTTCTGGCGTGCATGGAATGTCCCGTGCGGTGGCGGCGTGATCGCCGGTTCCCATGGGATGCGTGGAGGCGCGCCGCCAGGGGACACGCCCAGTCCACGGCGATGCGATCAACTCGCATTCCGCCACCGCTCGCGCGCCTGCGGCAGACTCCGCGCACGCCCCCTCGGACACCCCCATGGCCAGCCGCCAGCCCGAACTCCACCGCAGCCACCGCGTCGGCTGGCTGCGCGCGGCCGTGCTTGGCGCCAACGACGGCATCGTCTCGGTCGCCGGCCTCGTGGTCGGCGTGGCGGCCTCGGGCGCGGACCATCGCGCGGTGCTGGTGGCCGGCGTCGCCGCCACCGTGGCCGGGGCGATGTCGATGGCGGCGGGCGAATACGTCTCCGTCCAGTCGCAGGCCGACACCGAGGGCGCCGACCTCGCCGTCGAACGCCGCGAACTGCACGAGATGCCGGAAGCGGAGCTCGAGGAACTGGCCGCGATCTATCGCAGTCGTGGCCTGGAACCGGCGCTGGCGCGGACGGTTGCCGAGCAGCTGACGCGCCACGATGCGCTGGGCGCGCACGCGCGCGACGAGCTGGGCATCACCGAAGCACTGCGCGCCCGGCCGCTGCAGGCGGCGCTGTCCTCGGCGCTGGCATTCTGCGCCGGCGCGGCGCTGCCGGTGCTGACCGCGCTGCTGGCCGCCGGCCCGCGCCTGCACTGGGTGGTGACCGCGACCACGCTCGCCGGGCTCGCCCTGTCGGGCGCGATCGCGGCGCGCCTGGGCGGCGCCTCGATGCTGCGCGGCGCGGCGCGGGTGTGCTTCTGGGGCGCGCTGGCGATGGCCGCCGCGGCCCTGATCGGACGGCTGTTCGACGTCGCGCCGGCCTGAGCCGTGCGGTCCTGGGGCCTGCTAACGCGATTGGCACGGGCCACGCCGCGCTTGAGTGCGCGCGGGGCAAGGAAGAGGGAGGCAATGGATGTCGATCCATGACCGAGTGATGACGCGGCGCCGTGCGCACTCAAGCGCGCCCCTCCGGGTTGCCGTGTCCCGCCGCCAGCCGGCCGCGCGCGGCTTGGACAGGCGGCCAGCCTGCCGCTGCGCCACGCACGACCACCTGGCGGCCGGACACGACAACGTGGCCCATGCCAATCGCGTTGACAGGCCCTAGCCGGCCAGCTCCAGCCAGCCGGCGACCACCGCGCGCAGTTCGTCGACGCCGGCCTTCGATTCGGCCGAGAACGCCTGCACGCCGACGCTGTCGGCGAACTGCGCCGACAATTGCTTGCGCACCGCCTGCACGGCGTTGCCGGCCGCGCCACGCGAGAGCTTGTCGGCCTTGGTCAGCAATGCGTGCGCGGGCAGGCCGCGGCGCGCGGCGTAGCCGAGCATCTGCAGGTCGTATTCCTTGAGCGGGTGGCGGATGTCCATCACCACCACCAGGCCGCGCACGGCGCCGCGGGTGGCGAACCACTCGTCGATGAAGGCCTGCCAGTGCGCGCGCAGTTCCAGCGGCACCTTGGCGTAGCCGTAGCCGGGCAGGTCGACCAGGTACTTGCCCTCGTGCGGCGGCAACTCGAAGTACACCAGCTGCTGGGTCCGCCCGGGCGTCTTGGACACGCGCGCCAGCGCGTTCTGCTGGCACAGGGCGTTGAGCGCGCTGGACTTGCCGGCGTTGGAGCGGCCGGCGAACGCGACCTCGGCGCCACCGTCTGCGGGCAGTTGCCGGGGGGTGTGCGCGGCCAGCAGGTAGCGGGCGCGCGCGAACGGATTGGCCATCGGGATCCTCGGACGCGGGGCCCGCATAGCTTCGCACGGCCGCCCGCCGCGTCCCGGACGGCCTCGCGCGCGGGCCGCGGCGTTTGACCGTCCCGGTGGGCGGCCGCGATAATCCCGGGCCTTGCGGCCGCGCGTCAGTGCGGCCGGTGTGTCATCGATTCGGAGCCCAGCCAATGCGCCACGCCCGCGCCTACGGTCTCGCCGGTCTCGTCGCCCTCGTGGCCGGCGCCGTCGCGTTCGCCCAGTCCACCGTCGAGCCGCTGCCGGACAACCCGCCGGTGGAGGTCGCGCCGCTGGACGCCGGTGCGCTGGCCGCGCTGGCGAAGACGCGCCCGGGCGACGCCGAGCACGGCGCCACGCTGGCCGGCACCTGCGCGGCCTGCCACGGCCTCGACGGCAACCCGCCGGCCGGCCTGCCCTACCCGCGCCTGGCCGGGCAGAGCGAGCGCTATGTCGCGCACCAGCTGGCGCTGTTCAAGGCCGGCGAGCGCACCACCGGGCAGGCGGCGGCGATGCTGCCGTTCGCGGCGGCGCTGGGCCCGCAGGACATGCGCGACCTCGGCGCGTACTTCGCCACCAAGCATGCGGCCGCCGGCATCGCCGACGACGCGCTGGTCAGCGAAGGCCCCTACAAGGGCATGAAGTTCTACGAGATCGGCCAGAAGCTGTTCCGCAGCGGCGACGCCAAGCGCGGCCTGCCCGCCTGCATGGCGTGCCACGGCCCGGCGGGCGCCGGCAATCCGGGCCCGGCCTATCCGGCCCTCGCCGGCCAGGAAGCGGCCTACGCCGAACGTCGCCTGCAGGAATACCGCGCCGGCACCACCACCCAGCAGGATCGCCACCTGTTCGACGTGATGGCCTCGGTGGCGGCGTCGCTGAGCGACCAGGAAATCCAGGCGCTGGCCAGCTACCTGCAGGGCCTGCACCACCGTCCGGACGCCGCCACCCTGGCCGCGATCCAGTCGGCCCCGGACCCGGCCCCGGCGCCGGCCCCCGCGCCCGCCGCCGCCCCGGCCGCGGATGCGCCGGCCGACGCGCCCGCGGCAACGCCCGCCACGCCGCAGGGCACGTGACCGCCGCGACCCGCGCCACGCGCCGGGTCGCCCGCCGCGTCGTGGCCGCCCTGGCCCTGCGCGGCTTCGCGCTGTGCGTGTCCGCGCTGCTGCCGCTGGCCGCCTGTGCCCAGGTCGCGCCGGTGGTCGAGGGCGTGGACTACGTGCGCATCGACGGCGGCCGCCCGTGGCAGGCCGAGCCGGGCAAGATCGAGGTGGTCGAGGTGTTCGCCTACACCTGCGGCCACTGCGACGAGTTCCAGCCGATGCTCGACGCCTGGGCGCGACGCGCGCCGAGGGACGTCCGCCTGCGCCTGCTGCCGGCCGCCTACGACCCGGCCGACGCCCTCGCCCGCGGCTTCTTCGCCGCCGAGGCGCTGGGCCGGGCGAAGCAGGTGCACCAGCCCATTTTCGACGCCATCCACCGCACCTATGCGCTGCCGGCGCGCGGCACCTCGGTGTCCGAAGTGCAGGCCTTCCTCGCCGGCCAGGGACTCGACGCCGGCAAGGTGCTGGCGGCGATGACGTCGCCGGCGACTGACGCGAAGATGAACGCGGCCCGTGAATTCGCCGTGCGCAGCGGCATCCGCGGCACCCCGACCCTCATCATCAACGGCAAGTACCGCATCCAGGCGCGGTCGCTGCAGGACAGCCTGCGCATCGCCGACGCCGTGATCGCGATGGAGCGCACAGCCTCGCGCTGAGCCTCCGCGGCCGGACGGCCGTCGCGGTACGCTGGCCCCATTCCCTTCCATGGAATCCCCGACGATGAAGCTCCGCGTCCCCGCCCGACTCGCCCTCGCGCCGGCCGTGCTGGCCCTGCTGCTGGCCGCCTGCTCGCAGGCCCCGTCCACCGATGCCGCGGCCACCCCGGCCGCGACCCCCGACGCCCCGGCCGCGCCGGCCGAGGCCATCGCCGACGAGCCCGCGCTCGATCCGTCCGCCGTGCCCGCCGCCGCCGCGGACGCGCCGGCCGACGCCACCGCCGAGGCCCCTGCCGCGCCGGCGCCCGCCCCGGCCACGCCGCCGTCGGGCGTGCGCTTCGCCACCGAGGGCGAGCAGTACGACCTGATCCCCGGCGGCCAGCCGTTCGAGCCGCTCAACGGCAAGATCGAGGTGGTCGAGGTGTTCAACTACGTCTGCCCGGCCTGCGCCAGCTTCCAGGTGCTGGTGAACAGCTGGAAGGCCAGCCTGCCCGCCGACGTGCGCTTCACCTACGTGCCGGCGCCGTTCGGCGGCAACTGGGATCCGTACGTGCGCGCCTACTACACCGCCGAGGCCATGGGCATCGCCGGCAAGTCGCACGACGGCATCTTCAAGGCCATCCACATCGACCGCACGCTCAAGGGCGAGCGCGGCAGCGACACCCCGCAGGACATCGCCCAGGCCTATGCCGCGTTCGGCGCCGACCCGGCGCAGTTCACCAGCACCATGGCCAGCTTCACGGTCAACGCCAAGTTCGGCCGCGCCAAGCAGTTCATCGCCGACCACCGCGTCAACTCGACGCCGACGCTGATCGTCAACGGCCGCTACAAGGTGAAGGGCCGCAGCTGGGAAGAACTCCTGCAGAACACCGATCGCGTGGTCGCGCAGGTGCGCGCCGGCGGCTGAGCGCGGCCCCCGCATGTCGACGCAACGGCTGAGGCTGCTCAGCGCCAACATCCAGGCAGGCTCCAGCACCCGGCGCTACAGCGACTACGCCACGCGCAGCTGGTCGCACGTGCTCCCGGCGGGTCGCAAGCGCGACTCGCTGGACGCGATCGCGCGCCTGGCCGGCGAGCACGACATCGTCGGCCTGCAGGAAAGCGACCCCGGCAGTTGGCGCTCCGGGTTCACCAACCAGACCCACTACCTCGCCGAGCAGGGCGGTTTCGACTACTGGAGCCACCAGCCCAACCGGCGCGTCGGCAGCGTGGCCTCCAGCGCCAACGGCCTGCTCAGCAAGCTCGAACCGGTGGACGTGGTCGACCACGCCCTGCCCGGTCGCATCTCCGGCCGTGGCGTGCTGATGGCGCACTTCGGCACCGGCGCGGAAGGGCTGACGGTGGCGGTCGCGCACCTGTCGCTGGGCGCGCAGTCGCGCCGGCTGCAGCTGGGCTTCATCGCCGAACTGCTGCAGGACCACCCCCACGCGGTGCTGATGGGCGACTTCAACTGCGTCGCCGACCGCCCGGAAATGGCGGTGCTGTACCGCGGCACCCGCCTGCAGCCTCCGGCCTGCGCCGTGCACACCTTCCCGAGCTGGAAACCCGCGCGCGCGATCGACCACATCCTCGTCACCGACACCCTGCGCTGCGAGGGCATGCGCGCGCTGCCGGCCGCGTTCTCCGACCACCTCGCGCTGTCGGTGGAGCTCGAGGTGCCGGACACGGCGATGCAGCGCTGACCGGCGCCGGTCCCGTCGCCGGCGCGACCGGCACGCGGACCGCGACCCGCGCTTGGGCATAATGCCGGCGATGCCGACGCAACCGAACCTGTTCGAACCCCCGTCCGACCCCGCCGGGCAGGGACCCGCGACGCCGGCCGCCGATGGCGCCGCGCCCGGCCCGGACGAGGCGTCGCGCGCGGCCGGGGCGGTGCCCGCGCACGTGGCCGCGGCCCGTGCGCGGCGGCCGTGGTGGGCGCGCCTGCTGGGCTGGGTGCTGCAGCCGTGGATCGCGCTGAAGATCGAGCCGCAGGTGCCGGCGGAGCTGGTCGACGCGCGACCGGTCTGCTACGTGCTCGAGGACTACGGCCTGTCCAACGCCCTGATCCTCGACCGTGCCTGCCGCGAGTCCGGCATGCCCTCGCCGCTGAACCCGCTGCCGGGCGATCCGCTCGGCCGCAAGCGCGCCTACGTCGCGCTGTCCCGGCGCAACGCCGGCGGCGCCCTGGCGATCGCCACCGGCCAGGCGCCGCCGAAGAAGACCCATTCCGAATCGCTGGCGCGCCTGCTCGACGCGCACCGCGCCGATCCCGCGCTGGACGTGCAGCTGGTGCCGGTGTCGATCTTCGTCGGCCGTTCGCCGGACAAGGCCAGCGGCTGGTTCTCGGTGCTGTTCTCGGAGAACTGGGCCATCGTCGGCCGCTTCCGCCGGTTGCTGTCCATGCTGCTCAATGGCCGCGACACGCTGGTGCAGTTCGCCGCGCCGGTCAGCATCCGCGAGCTGCTGGCCGAGGACCTGCCGCCCGAGCGCGCGGTGCGCAAGCTCTCGCGGGTGCTGCGCACGCACTTCAACCGCATCCGCGAAGCGATCATCGGCCCCGACCTGTCCACGCGCCGCCTGCTGGTCGACAAGGTGCTGGCCTCGCAGCCGGTCAAGGACGCCATCGCCGACCAGGCGCGCCGCGACAACAGTTCGCCCGAGGACGCCTGGAAGAAGGCGCACGCGATGGCCTACGAGATCGCCGCCGACTACTCGCACCCGGTGGTGCGTTCGGCGTCGTTCCTGCTGACTTCGGTGTGGAACCGCATCTACCGCGGCGTGCTGGTGCACCACCTCGACCAGCTCAAGGCGGCGGCGCCGGGCAACGAGGTGGTCTACGTGCCCAGCCATCGCAGCCACATGGACTACCTGCTGCTGAGCTACCTGCTCTACACCAAGGGCGTGGTGCCGCCGCACATCGTCGCCGGGATCAACCTCAACCTGCCGGTGATCGGCCCGCTGTTGCGCCGCGGCGGCGCGTTCTTCATCCGCCGCTCGATCCGCGGCTCGGCGCTGTACTCGGCGGTGCTGGCCGAGTACGTCGCGCAGCTCATCGCCGGCGGCTACTCCATCGAATACTTCGTCGAAGGCGGGCGCTCGCGCACCGGGCGCCTGCTGCAGCCCAAGGGCGGCATGATCTCGATGACGCTGCGCGCCTACCTGCGCCAGCCGGCGCGGCCGGTGCTGTTCCAGCCGGTGTACATCGGCTACGAGAAGCTGATGGAGGGCAACAGCTACCTCGACGAATTGAGCGGCAAGCCCAAGGAGAAGGAATCGATCTGGGCGCTGCTGTGGGGCATCCCCAAGGTGCTGCGCCAGAACTACGGCCAGGTGGTGGTGAACTTCGGCGAACCGATCCCGCTGGCCGACCTGCTGGCCGAGCACGCGACCGACTGGGACGGCAAGGCGCTCGACGACGAGGACAAGCCCGAGTGGCTGTCGCGCACGGTCGACGCCGCGGCCGAGCGGATCCAGGTCAACATCAACCGCGCCGCCGACGTGAACCCGATCAACCTGCTGGCGCTGGCGCTGCTGTCCACGCCCAAGCACACGATGGGCGAAGGCGACCTGATGGCGCAGATCGAGCTGTCGAAGACGCTGCTGGCCGACGTGCCGTATTCGGATCGAGTGACGGTCACGCCGCACACGCCGCGCGAGATCGTGGCCCACGGCGAGGAGATCGGCGTGCTGCGCCGCATCGCGCATCCGCTGGGCGACGTGTTCAGCGTCGGCGACGACGACGCGGTGCTGCTGAGCTACTTCCGCAACAACGTGCTGCACCTGTTCACCGCGTCGGCGTGGATCGCGTGCTGCTTCCTGCACAACCGGCGGATGTCGCGCAACAACCTGCGCCGCATCGGCCGCGCGGTGTATCCGTTCCTGCAGGGCGAGCTGTTCCTGCCCTGGGACGAGGACGGCTTCGCCGACCGCATCGACCAGACCATCGACGTGTTCGTGCGCGAGGGGCTGCTGGAAGAGGTCAGCGAGGACGATGGCGGCATCCTCGCGCGCAACGCCGGGCAATCCGACGAGGTGTTCCGCCTGCGCGCGCTCGGCCACCCGCTGCAGCAGGCGTTCGAGCGCTACTACATCGCCATCTCGGTGCTGGCCAAGAACGGCCCGGGCACGCTCGGCGCCGGCGAGCTGGAAAGCCTGTGCCAGCTGGCCGCGCAGCGGCTGAGCCTGCTGTACGCGCCGGCCGCGCCGGAGTTCTTCGACAAGGCGCTGTTCCGCGGCTTCATCCAGAAGCTGCGCGAACTGGGCCTGGTCAAGCTCGACCAGAACAGCAAGCTGGTGTTCGACCAGCGCCTGGAAAGCTGGGCGCGCGACGCGAAGGTGATCCTCGGCCGCGAGCTGCGCCACACCATCGAGAAGGTCAGCCCGGAAGCGGTGAAGCCGGCGCCCGAGCCCGCGCCGAAGGACTGACCGCCGCGCGCGCGGCGGGCGCTCAGGCCGGCTCGTCGGGAATCAGCGCCGACTCCAGCCGCGCGATCATGTCCTTGAGCTGCAGCTTGCGCTTCTTCAGGCGCTTGACCGCCAGCTCGTCGGCGGCGATGTCGGCCTGCAGCCTGCCGATCGCGCTGTCGAGGTCGCGGTGCTCCAGCCTGAGGTCGGCCAGCTTGCGGGAGATCTCGGCGGGATCCGGCGGCAGCATCGCGCGCCAGCTTACACGCTCCGCCCGGCGCCCGTGCATGGCCCGGCGCCCCGCACGCAGGCACAATGCGCAGGCGCGGTGGGGACCGCGCACGGGCGCCGCCGGGACTTCCTCCCGGCCAGTTCGCGCGGCACGCCCGGCCGCCATGGCACACGCAACGGGGGAACATGGAGATGAAGACGCAGTACGCCGGGCGCGCGCTCGGCATCGCATTGGCGCTGGCACCGGCCGTGGTGCCGGCACAGGACCGGTTCGACGGTTACCTGTGCTGCAACATGCGCAGCGACGGCAGCTGGATCAGCGACGCCAACTACGCCGACGAGGCCGTGCGCCTGCTGCCCGCGGGCACGCCGGTCAAGGTGACCTCGATCGGACGCAAGAAGGTCGGCGTGCTGATCGACGGCCGCAAGCAGACGATCGGCAACGACTACAGCCGCAATCTCGCGCCGGAGGCGTTCGCGCGGCGCTACGTGGTGGCCGACGATCCGGCGGCGAAGATCGCCACCTGGCCGGCCCACGTGCAGGACGCGGTGCGGCGCGCCCGCGTGACCCCCGGCATGACCCGCGAGCAGGTGCTGGTCTCGCTGGGCTATCCGATGGCCAGCGAGAACCCGGCGCTCGAAGTCGGCATGTGGCGCTACTGGCTGGACAGCTTCACCGAGTTCCAGGTGGAGTTCGACCACGAAGGCCGAGTGCGCAACGTCGTCGCGCTGCCAACCGTGCTCAGCCGGGTGTGGATTCCCTGATGCGCGACAGTGCGTGAAAAAACGGTGGCCGCCGCGACTTGGCGCGCGGCGGCCACCGCACAGGGCGGCTCCTTGTCAGGCCGCCATGTCGAGCACGATGCGCCCTTCGATCTCGCCCTTGTGCATGCGCGCGAAGATCGCGTTGATGTTCTCCAGCCGGTCGGCGGCCACGGTCGCGCGGACCTTGCCCCGTGCGGCGAACTCCAGCGATTCCTGCAGGTCGAGGCGGGTGCCGACGATGGAGCCGCGCACGGTGATGCCGTTGAGCACCATGCCGAAGATGTCCAGCGGGAAGCTGCCCGGCGGCAGCCCGACCAGCACCATCGTGCCGCCCCGGCGCAACATGCCGGTGGCCTGCTCGAACGCCCTGGGCGAGACCGCGGTGACCAGCGCGCCGTGCGCGCCGCCGATTTCCTTCCTCAGGAACGCGGCCGGATCGACGTTGCGCGCGTTGACGGCCACGCTCGCGCCGAGGCGCTCGGCCAGGCGCAGCTTGTCGTCGTCCACGTCCACCGCGGCCACGTTCAGGCCCATCGCCCTGGCGTACTGCACGGCCATGTGGCCCAGGCCGCCGATGCCCGAGATGGCCACCCAGTCGCCCGGCCTGGCCTCGGTGACCTTCAGGCCCTTGTACACGGTGACGCCGGCGCACAGCACCGGCGCGATCTCGACGAAACCCAGGCCCTTGGGCAGGTGGCCGACATAGCCGGCATCGGCCAGCGTGTACTGGGCGAAGCCGCCGTTGACCGAATACCCGGTGTTCTGTTGCGCCTCGCACAGCGTCTCCCAGCCGCCCAGGCAATGCACGCAGTGGCCGCAGGCGGAGTACAGCCAGGGCACGCCGACGCGGTCGCCTTCCTTCACGTGGCTCACGCCGGCGCCAACCGCGACCACATGGCCCACGCCCTCGTGTCCCGGGATGAAGGGCGGGCTGGGCTTGACCGGCCAGTCGCCTTCGGCGGCGTGCAGGTCGGTGTGGCAGACGCCGCAGGCCGCCACCTTCACCAGCAGCTGGCCGGCGCCGGGCCGCGGCACGGGCACTTCCTCGATCACCAGCGGCTGGCCGAAGGCGCGCACCACGGCGGCTTTCATGGTCGCGTCCATCGCGTGCTCCAGGGGGCGGGAGCACCAGCGTGCACGCTGCGGGGCGACTGCGCGTTGATGCCGATCAAGCCCTTGCGCACATCGCAGCGGCGGCCACGCCCCGCCAGCGGCGCGTGGCCGGTAAAATCGCGGCAATGAGCATCGTCCTGCCCCTGGCCGAACCGGCGTCGCGCCACGCCACGCCGTCCGTGCGCGACCCGCGCTCCACCGCACGCGAGGCCGGCAAGCTGGCCAAGCGCCTGCGCCACCAGGTGGGCAAGGCGATCGCCGACTTCGGCATGATCGAGGACGGCGACCGGGTGATGGTGTGCCTGTCCGGCGGCAAGGACAGCTACACGATGCTGGACATCCTGCTGCAGCTGCAGAAGAAGGCACCGGTGTCGTTCTCGATCGTCGCGGTGAACCTCGACCAGAAGCAGCCGGGATTTCCCGAACACGTCCTGCCCGACTACCTGCGTGCGCTGGGCGTGGAGTTCCACATCATCGAGCAGGACACCTACTCCGTGGTCAGCCGGGTGATCCCGGAAGGCAAGACCATGTGTTCGCTGTGCTCGCGGCTGCGGCGTGGCGCGCTGTACACCTGGGCGGCGGACAACGGCATCACCAGGATCGCGCTGGGCCACCATCGCGACGACCTCGTGGCCACGTTCTTCCTCAACCTGTTCTTCCACGCGAAACTGAGCGGCATGCCACCGAAGCTGCTGTCCGATGACGGCAGGCACGTGGTGATCCGGCCGCTGGCCTACGTGCGCGAGGACGACATCGCCGCCTACGCCGAAGCGAAGGCGTTCCCGATCATCCCCTGCAACCTGTGCGGCTCGCAGGAAAACCTGCAGCGCAAGCAGGTCGGGCTGATGATGCGGCAGTGGGAGAGGGACAGCCCCGGCCGCATCGAGACCATCGCGCGCGCGCTGGGCGACATCCGGCCCTCGCAGCTGTCCGACCCGAAGCTGTTCGATTTCCTCTCGCTCGGCCGCCATGGCGCAGGCGCGCTGCCCGATGCGCACGCATGGCTGGCCGGCGAACCACGCGCCGTCGATCACGGCGACGACTGAACCGTGCCGCCATCAGCCCGTCATCCCGGCTTGCGCCGGGATGACGGCCTCCGGCGCCGTCCGCGGCCCCGAACCATCGTCAACCCCGCCCGCGACTCCCGACTCCCGATTCCCGATTCCCTTCCCCGATTCCCGGATGTCCATGTTCTTCAGAAACCTCACGCTGTTC
>JAIUOJ010000025.1 GCA_020161335.1 Pseudomonadota bacterium
GCAGCGAAGCCGCCATCACGGCGGCAGTCAAGAGCCCCAGCCACGTGCATCCACCCCGGTCGCCCGTGGTGCCGGTGGACGAGTGAGGCCGTCTACGACGGTCCGTGCACATGGCGCTGGATACCCCGGGACACGATGCGTATCACCGAATTCGAGCGTCGCAGCGGACCACGGTGGTGGCGCGTCCCGACGTCTGTCCTTCCCCGCGGCCAGCATGTGCCCAGTCGCCGGGCCCGGATCGATGTCTCGTGATTGTCGTTCAACTTCTGTTTATCTAGCGCGACGAACGCCGCTTGCCGTCCCGCCAAGCCGTCGCAGGACAGCCGCCAAACCGGGCCGTTCGGGGCGATGGCGACCCCACCGCAGCGATGCCGCGCCGGGTGGCGTCCCTCGACGCGCCCTTGGGTGACCTGCCGAAGCCGCGAATGGCGGTCGCAGCGGCAGGACGTTCGGATGCCGGCGGAGGCCAGACGCGCCACGACGCTCAGCCTGCCTTGACGAACTCCGCCGCGCGCTCCGCGATCATGATCGTCGGCGCGTTGGTGTTGCCGCCGATCAGCGTCGGCATCACGGAGGCATCGACCACGCGCAGGCCGTCAACGCCGCGCACGCGCAGCTGCGGATCGACCACCGAGGCCTCGTCGCTGCCCATGCGGCAGGTGCCGACCGGGTGGTACACGCTCTCGGCCTTGGCGCGGACGAAGTCGACCAGCTCGGCGTCGCCCAGGTGATCGCGCGCGGGGAAGATCGGCGTGCCGCGGTAGGCATCGAAGGCACGCTGGCCGAGGATCTCGCGCGAGACCTTCGCGCATTCGACCATCATCTTCAGGTCGAAGCCTTCGGCATCGGACAGGTAGTTGGCCTCGATCCGCGGCTTGTCGTTGCCGCGGTTGCTGGCCAGGGTGATGCGGCCACGGCTGCGCGGACGCAGGAAGCAGGCATGCAGGGTGTAGCCGTCGCCGGGCAGGCGATGGCGCCCGTGGTCGTCGAGCATGGCCGGCACGAAGTGGAACTGGATGTCCGGGCGCGCGTCGGGCGCCAGCGGTGAACGCGCGAAACCGCCGGCTTCGGCGACGTTGCTGGTGCCGGGCCCGCGCCGTCCGCGCAGGTAATAGTCGAACGCGATGCGCAGGTCGCTGGCGCGGTCGTAGGTCACCGGCTGGGTCGAATGCCACAGCGTGCAGATGTCGAGGTGGTCCTGCAGGTTGGCGCCCACGCCCGGCGCGTCGTGCACCACCTTGATGCCGTGGCGGCGCAGTTCGGCCGCCGGACCGATGCCCGAGAGCATGAGCAGCTGCGGCGAGTTGATGGTGCCGCCGCACAGCAGCACCTCGCGCGCCGCGACCTGGTGGAAGGCCTTGCCGCGCACGGCATGGACCACGCCGGTGGCGCGCCCGCCTTCCAGGGTGATGCGGTTGACCTGGGTGCCGGTGACCACGGTGAGGTTCGGGCGCGACCTGGCCGGATCGAGGTAGGCGACCGCGGCCGAGCAGCGGGCGCCGTTGCGCTGGGTCACCTGGTAGAGGCCGGCGCCGAGCTGGGTGGGTCCGTTGAAGTCGGGATTGTGCGGCAGGCCCGCCTGGCCCGCGGCCTCGATGAAGGTCTGCGACAGCGGGTTCACGTAGCGCAGGTCGGACACGCCCAGCGGCCCGTCCGCGCCGTGCAGCGCGTCCGCGCCGCGGCTGTTGCCCTCGCTGCGGCGGAACCAGGGCAGCACCGCGTCCCAGCCCCAGCCACTGGCGCCCTGCGCCACCCAGTCGTCGTAGTCGCCGGGGACGCCGCGGATGTAGCACATCGCGTTGATCGAGCTTGAGCCGCCGAGCACGCGTCCGCGCGGCCACCACAGGCTGCGGTGGTCGAGGTGCGGCTCGGGCGCGGTGTCGTAGTTCCAGTTCACGCCCTTGCGGTTGACCAGCTTGGCCAGGCCCGCGGGCATGTGGATGAAGGGGTGCCAGTCGCGCGGGCCCGCTTCCAGCAGCAGCACGCGGACGGCGGGATCCTCGCTCAACCGGTTGGCGAGCACGCAGCCGGCGGAGCCGGCGCCGATCACGATGTAGTCGTAGGCGGTGGTCGGGGCGGCGGGTCGCACGGGCATCGTGGCAAGGTAGGCGGGCGGGCTAGAGCATATGCTCGGCGCGAGGTGGCGCGCGGGCCGCGGTTTGGGCTAACGTTTGCGCGGCCCACGGCGCGGACGACGAATGAGCAGCGCGAACGATCACGATGCCCTGGCGGGCAGGGCCGCGCGCTTCCGGGCGGCACTGGCCGAATCGCCGCCGCTGCTGTGGTCGTTCCTGTACTTCTTCTGCCTGCTCAGCGGCTACTACGTGCTGCGGCCGGTGCGCGAGGCGATGGCGGCGTCGAGCGACGTCGAGGCGGTGTTCCCGCCGGCGATGATCGCGTGGTTTGCCGATCGCGGCGTGGCCCTCGGCGAGTTCACCCTGCAGTTCATCTTCACCGCCGTGTTCCTGATCATGCTGCTGCTGCAGCCGGTGTACGGCTGGCTGGTGAGCCGCTTCGCCCGGCGCGTGTTCCTGCCGGTGATCTACGGCTTCTTCATAGCCACGCTGCTGGTGTTCTACGCCATGTTCGACAGTGGCGTCGCCGGGCGCGGGCTGGCCTTCATCCTCTGGATCACCGTGTTCAACCTGTTCGCGGTGGCGGTGTTCTGGAGCTTCATGGCGGACGTCTTCAGCAACGTCGAGGCACGTCGTTACTACGGCTACATCGGCGCGGCGGGCACGATCGGCGCGTTCCTCGGGCCGGTGCTGACGCGCACGCTGGTGGAACGCGTCGGCATCCCGAACATGATGCTGGTGTCGGCGGTGCTGCTGACGGTGTGCGTGGCCTGCATCCTGCAGTTGCGACGCCACGCGGTGGCGCGCGAGACCGAGCGTGGGCAGGCCAGCGGCGAGAAGCCGATGGGCGGCGAGGTGATGGCGGGCCTGAAGCTGATCGCGAGGGAGCCGCTGCTGCGCTGGCTGGCGCTGATGGTGGTGCTGGGCGTCGGCGTCGGCACCTTGCTGTACAACGAGCAGAACCGGATCGCGCGCACCGCCTTCGCCACCGCCGAGGAGCGTGCGGCGTTCTTCTCCACGCTCGACCTCGCGGTGAACTCGCTCACCCTGGTGGTGCAGCTGCTGATCACCCGTGCGCTGATGTCGCGCTTCGGCATCGCCCCGGCGCTGCTGATCCCGGGCGTGGCGATCATCCTCGGCTTCTCCATCCTGGCCGCCTCGCCGCTGCCGATCATCGTCGCGATCGTGCAGGTGTTCACCCGTGCCAGCGAGTTCGCGCTGGCCAAGCCGGCGCGCGAGACCATCTACACGCGGGTGGGACGGGAGTGGCGCTACAAGGCCGGCGCGGCGATCGACACGGTGGTCTACCGCGGCGGCGACCTGACCTTCGTGTGGGTGCACAAGATCCTGTCGGCGTTCGGCTCCAGCGTGGTTTTCGGCGCCGGCCTGCTGATCGCGCTGGGCATGACCTTCAGCGCCTGGCGCCTGCTGCGCGAGGAGGCCAAGCTGCCGTCCGAGCGCGCGCCGCGTCCAGGCGACGGGGCCGGCACTGCGCCGGCGATGGGCAAGGAGTGAACCGATGCACGTGATCGCGGCTGCGCTGGTGCTGCTGGTGGCGGCGCTGCACCTGTACTTCCTGGCGTTGGAGATGTTCCTGTGGACGCGCCCGCTGGGCCTGAAGACCTTCCGCAACACGCCGGAGAAGGCGGAGGCGACGCGCGTGCTCGCGGCCAACCAGGGCCTGTACAACGGCTTCCTCGCCGCCGGGCTGGTCTACGGCGTGGCCACCGGCTCGCGCGAGTTCTGCCTGTTCTTCCTCGCGTGCGTGGTGGTGGCGGGGCTGTACGGCGCGTACAGCGTCAACAAGCGCATCTTCTTCGTGCAGGCGCTGCCCGCGCTGCTGGCGATCGCGGCGGTGTCGATGGCGTGAGCCGGCAGGTGCCGCGCGCGGTCAGCGCAGCGCCCACCCAGTCCCCGCGTGGCCGCGGCGACCAGTCCCTCAGCCCGGCCTGCGCGCGCGCGGCGACACCCACATCGCGATGCGCGCGGTGAAGGTGGTGTCCCCGTCGGGATCGGTGACCACCACGTCCATGGGCAGGTCGTAGCCGTCGCCGGCCTCGCGTGGCGGGAACGCGGGCGTGGCGACCGCGCGCTGCGTGCCGTTGGCTTTCTTCAGGTATTCGACCGTCATGCCCTTCGGGATCCAGCGCATCGAGGCGGGCAGGCTGACGTCGCAGGTCAGGCCGCCAACGAACTCGGCCAGGTTGCACAACGCGATCGCGTGCACCGTGCCGATGTGGTTGGTCACGCGACGTCGCTGCGCGATCGTGGCCTCGCCGCGGCCGGGTTCGAGCGAGGCCATGCGCGGCGCGATGCTGGCGAAGTAGGGCGCCTTGTGGCAGATGATCCACGAGAACACGCGCTTGCCGAAGGGCCTGGCTTCGAGCTTGCGCCACAACCGCAGGACGGGGGTGCTCATCGACGGCTTCCGAGTGGTGATCTGGCGCGGGGTGGCACAGCGGGCAGGACGGGTGGCGCGAGACCGGTGGCTTGCCAGGCGGGTTCGCTTCGTTGGCCCTCGCCCTCGCCCTCGCCCTCTCCCGCAGGCGGGAGAGGGGGGCGCCAGGCTCAGGCCGCTTCGCGCGGCTTGCGCTGGTGCTGCGGCAGGTCGTAGTAGCTGGCCGAGCGCAGCTCGTGGGCGTCGAAGTCGTCGACGGTGATCGCGTCGAGGGTCAGTTCGCGCAGTTCTTCCAGCTGCTTGCGCTCGTCGGCGGTGATCCAGCCCTCGCGCACGCCTTCGTCGAGCTGCGACTTGAAGTCGAGCGCTTCGATGTCGCTGGTCTTGAGTGCCTTGAGGAACTTGCGCTCCACCGGCTCGGCGGCGATGGCCTTGGCCAGGTAGCTGTCGATGCGGCCGCCCGGGTTGTTCGCGCAGGGGGTGAGGAACACGCCCTGCGCCAGCCGGTCGCGTGCGTCGTTGGGCGCCATCAGCGACACCGCCACGCGGTGGCAGAGGCGGTCGCCCGGCGGCGTGGCGCGGCGACCCCACGGGAACACCACCGGCCACAGCAGCCAGCCCAGCGGCTTGATCGGGAAGTTGCGCAGTGCCTGCGACAGCGCCAGTTCGATCTGGTGCGCGCTGTTGTGGAAGGCCCAGGCCAGCAGCTGCCGGTCGGCTTCGGGCGCACCTTCGTCATGGTGGCGCTTGAGGATCGCGCTGAGCATGTACAGGTGGCTGAGCACGTCGCCCAGGCGGCCCGACAGCGATTCCTTGAACTTGAGCTTGCCGCCCAGCGCGCCCAGCGAGACGTCGGTCAGCAGCGCGAGGTTGGCGGCGTAGCGGTCCATGCGCCGGAAATAGCGGCGGGTGTTGTCGTCGCCGGGGGCCGCGCCGATCTTCGCGCCGGTGACGCCGAACCAGAACGAGCGCACGGCGTTGGAGATCGCGCCGCCGAGGTGGCGCCAGAGCACGTCGTCCAGCGCATCCACGCCGGCCTTCTCGTCCTTCATCTGCGCCGCCATCATCTCCTTCATGATCCACGGATGGCACAGGATCGCGCCCTGGCCGAAGATCAGCAGGCTGCGGGTCATGATGTTGGCGCCCTCGACCGTGATCGCGATCGGCGAAGCCTGCCAGGCGCGCCCGCCGATGTTGCGCGGGCCGAGGATGATGCCCTTGCCGCCGACGATGTCCATGAAGTCGCTGGCGACCTCGCGGCCCATCGTGGTGCAGTGGTACTTGGCGATCGCCGAAGGCACCGACGGCACGTCGCCGCGGTCCACGGCCGCCGCCGTGGCCTGCGACAGCGCGCTGGTCGCGTAGGCCTTGCCGCCGATGCGCGCCAGGGCTTCCTCGACGCCTTCGAAGCGGCCGACCGACAGGCCGAACTGCTTGCGGATGCGCGCATACGCGCCGGCGACCACGGCCGCGAACTTGGTGCCGCCGCTGGCGGTGGACGGCAGGGTGATCGACCGGCCCACGGCCAGGCATTCGTTGAGCATGTTCCAGCCCAGGCCGGCCTTGTCCACGCCGCCGATCAGCTGGCTGAGCGGGATGAACACGTCCTTGCCCTTGATCGGGCCGTTCTGGAACGGGGAATTGAGCGGGAAGTGGCGACGCCCGATCTCGACGCCGGCGGTGTCGCGCGGCAGCAGGGCGAGGGTGATGCCGATGTCGCGGGTGTCGCCGATCAGGCCGTCCGGGTCGTACATGCGGAACGCCAGTCCGATGATCGTCGCCACCGGCGCCAGCGTGATGTAGCGCTTGTCGAAGGTCAGGCGCACGCCGAGCACGTTGGCGCCGTTCCAGTCGCCCTTGCAGACGATGCCGAAGTCGGGGATCGAGGTGGCGTCGGAGCCGGCGAACGGGCCGGTCAGGCCGAAGCAGGGCACTTCCTGGCCGGCGGCCAGGCGCGGCAGGTAGTAGTCCTTCTGCTCCTGCGTGCCGTAGTGCATCAGCAGTTCGCCCGGGCCGAGCGAGTTGGGCACGCCGACGGTGGAGCTGAGCACGCTCGAGACCGACGCCAGCTTCTGGATCACCTTGTGGTGCGCCAGCGCGCTGAAGCCGAGGCCGCCGTACTCCTTCGGGATGATCATGCCGAAGAACTTGTGCTGCTTGATGTAGTCCCACAGTTCCGGCGGCAGGTCGGCGTAGACGTGGTTGATCTGCCACTCGTCGACCATCCGGCACAGTTGCTCGACCGGCCCGTCCAGGAATGCCTGCTCCTCGGCGGTGAGCTGCGGCTTGGGGTAGTTCAGCAGCGTGTTCCACTCGGGGTCGCCGGTGAACAGCTCGCCCTCGAAGCCGACCGAGCCGGTTTCCAGCGCGATGCGCTCGGTCTGCGACAGCGGCGGCAGCGCCTTGCGCAGGAACTTCAGTGCCGGCGCCGTCAGCAGCGGCTTGCGCACGAACGGCAGCAGCAGCGGCAACGCGACGAGGGCGACGACGAGCGCGGCGACGATCGTCGCGGTCTGGTTGGCGCCGAGGAACCAGCACGCGACCAGCAGCGTGGCCGTGATCGCGGCCCACGTGGCGAGGCGCAGGCGGTGGTAGGCCGCAAACGCGCCTGCGAACAGGAACGCAATGAAGGGAATGACGACGCTCATCCAATGCCTCCAGGAAGGGGAGAGTGGCCGCAGGGCCGGAAATGCGCCGTGACGGGCCAGACCGTACGGTCGAGTATGGTCAGCGTTCCGAGGGTTGTCAACGGCCCCGCGGATCGGCGACGATACTTTTCCCGACGCTGGCGTATGGATCATTCGACATGGAGAACCCGGATTCGCAGGCCGTGCTCGACGCGCCCGGCGCCAAGCCCGAGCGTGCCGGCCGCCTGAGCGCGGACGACTGGGCACAGGCCGCCCTCGACCTGATCGCCGAACAGGGCGTGGCCGCCGTCGCGGTGGAGCCGTTGGCGCGCCGGCTGGGGGTTACCAAGGGCAGCTTCTACTGGCACTTCCCGTCGCGCGACGCGCTGCTGCAGGCGGCGCTGGAACGCTGGGAGAGCGTCGAGCAGGAGGCCGTGTTCGGCGCGCTCGAGCGCGTGCCCGACCCGCGCGAGCGCCTGCGCGCGCTGTTCCGGATGGTCGCCAACGAGTACCAGTCGCACGTGATCTACAGCGCGCTGCTCAAGGCGCTGGACCACCCGTCGGTGCAGCCGGTGATCGACCGCGTGTCCAAGCGACGCCTCGACTACCTCACCGCGTCGTTCCGCCAGACCGGCCTCGGCCGCGAAGACGCCCTGCATCGCGCACGCCTCACCTATGCGGCCTACGTCGGCTTCCTGCAGCTCAACCTGCAGCTGCACCAGGCGCGGATGCCGCAGGAGGAGTTCGAGGCCTACGTCGAGCACCTCGCGACGACGCTGGTGCCGGCGTAGGGTTTCGCTGCCGGCGGGCATCGGCGAATTCGCTTGGTGCTCCGGCGGCTGGGCGTGCCATCCCGAACGCAGTGAGGGATCTGCTCCGTCTCGCGCGAGAAGACCTGGACAGCAGATCCCCCACTGCGTTCGGGATGACAGCGGCAAGGGCGCGCACCGGACGCTAACCCGCCCCCGGCATTTCCATAAGGCGCCCGCCGCGCCACTCCATCTGCGTTGCATCCAGGTCGCGCTCGTCGATCCAGCGCAGGATCGAGCGCACCGTCACCACCGGGTAGTCGCCGGACAGGCGGGTGCCGACGCTATGGTCGGTGAAGGCGACGTTGCTGCCGAACAGACCACCCAGCACGCGCTTCGAGTAGGGGATGTGGATCGTGTCCGCGCGAAAGCCGCTGCGGCTGGCAATGGCCCAGGCCTGCTGCCGGTTGCGCACGTCCCCGGCCGCCGGGAGTGTCGCCGCCAGCGTTTCCAGCACCCAGGCGGTCGAGTTCTGGTAGTCGCGACTGCCGGGACGGGCGATCAGGTTGTACGCCGGCTGGTACAACGGATTGGCATCGACCGCGCGCAGGTGCGCGGCGAGGCGCTTGGCATGTTCCGGGTGCAGCCAGACGATGCGTGCGTCCTGGTTCACCAGGTCGTCGGAGAAGAAGTTCACCAGCCCCTGCGCATACAGGCCCGAACGGTGGCTGCCGCATTCGTTGAGGAGGTGGACCACGGTCCAGCGGCCGTTGGCATGGTCGCGTACGGCGAACCCGGCGTGGCTGTAGACCAATCCATGTTCGGACAGGTCGCGGCCGATCCGCGCAACCAGCGCCACCGCCGCGTCACGCGCCTCCAGCGCGGCGACGGTGCGCAGTGCGGTCTCCGCCGCGGCGGCCACTTTTTCCGGCGGCATCACCGCGGCCTCGCAGTTGGCACCGGCTTGGACGGAGGCGGGCCAGAGGCACAGGCCCAGCAATGCGCTGCGCAGGCGGTTCATATCGACAGCCGATGGGAGTGCAGGTGTGGGCGTGCCAGCGCGTTGGCGACGAAGCACAGCGATTCGCCCGCGACGCTGAGGATCCAGCCGGTCGAGACGGCGGTCGCGACCACCACGGTGCCGACCGCGATTCCAAGGGCGCGCGCGATTTCGGCCGACACCACGATCACGGCCGAGGCGCCGACGCCGACCGTGGACACCGTCAGGGCCACCACGCCGCCACTGGCTTCGAGGGCGGTGACCGAGACGTTGGCGCCGGCAGACAAGGCTTCCGCCATCGCCACCGGGACTTCGACCCATGCGGCGAGGCTGGCGTCGGACTGGCGGCTGATGGCGTCCGACTGCGTGGCTGCGAACAGGGGTGCCGTCGCGGCGGCCAGGAACAGGGTGGCCAGCGCCCGGCGGAGGGTTGCGGTTCGTTGCGCCATGCCTGTCTTCTCCATCGACTGGACGGACGCAGCCTGTGCGCGCGTCGGGGCGGCTGGCAACGATGGCCGGGCAGGTGTCGCGCAACGCCTCGGCCAGTAGAGTATTTTTAGACCATGAGTGTCTCCATCGACCTGATCAACGCCCTCAAGCGTGGCCTGCGCGCGCAGGGCTTGACCTACCGCGAACTGGCGCAGCGCATGGGCCTGAGCGAGGCCGCGGTCAAGCGCATGTTCTCGCGCCGGGCGATGAGCCTGATGCGGCTGGAGCAGGTGTGCGAGGTGCTGGGCCTGGGCCTGGCCGAGCTCGGCGCCGAGGCCAGTCGCGGACAGGAACCGATGGCCCGCCTCGACGCCGCCCGGGAACAGGCCCTGGTCGACGATCCCGCACTCATGCTGGCGATGTTCCTCAGCATCAACCGCTGGCGGCAGGACGACGTGATGGCGCACTTCGCCTTCACCCTGCCGCAGTGGACCGCGCTGCTGGTGCGCCTGGACCGCCTGGGCATCATCGAACTGCTGCCGGGCAACCGGGCCCGGCCGCTGACCGCGCGCAACTTCCGCTGGCTCACCGACGGGCCGATGGAGCGCCACTTCCGCGGCGCGCTGCTGGGCGACTACTTCGCCGATCCGTTCGACGGCGAGCAGGACCGGCTGCTGCTGCTCAGCGGCAGCCTCAGCCCGGACGGCGTGAAGCAGATGAAGCAGCGGCTGGAGGACGTCGCGCGCGAGTTCGACGGCCTGCTCGCGCGCGACGCGACGCTTTCGGCCGAACAGCGCGTCGGCGTGAGCCTGGTGCTGGCGCAGAAGCCCTGGCTGCTGCGGCTGTTCGAGCCGTACCGCCGCGCGCGCGACTGAAACCGCTTACACGCGTCGGATGTCGCATTGCGGCGAGCACGGCGCGCTGCGATGCACATAGACTGTCCGGACTTGCTTCATTTTTCCGGCCCTTGGCCGGCTTTGGGAGGACATCGATGAATGCACGACCGCGCCCGCAGGCGATGCCTGCGGCGGGTAGCCGTCTGGCTGCGCTCAATGACTGGGTGGCCGAGGTGGCCGCGCTCACCCGGCCCGACCGCATCCACTGGTGCGACGGCAGCGACGCCGAATACGCCGCGCTGCTGGCGGGGATGCTGGACGACGGCACCCTGGTGGCGCTGAACCAGGACACGCACCCGGGCTGCTACCTGCACCGCTCGCATCCCGAGGACGTGGCGCGCGTCGAGCACCTGACCTTCGTGTGCACGCGCGAGCGCGACGACGCCGGCCCCAACAACCACTGGATGGCGCCCGCCGACGCGCACGCGCAGGTCGATGCGCTGTTCGACGGTTGCATGCGCGGGCGCACGCTGTACGTGGTGCCCTACTGCATGGGCCCGATCGACTCGCCGCTGGCGCGCTGCGGAGTGGAGATCACCGACTCGCCGTACGTGGTCGCCAACATGCGGTTGATGACGCGCATGGGCGCCGACGCGCTGGCCCGCATCGAGCGCGAGGGCGCGCAGGGCACGCCGTTCGTGCGCGGCCTGCACTCGACCGGTGAGCTGGACCCGGCGCGCCGCTACATCATGCACTTCCCCGAGGAACTGTCGATCAAGTCCTACGGCTCCGGCTACGGCGGCAACGCGCTGCTCGGCAAGAAGTGCCATGCGCTGCGCATCGCCTCCTGGCAGGCGCGACAGGAAGGCTGGCTGGCCGAGCACATGCTGATCCTCGGCCTCGAGACGCCGCACGGCGACACGCACTACATCGCCGCTGCGTTTCCCAGCGCCTGCGGCAAGACCAACCTGGCGATGCTGATCCCGCCACAGGCCTACCGCGAGCAGGGCTGGAAGGTGTGGACGGTCGGCGACGACATCGCGTGGCTGCATCCGGGTGCCGACGGTCGGCTGTGGGCCATCAACCCCGAGGCCGGCTACTTCGGCGTCGCCCCCGGCACGTCGGCCAAGACCAATCCGAACGCGCTGGCGACGATCGCGCGCGACACCATCTTCACCAACGTCGCCGTCACCGCGGACAACCAGCCGTGGTGGGAAGGCCTCGACGAGCGCGTGCCCGCGCTCGACTGGCAGGGCCGGCCCTACGACCCGGCCAACGGCCCGGCGGCGCATCCCAACGCGCGCTTCACCGTGAACGCACGGCAGTGCCCGAGCTGGTCGCCGCACGCCGAGGACGCACAGGGCGTGCCGATCTCGGCGATCGTGTTCGGCGGGCGCCGCTCGACCCTCGTCCCGCTGGTGTACGAGGCCCGCGACTGGGCCCACGGCGTGTTCGTCGGTGCGTCGATGGCGTCGGAGACCACCGCCGCCGCCACCGGCCAGGTCGGCGTGCTGCGCCGCGACCCGATGGCGATGAAGCCGTTCTGCGGCTACCACTTCGGCGACTACTTCGCCCACTGGCTGTCGTTCGACCGACCGGGCGCGCGCCTGCCGACGGTGTTCCACGTCAACTGGTTCCGCAAGGGCGCCGACGGCAGGTTCCTCTGGCCCGGCTTCGGCGAGAACATCCGCGTGCTGGAGTGGATCGTGGGGCGGGTGGAGGGCGGCGCGCAGGCCGAGGACACGCCGATCGGGCGATTGCCGGCGGCGGGCGCGATCGATGCGAGCGACGCCATCCTGCGCTACGAGCATGCCGACTGGATCGGGGAGCAGGCCGACGTGGATCGCGCGCTGGCGGAGTACGGGGAGAGGTTGCCCGCGCACGCGTGGCGCTAGCCATCGCGGACTTGGCGCCGACGGGTGCAGGTGCCGCCCGCCGGCGCTGGCGCGCCAGCCGCTAGAATGCGGGCAACGACACCGATGACGTGCCTGGACCGCGAACCGTGAGCGAAGCCTTGTCTGGACTGGTCAACGCCGCGGGTGCGGCTGCCGCGGCAGGACGCTGGCACGAGGCCGAGCGCCTGTGGGCGCAGGTACGCACGCTCGATCCCGACCACGTGCAGGCGCTCTTCAGCCTGGGCGTTCATGCGTTCCAGCGTGGCGATGCCCGCGCCGCGCTGGAACTGTTGCAGGCGGCGCGCGCGCGCGCGCCTCGCGACCCGATGATCCCGCTCACCTTGTCGCGCATCCATCGCGATGGTGGCCGCGCGGACCAGGAATGGGCGGCGATCGTCATGGCACTGGAGATCGATCCGTATTTCCTGCCGGGCCTGCTGGCCAAGGGCGAGTTCTACGAGGGTCGAGGCAAGCCACGCGTGGCGGCCGCCGTGTTCCGGGACGTGCTCAAGGTCGCTCCACCCGAGGCGGAGTGGCCACCGGCATTGAGGCGGCGATTGGGCCATGCGCGTGACGTGGTGCAGCGTGATGCCGAGGCGCTGGTGGAATTCCTGCACCACAAGGTCGGTGCCGAACGCGCCACGGTTGACGCAGCCCTGTCCGGGCGCTGGGACGAGGCGGTGTCGATCCTCGCCGGGCGGAGCAGGCCCTATCGCTCCGAGTGCAACCAGCTGCACGTGCCGCGCCTGCCCGCCATTACTTTCTACGACGACGCGCTGTTCCCGTGGATGCGCGAACTGGAATCGCACACCGATGCGATCAAGGCCGAGTTGCAGGAGATGCTCGCGCGACGCGGCGACGAGTTCGTGCCTTACATCCAGTACCGGCCCGGCGACCCGGTCAACCAGTGGGACCAGCTCAACCATTCGCGTAACTGGAGCGGATTCCACCTGTACGCGCACGGCCAGCCGGTGCACGAACACCTGGCGCAGTGCCCGCGCACGGCCGAGGCGCTGGCGCTGGTGGATGCGGTGGATATCGACGGACTGTGCCCCAACGCGATGTTCTCGGCGCTTGCCCCGGGCGCGCACATCCCGCCGCACACCGGGGAGACCAACGCGCGACTGGTGGCGCACCTGCCGCTCGTGGTGCCGGACAACTGCAGCTACCGCGTCGGCTACGACTGGCGGCGGTGGCGCGAGGGCAAATGCTGGGTGTTCGACGACACGCTCGAGCACGAAGCGCGCAACGACAGCGACCAGGTGCGCGTGATCCTGATGTTCGACGTGTGGAACCCGCTGCTGTCGCTGGCCGAGCGCGGGATGGTGTCTGCACTGGCGGTGGCGATGCGACAGTACCGCTCGACGGCGGAAGCCTGAGGCGGCTCAGGCGGTCTCGGGGACGATGATGCCCTGCGCCGCGAATGCCCGTTGCAGTGGTTCGAGGTGGACGCGGTAGCGGCGCCACCGGCCCGAAGCCTCGCCGTGCAGTGGTCGCCTGACTTGCCAGTAGCTGGCGGTCTTGACCGTGTTGCCCAATCGATGGAAGGCGAGGCAGTTTTCGTGCCACGGCAGTCCAAGGAATGCCAGCAACGGTCGCAGCGTGGCCTCCGGCGAGGCAACGAAGTCGTCGTAGTGGAAGTCGAAGATGTCGTCGGGATACAGCGCCTTCCAGTGCGCCATCAGGCGGCGGTACTCACCGTAGTGATGCCCGATCCCGGGCAGGCTGCCGGCGTAATCAAACGCCCGCGGATTGAGGTGCTGCATGTAGACCGACAGTGCGTTGTCGAGCGGGTGACGGAGCGTGTGCACGATCCTGGCGCCAGGGAAAAGCCGCTTGATCAGCCCGATCAGCAGGTAGTTGTCCGGACGCTTGTCGGTGGCGTAGCGGGCAGCCACGCCTCCCTCGGGCAGGCGTGCGAGCATGTCCGAGAGGTAGCCCTTCGAGAGCGCCGCACGCCGCTCGTCATCCAGCGTCGCCAACGATGCGGGGTAGGGCGATAGAGGCCCGGCGGCAATGCGCGGCAGGAGGTCCAGTTCACCGCAGGTCGTGATCGACGGATGTGCGGCCAGGACCTGCTCAAGCAATGTTGAGCCGGAACGGAACATGCCGCAGATGAAGAGCGGCTCGGGCGTGTGCGCCGCCGCGGCCAGGCGCAGCGGATTGCCGGCCGGGCTGGCGGCGATGAGGGCGAGCGTACGCTGCCGGTCGCGCGCAGGGTCGTAGGGGCGATGGCCGCGGTGGGCGAGTTGCTTGCCGGCCCGAAACGCCTGGAATGCGCCGTCGACATCGTCGAGGCCGTCATAGGCGCGGCCGATGGCGAACAACAGCGAGGCACGCGCTCGTTCGCCGCCGGAGCGTGGTGCCGGGGCGGCCTGTTCCCGCGCACGTAGAAAAAGGGCGTCGTCAGGATCGCCGGGAGGCTCGAGTTGCAGCAGGCGCGACATGGCCTCGTCGCGGTGGACCGCGACATCGGCTCGCGCGCTGTCCAGGATGCGTCGATAGCAATCGGCGGCCTGCTCGCGGTCGGCGCGCTCCTCCAGGAGGTTGCCAAGGTTGAGAGTTGCGTGTGGGTGGCCGGGCGCCAGCTCGAGGGCCGTACGCAGTTCGTGCAAGGCCTCGTCATCGCGACGCAAATGGTCGGACAGGATCGCGGCGCGATTGAGATGTGCCATTTCCGGTTCGCGCATGCCGCTGTGCAGTGCCTGTGCGTACGCAGAGAGTGCATCTTCGAACTGCCCTGACCGGCGCAACGCGTAGCCGAGGTTGAACCAGGCGTCGGCCTGCAACGGCAGCGACCGCAGGGCAGTGCGATAGGTGGACACGGCTTCGCCCCAGCGGCCACCGGCGAGCAGCGCATCGGCGCGCTTGAGCTGCCGATGCGCTTCGTCTTGCGTCAGACTCACGTGGACCCGTGCCGTTTGGTCGATGCGGGCCGATAGTATGCTACGCGACACCGGCCCGGGCATTCCCGCGCCATGGTCCCCGGAGGACAATATCCCATGAGCCACTTGATGCGCCGACTGTGCCTGCTTGCAGGCCTGCTGCTGCCGGGGCTGCCGCAGGCCGCTGAGCCAGGTCACGCTTGCGCGGTGGTGGCGAGCCCCGCCGAGCGCCTCGCCTGCTACGACAAGGCGTTTCCGCCGTCCCCGGAGGTTCATGCGGCCGCGATCCGGCAGGCGGAACAATCTTTCGGCATGCAGCGCAACGAACCTGTGCTCGCCAACCCAGGCCAGCCCGCAGCGGAACTCGATCCGGACCGGATCGAAAGCCGCGTGTCGAAGGTCGCTTACACCGGCGGATCGCGCGCCATCACACTCGAGAACGGCCAGGTCTGGGCGCTGACCGAAGCCACCAGCCGGGGCAATGTCAACGAAGGCGACACCGTGCTCGTGCGCAAGGGCGTGATGGGCAACTACATGCTCGTCACGGCGGCAGGCGTGGGGCTCCGCGTGCGCAGGGTCCGCTAGGCGGATGTCCGTCGCCACGAACCGGCCGCTGACGCTTGCACAGGCCGCCCGGTTCGAGGAGGCGATCGCGCTCCTGCGGAAACGCGAGGTCTCGCGTGCGCTGGGGGTCGCGCGCGACCTGGTTGCAGCGGCGCCCGGCTCGGCGGATGCATTGCACTTGCAGGCGATGTGCCTGGCGGACGCTGGCGACGTACCTGCCGCCGAGGCGTCATTCCGCGGCGCGCTGGCGCTTGCGCCGGGAGCCGAGGCGGTTGGACTGAATTTTGCCTCGTGGCTCGGGCGCTGCGGCCGCATCGAGGAAGCGATCGGGGTCCTGCAGGACTTGCCCGCGAGTGGACAGGTCCTGATCCAGCGCGGCTCCTTGGCGCTTCGTCGACACGATCCGCGAGCCGCGCGAGAAGCATTCGAAGCTGCCCTTCGCCTGCAGCCGGACTCTCGGCCTGCTTGGCTCGGCCTCGGAAATGCATTGCGCACCTCGGCCGAACCTGAAGCGGCGGAGCATGCATTCCGCCGCGCGATTGGCTTGTCGCCGGGACAGGCATCGGCTTGGGTTGGCCTGGGGGTGGTGCTGCGGCAACTCGGGCGCCTGGACGAGGCGCTGGCCTGCCTGCGTGAGGCCCAGCGCCTGGGATACCCAGGGGCCGAGTTGCTGGACGAGATCAACGGCACCCTTCAGGATGCAGGACGGCCGGAAGAAGCGCTGGCGGGGGCACGCTCGCTGGTCGATCGGTTTCCTGCATATGCCAGCGGCCATGCATCGCTGGCGCACCTGCTGTGGGAGCACGGCCCCGTGCTCGCGACCGGCGAGGATCCGTTCGCAGGGTTCCTGCGCGCGGCCCGAGCCCAGCCGGCGAATCGCGACCTGCAACTCAGGCTCGCAGGTATGCTGGTGTCCGCGGGTCGTGCCGAGGAAGCGGTGGCGGCCCTTGAGGTCGTGCATGCTTCCCTTGGCGAAGACCCGGTCGTGCGCTGGTTCCTTGCCGACGCCCATGACCGGCAGCGGCGTTTCGATCTCGCCGGCCGGCTTTACGCGCAAGCTTTTCCCCACCTGTCGAAGGACTCGCCAGAATTCCTGAATGCCTATGCGCGTCACGCGTTTCGCGCAGGTGATCCTGATCTTGCACGGCGGTGCGCCAGCCTGGCGCTGAAGCTGGACCCCGACAACCAGGAGGCATGGAGCCACCTGGGGACCTGCTGGCGCCTGGCCGATGATCCGCGGGAAGAGTGGCTGTTCGGCTACGACCGGTTGATCGGCGACGTGGAGGTGGACGTCCCCACTGGCTTCGCAGACCTTGGCCAATTCCTGGGCCGGCTCGATGCGCGGCTCGCCAGCTTGCACCTCGCGGGGCAAGCTCCGGTGAACCAGAGCGTTCAGGCCGGCTCGCAGACGTCGGGCCGGCTGTTTGGTCGGGATGACGCGCTGATCCGTGCCGCAGAGTTGTCCCTGAAGCGGGCGGTGGAGCGATGGGCCGCGACACTGCCCGACGATCCCGGGCATCCGTTCCTGTCACGCAAGCGACCCCAGTCGAGATTCGTCGGTTCCTGGTCAGTACGCCTGCGATCCTCGGGGCGCCACTCCAACCATATCCACAACGAAGGCTGGATGAGCTCGGCGTTCTACGTCAGCCTGCCGGCGTCCGTGGGCGATCCGTCCGCAGTTGGCCATCCGGGCTGGATCCAATTCGGCCAGCCGCTCGAGGACCTGGGGCTGGCGCTCGCCCCACGCCGGCTGCTTCGTCCTCGGGTAGGCCATGTCGCGCTGTTTCCGTCCTACATGTGGCACGGGACGCTGCCGTTCAGCGACGTCGAGCCGCGGCTGACGATCGCGTTCGATGTGCAGCCGACCTGAACGGCCTTGCATTGGAAATGCATCACGCGGTGTGATAGAACGGCCGCGATCCACCTTGCCGATGACGCGGCGAATGGCCGCGCCGGGTGCGTCGAGGCCAAGGCTGCCTGCCGGCTTCGAGGCCCCTTCCCACCTGCCTGGAACCACCCATGAAAATGATGCCCCTCGCCTCGCTTGCCCTCGGCCTGACGCTTGCGTGTGTTGCGCGCGCTGGCGGCGCGGGCGAGAACACGTCGCCCCAACAGACCGCGGTCGCACCGCCGGCAGCGGCTGCCGACAGTGCTGGCGATCCCAACCGCAAGGTCTGCAAGTACGTGGTCCAGACCGGTAGCCGCATGGGCCGCAAGGTCTGCCATACCCAGGCCTACTGGGACGAGATGGAGCTCGCCGCGAAGAGCAAGATGCGCGAGATCGACAGTCAGGCGATCCAGCAGAAGTCCAACTGATCTCGAGGATCTTCGTCTCCTTCGCCTCGATTGCGACCGGGCGAAGTGCGATGCCGGACAGTGAGCCGCGGAGCCATCGTGATCAGGTCGCGGAGTATAGTCCGGCAGCCGCGAGGCGCTCGGCCAGCGGAGCCAGTCCCGCGAGGTGGCGCCTTGAACTGTTGATTGATCGGCTGTGCACAGGTTCACGCACCTGAGCCGCGCTGGCCGTGGAGAACGAAGCGTCGAGCGAAGCCGTGTCGAGCACGGCCTCGCTCCACTCCAGACCGCACCACGCCAGGATTCGCTTGGACTCGCCGACCGGATCAGTCACCAGCGACTCGTAGCGCACATCCAGGATCGCACCAGGCATGGCGTCATGCCAGTGGCGCATCATGCGATGGTAGGCGACGTAGTAGTCGCCCAGTTCGCGCTGGTCGTACGAGAAGTGGTAGGCGCTGAAGAACAGCGTCTTGAATACGGCATAACAGCTGTCCAGCGGATCACGGACAAGGTGGATGATGCGCGCACGGGGCAAGGCCTTGTGGATCGCGCCGCAGTACATGAAGTTCACCGGCATCTTGTCGATGAACATGGGTTTGTCCCCGGCGCCGTCGCGTGCGCCGCGCATGTATTCGCGTCCAAGGGCTGCGAAATCGATGCCTAGCGACGCCAGCGCGGGTGCCTGCGCCGGGTCGCGGGCGAGGAGCCGCTGAGTCTCCAGCCCCAGCAGGTTGCCGAAGTCGAGCAGTTCTCCTGCCGAGTCCACCTGGCCGGACCGCACCAGCAGGCGCTCAACCAGCGTGGTGCCGGTGCGCGGCATGCCCAGGATGAAGAGCGCGCCTTCGCCTTCACCGCCTTCGCCTTCACCGCCTTCGGCGGGGGCGGACAGCACCTCGCGCGAGTAGGCATCACACACGGCCTCGAGCGACGCGATCTCCCCGGCGACATCCGGCCGGAGCGTACTGCGCTTCTTGGCGGCCGCGGCCAGCAGCGCCTCGAAAGCGGGTGCATGGTGACCGAGATCTTCCAGTTCCTTGGACAACGCATAGCGGGCGGAGGCTTCGAGCGCCGGTGCGGGGAACCCCAAGGCGATCCGTTGTTCCAGCTTGTCGACGTGGTTGCGTGCTTCCGTCTGGCGACGCAGCGTGGAGCGCAGGTACAGCGCATGTCCGGCCGTCGGATCGATCTCAAGGAGCCGGTCCAGGTTGCGCTCGGCGTCCTCGAAGGCACCAGAGAAAAACTGCGCCACCGCAAGTTCGTAGAGCAGCGGCAACTGCTCGCCCAGCGACTCCCTGGCCCGCTCGTAATGCGGGACGGCCTGGGCCGGCCGGTTGCAGTTGTTGATGACATGGCCGACTTGCCATGACGCGCGCCCGTTGCCGGTGGCTTGCGACGCCACCTCGTTCGCCAGCGCGACGGCCTCGCGCCGTCGACGCATCTGCTGCAACAGGCTCGCCTTCTTCAGCTTCAGCGCAATGTCGCCGCCGCTGGCCTCGAGCGCTCGATCGAGCAGGCTCAGTGCGGATTGTGGATCGCCGGAGGCGAGGAAGCCTTCGCTGGCGAACACCAGCACGTGCGCATTCGCAGGAAAGGCTTCCGCCAGCCGCCTCCCGAGTTCCATCGCGTCGCTGGCGCGGCCTGCGGAGACGAGCGCGTAGCCCTCCTGCAGCTTGGCGGACAGCGGCTGTCCTTCGAAAGTGGGCGTCGGCTGACTCGGGGGCATGCTCATCGTGTGGGGTGTTCCGTGGGGCCGGCGCTTGACGGGTTGCCATCGTAGCGACAAGCCCGCAGGTTGTCGCGCGTGCGGCAGGCCGGTGGATGGCCCCGTGTCGATCGGGAAACATACCGAAAAAAAAGCGGCGGGCCGAAGCCCGCCGCCATGCACCGAGGGACGAAGTCCCGGGATTGCTTAGAACTTGAAAGTGAGGCTGGTGAAGATGAAGCGGCCGGCCTGGTCGTAACCGCCGAGCGCGTTGCCGTTCAGCGGACCCAGGCCACCACCCACCATCGGCGGTTCCTTGTCGGCGATGTTGTTCACGCCAACGGTCCAGGTGGCGTAGTCGCCGAACTCCATCGAGCCGGACAGGTCGAGGTAGTTGTACGCCTTTACCTTGCCCGGACCACGCAGGAAGAAGTCGGAGGTCAGCGGTGTGCCATCGACATCCTTATAGTCCATCTCGCCGATGTAACGCCAACGCAGGCCGATCGTGTAACGGTCGATCGAATAGCGGGCGGTGGCAATATGGCGCCAGTCAGGCGTGGCACAGCTGGCGTTGATCAGGCCTTCGCAGCTGTACGTGGCCGAATCATCGCCCGGAACTGGCGCGTACTCCTTCTCGAGGATGTAGTTGCCGGAGAACGAGGTCGACAGGCGGCCTGCACCGAGTGCGAAAGAGTAGGCTGCGGTCAAGTCGATGCCGCGGAAGCGACGCGCGCCAAAGTTGCCGTTGGTGTTGTACACCAGGCCCGAGACATCCGGGTCGCTGCCGCGGAAAAGGTCAAGCGTCGTGGCGTTGCGGCGGATCAGCGAGCACATGGCGTCCTGGCCATTGACGCACAGGTCGATGATCGTGCGCGCGCCGATGGTGCTGATCGCATTCTCGAGCTTGATGTCGTAGTAGTCGACGGCCAGGTCGAGGTTGTCGATCGGTGAACCGGTGAAGCCCACGGTCCAAGTCTCCGCTTCTTCCGGCTCCAGGTCGGCGTTGCCGCCGATGAACTGGTTGTACTGGCTGGCGGCGTTGGCGGCGATGGTTCCGTAGCGATCCGCCGGCACGCCGGTGCGGGCGCACTGGGCCGCCGTGTATTCCGGCGTCGGACCCGCGCAGGGGTCTTCACCGGCCCACAGGGCGATCTGGTTGTCCGAGTACAGCTCACCAATGTTCGGCGCGCGGATCGCCTTGTTGTAGCCGGCGCGGAAGCGGTAGCGGTCGTTCAGGAAGCCTGCGCCCAGTGCCACCTTGAAGGTGTCCACGGCACCAGAGGTGCTGTAGTCGGAGAAGCGGTACGCGGCTTCCAGGTCGAGGCGGCTCAACGCACCGGCATCGACGATCAGCGGGATCTTGGTTTCGAAGAACACTTCCTCCACGCGCAGGCCGCCGCGCAGGTTGGTGGTCGGTCCACCGAGGCCGGTGAAGTTACCGGTCGCCATGTTCTCGTCGGCGACGCGCTCGAAGTCTTCCTTGCGCCACTCGTAACCGGCGACGAGGCCGACGTTCTCACCGTTGGCCCACGGCAGGCCGAAGCCCAGGTCGCCGCTGACGAAGGCGGTGAAGTCCATCATCCGCGTGCCGTAGTTGACAATGCCGACGCCCTGCAGGGCCTGTGCCTGCTCCGGCGTGATCGTGTCGGTCCACACTTCGTACGGGATGCAGCCGCTGAACGAACCCGCGGGGCAGCCCAGCAACGCATCGCGCACACGCGTGGTGACGAAGTCGTTGATGTTCTCGCTGCGAGAGGTCGAGCGGCCGTAGGTGAACGCGGCGTCATAGGACCACGCGTCATTGATCAGGCCGCCGATGCCGGTGGTGAAGCTGAAGTTGGTCGCGTCATAGGCCGAGATGCGGGGGCCACCCTCGACGTTGCGCTTGGCCACGTACACCGTGAATTCGTCATCGGTGATACCGATGTCGGCGCACATCGAGCCGATCTGCGGCGTGGCGCAGTTCACCGTGACGTCGGTGAAGAACGCGCCCGACGGCGCGATCTGCGTGCGCGTCTTGCGGTTGACGAACATGCCCTCGATGTACGGCTGGAAGTGTTCGTTGATCTCGTACTTGACGTTGAAGCCCGCGGTGATGCGGGTATCTGGGCGCTGGTAGTAGTTGATCGGCGCGTAGTTGTAGATGTTGATCGCGTCGGGCTCCTCCCAGGCGCCGCCTCCGATCGGGGCAACGTAGCCGTAGAAGCCGGAACCTGGCGCCACGACGTAGAAGTTGGCCGGATCCGCGGTGCCGGAGCCGCCGCAGGCGGTGCCTGCTGCGTTCAGGGCGCAGGAGGAGTAATCGCGCTCGCCCTGCAGCAGCGCTTTGTTCTCGCGCCAGGTGACCCAACCCATGGCATGGCCGCCTTCGCCGAAGCTGCTGCCGATCGCCAGGTCAATGTTGCGCGAGATTCCACCGAAGCCCGAGTCGCCGGTGGGATAGTCGAAGTTGCGACGATCCATCAGCTCCTGGATGTACTTGTTGTCGTTGTTGTGCTGGTAGGCCGAGTAGCCGGCGTTGAGGCTGACGCCTTCAAACTGGTCGTCGAGGATGAAGTTGACCACGCCCGCGATCGCGTCCGAACCGTACACCGCCGAAGCACCGCCCGTGAGCACGTCGACGCGCTTGATCAGCGCGGCCGGCACGATGCTGATGTCGGGGGTCTCGTTGGCGCCCTTGGGAATGCGGCGACCGTTCACCAGGGTCAACGTGCGTTGCACGCCGAGGCCACGCAGGTCGACGGTGGCATAGGTGCCGGCGCCGTTGTTGATGAAGTTGTCGAAGCTCAGGTCAAGCTGCGGATACTGGTTGACCAGGTCCTCGACCGTGGTCGCACCGGCGAACCGGAACTCTTCGGCATTGATCTCGACGACCGGGCTGGTGGCCGTCATCGTCTGGCTCTTGATGCGGCTGCCGGTGACGGTGATGGTGTCGAGGCTGGTGGCCTGCGTCTGGCTGCTGCTTTCGGTCTGCGTTGCCTCCTGCGCCATCACGCTTCCAGTGCCGGCCAGCGCGAGGGTGCCTGCCGCGAGCGAGAACGCAATCGCGTCGCGCAGCTTGTTTCGCTTCAGTCTCATGTCTCTCTCCAAGTGGGTCTATCTGTGATCCCGGGGTCAACCCGCCGAGAGCGCCAAACAGGGCGCCAAAGCCGGCAAGGTTGCGGCCGATACTAGCGGCATACCCGCGCAAATTAAAGAGTTGTTAAAAGCACAATTTGTTAAAACTACGTGAGGGTGATGGAAAAAACCTTGGACGCTTGCCCGGTGTTTCAGTGGGGTGGGATCGAGGCCCAAGGAGCCGGGCGCGAGGCCCGTGATGGCCAAGGGATGAGGGATCTCCAGCCAACTGGGCTGCGGGGGGTAGATCACGGCCCCTGACTCCGGCGCCACGACCGATATCGCTGTCCATGCAGTGGGCGTTTAGCGTCAGGCCACGTAGTCGTCGACTGCTTCAAACAGAGCAACGATGGCCTTGCGCTCGGTTTCATCCAGCTCCGGGCGCCAGACGTCGAAGATCAGCAGGATCCGGTCCTGGTCGCTGTCGTTCCAGGCTTCATGCTCGACTGTGTCGTCGAAGACCAGCAGTTCCCCTTCCACCCACCGTCGTGTCTCGCCACCGACGCGAAAGCCGCAATCCGGCGGAACGACCAGCGGGAGATGGCAGATCAGGCGCGTGTTGAGGAAGCCGGTATGGGGCGGAATGCGGGCGCCGGGGCTGAGGCGTGAGAACAGGATCGCCGGAGCGCGCGTGGTGATGTGCGGGACATCAAGGCGCGAGATGATCTCGAAGGTCCTGGGGCAATGGCAGATGTGTTCCCCTACCGGCTTGCCGTTCTGCCACAAGTACAGCGTGCTCCATTCCGGATTGTCGGTCAGGCCATGGGCGTCCTGCCGTGGCCGCATCGGGTCGCTGGCCATGTACGGGCTGAAGTGGTCTTCCCCGCTGTGCAGCCAGCCGAGGATTTCGTCGCGGATGACGTCGGTGGCAGCCTCCACCGTCCGGGTCCAGGGGAGCTCCGAACGCTCGTAGTACCGTCGCTGCGGCAGGTCGGGATAGAAGTAGCCGCCGGGTCGTTGCAGTTCGATCCTGGCTTGCCTGCGCCCGGTCAGGATGTCGATGGAATGCTGGAACCGGGCGGGCCTGGCCTCCGCAGGAAAGCCGGCATGGGCGAGGGTGTTCTCCAGTTGCCGCTCGAATGCGGCCGAGGCCTGCGCAAGCTGCGCTTGAGCGCGCTCGATGGCCGGTCTAAGCGAGCGGGAGAGGGGCATCGACGCGGCGGCTGCGCGCAACGCGGCCTTGTAGAAGCGGACGGCGATCCGGTCGTCGCCGGCCAGCGACCGGAGATCGGCCTTGCCCACGAGTGCCCGGACATCCTGTGGGTTGTCCGCCAGGACCCGGTCGATGTCTGCTTCGCTGTCCACGGATGGCTTGTTTCCTGTTGTCGCCTCGATGTGGGCGGACCGCGGCGGGATGATGGTGCGGCTACCCGCGAGCCGGCGCCCGGTGTCGAAGGCTACATGCGGCGAGCGGCATCGTCACCTCTATCCGGACGCCCGGATCGCCACGAGGCGGAGCCGGCAAACGCATGGACGGAGGAGCGTCCGGAAGCCTGCTTGAGAGACAGGCGCGCGAAGAGGCAAATGGTCGTGGGTCTGGCAGCGTTCGGCAAAAAAAAACTACGGCCCCTTTCGGGGCCGTAGTGGGCACGCTTGCAGCCTGGATCAGAAGCGCTGGGTGTACTTCATGTAGATGAAGCGACCGATGTCAAAACCACCGTAGTACGAGACGTTCGCACTGGGCTGGCTGTACATCACCGGGCCGTAGTGATTGAACACGTTGTTCGCGCCCAGCGCGACCGTGGCGTTCCACGGCGTCTGGTAGCGGACCTGCACATCGTTGAACGTGTTCGAACCCGTCCTGCGGCGGAACTCGAGTGCGCTCGCCGGATCGCCGTTGGCCAGGTACTGGCCGGTCGGCGCATAGGTGACCTCGTTGCACTCCAGGTTCGGCTCGTTCACGCCCGGGATGCGGTACGTGCAGCCTTCCTTCATCGCCGAGTAGTAGCGCATCATCCAGCTGATGCCGAAGTCACCGTACTGCCAACCCAGGTTCAGGTTGGAACGGACGCGGAACGTGCTACCGAAGCTCACCGCCGACAGCGGGTAGCGCGGGTCGTTGGTGCTGACCGACACATCCTTCGTGACGTAGGTGGTGTTCGAGGTCACGCTGAAGTCGCCGAGGTTATCCGTCGAGAAGCGGTAGGCAACGTCGAAGTCGTAGCCTTCCACTTCGCGGAAGCCCGCGTTCGTGCTGCCGAAGGTCACCACCGGGATGCCCAGGACCGGGTCACGCGTGAACAGCGCCGCCGAGCAACGCGACGTGATGCCCTGCACGTAGCAGTCGTTGAGGATGGTGGAGGGGGCGTCGCCGACGATCGTGTTCTCGATGCGGACGTTCCACCAGTCGGCGGCGATGTTCAGGCCCTGCGAAAAGGTCGGGCTCCACACGAAGCCCAGGCTCTTCGACGTCGACTGTTCCGGCGTCAGCAGCGGGTTGGAGCCCGAGGTGAACGGCACCGGCGTCTGCGCCGGCAGCGAGCCCGCCGGCTGGTTGCCCTGCACGAGCTGGCGATACGTGTCCGCCAGCGCGCCGAGGTCACGACGGCAGTTCGCACGGGTGGTGGCGTTGGTGGCCGAGCTGCCGAACTGCGTGTCGCAAGGATCGGTGAAGAAGCTGAACGTCTGCGAGCCACCGCCGTACAGGTCGGCGATCGTCGGCGCGCGGAAGCCATCGGCGTAGTTGGCACGGATCAGCAGCTGGTCAAACGGCTTCCACTTCAGGCCGAACTTGCTGTTGACGGTGTCACCGAAGGTGTCGTAATCCGAATAGCGGGTGGCCGCCGTCACGGTCAGTTCCTTCGCGAACGGCAGGTCGGCCAGCACCGGCACCTGGATTTCGACGTAAGCCTCGTCGACGCTGTAGCCGCCCTTGGTCGGTCCGGCGGCCAGGTTGGTCGACTGGCCGGCGACGGCAAGCGCGTCCGGCACGAACTCGCCCTTTTCCTTGCGGTTCTCGAGACCAACGGCGAAGCCGACGTCACCAGCCGGCAGCGCGAAGATCGTGCCCGCCAGGTTGGCCGTGATCACCTGGGTGGTGGTCTTGCCGCGCGACTTCTCTTCCTGGAACAGGAAGTTCTGCAGCTGCTCGTTGTTGGTCAGGCCACCCGGGCCCTCGACGCCGAAGTGCAGGAACGGGTTGAACGGTACGCACTGGGTGAAGTCGATCGGCGCGGCGGCGGTACCGCACTGCACGATGCCCTGCGAGTTCAGGAACGACGGACCCACCGCCGCGCGCAGGCGCGGGATGTTGCTGTTGCCGTAGGACATCTGCAGCGAGCGATTCTCGTTGTGCAGGTAGGCCAGGTCCCAGTCGAAGATGCGGTCGCCGACATCGAAGCTGCCTTCGAACGCGGCCGACACGCGGTAGGTGTCGAGCTGCGAATCGGACACGCGCGGCACTTCCCACGTCCGGCGGAACCAGTTGCTGATCGGCGCGCCGGTCGGGTTGAAGTAGCTGTTGGCCGCCATCGTGATGGCCGGCGCGGGGGGCGCGGCGCTGGTGGCGGTCAGCGGATAGCCGGCCACGGTGCGGCTGGCCAGGCGGTTGTTGAAAAGCGCGTCGCCGCGGAAGCGGACGTTGTCGGTGATGTCGTAGACCGCGTTGACATACAGCGACTTGCCTTCCAGCGGGGTACGCAGGTCGGTCTGCTCCAGCGTGTTGGTCTTGTGCAGGGTCGAGCCCGGCACGCAGCCGTTGGCGACGCTGGCACCGGCCGCGACCGCACAGCTGCCGATGTTGGTGTTCTGGCGGATGTAGTCGGCGATGTTGCGCGGATCACCGCCGTCGCGGAGGACCACGCGGGTGCCGGTCGGCACGCCCGGGACCGGCGTCGCAGCCGTCGTCACGAAGCCGCCGATGTAGCCGCCCGTGGTCCAGTTGTCGGTCGGGTGCAGGTGCGAGCGCGGGTAGGCGCTGAACTCGCGGTCCGTCGCATGCACGACCTCTTCCTTGCGCCATTCGCCGGCCACGGTCACCGAGCCGCGGTCGCCGCCGAAGCCAATGACGAAGTCGCCACGGGTGATGGCGCCGTCGCCCTCGGAATACTGGCCGTAGTACGCGCTGGCTTGCGCGCCTTCGAAGTTGGTGCGGGTGATGACGTTGATCACGCCCGCGATCGCGTCGGAGCCGTAGATCGACGACGCGCCGTCCTTCAGGATTTCGATGCGCTCGACCGCGGCGGCAGGGATCTGCGAGACGTCGGCCAGGCCGCTGGTCGAGATGCCGAGGCGCTTGCCGTTCACGAGCACCAGGGTGCGCGCGGCGCCGAGGTTACGCAGGCTGATGAACACGCCGCCGGCATTCTCGCCGGCGCTCAGGGGCGAGGCACGGCTGATCGGCGGAGTGCCCGTCGCGGTGACGTTCTGCAGGATGTCGGCCACGGTCTGGAAGCCCTGGCGCTCGATGTCCTGGCGGGTGATGAAGGTCACCGGCTGGGCGGTTTCGATGTCCGCCTGACGGATGCGCGAACCGGTGACCTGGATGCGGTCGAGGTTCGTCGCGTCCTGGGTCCCTTCCTGCGCGAAGGCGACGCCGGTGCCGGCGATGGCGGTGGTGCCCGCGGCGAGCACGAAGGTGATCGCGTCGCGGAGCTTGGTGGTCTTCAAGGTCATCTCTCTCTCCAAGTGAGTCTTGGTTTATCCCCATGGGAACCCGCCGGTGACGTCAAGGCAGACGCCAAGGCCGGCAAGGTTGCGGCCGATACTACCCCTCGGGGGAGAGAAATTAAAGTGTTGTTAACAATTCAATGAAATTCCGTGATGGATGCCCGGCGGATGACACGCGCGGGGGCAGCGCCAGGAGTTTGGATGGGGCTGGGCCAGCGGAACCAGGCCCGGATCGAGGCTCGCGTGGGAGGCTCAGAGATCCTGTTCGTAGCGGACGTAGGGCACGGTGCCTTCGTCGCTGTTCTCACTATTGGGTGAGAACGGGTTCTTGCCGCGGGTGACGACATTCTCGGCGCCGACCGTGAGCTGGCCGCTCCACGGGGTGCGCCAGGTCAGGCCGAGGCCCAGGCCTTCGAAGCGGGGCTGGCCGGGGGTTTCGACCACCCGGCCGATGACGTTGGCGCTGAAGGCGCCATAGCCGCCGCCGACCGCCAGGCTCTTGCTGCGCCATTCGTCGGCGAGCAGGGTGGGGGCGTCGGCATAGGGCACCAGGGTGGCCTTGGCCAGGGTGCCGGCGATGGTGACGTAGGCCGCGTCGCCAATGTTCTTCTGCGCGAACACGGTGAGGTCGTTGACATCGATGCTGTTGCCGCGGTGGCCATCGTTGCGGCTCAGCCAGGCGGGCAGCGTGTCCTTGCCCTGGCCGACGTTGACGCCGAAGCCGCCGCCGGGGCGGTTGAACGCGGCGCCGACGCTGGCACGGCGGCTGCCGTCGCGGTCACCGACGGAGGCGAGCTGGCAGTTGTTGGCCAGGCCGCTCACGGCATTGAAGACGCCGTTGCGCTGGTTGCACAGCAGTGCGAGCGAATTGCCCGCTTCCAGCCCGAACGCGGCATCGAGCGAGTTGTTGTTGCCGAAGCGCCAGCGGGCGCCGGCGGTGGTGCCTTCGACCGCAGGTTCGAGCACGAGGTAGGCGCGCACCTTGCCGCTGCTGTTGTCGACGATGGGGAGCACGGCCTGCTCGCCGCTGCGCTTGGCCTGCGCGTGCGCGCCGCCCGCCGCGGAGGCGGCGAGCAACAGGGCAGTCAGCAGGGTGGCGAGTGGGCGTGCCATGGTCGGTAATCGACCGCCTCGTACGGCGGGAGTTCCCCTTTTTTCAGTGAACCGACTCTAAATCATTTATGTTTATTTAACAATCCCCCGCCAGCGCGTTCGGGGGCCTCACTGCACCCGGTCGGGGGCGGGCAGGTCGGCGCCGGGGCCGGCGACCAGCGCCTCCACCTCGGCCGGCGCAAATGCATAGCGCTGGCCGCAGAACTCGCAGCGGATGCGGGCCGCGCCGTCGATCACCGCGGCCCGGGCCTCGGCCGGACCGAGGGACTGGAGCATGGCGGCGACCCGCTCCCGCGAGCAGGAGCAGCCGAACCGGAGCGGCTTGTCGCCCAGGCGCTGCGGCCGGTCCTCGTGGTACAGGCGGGTCAGCAGGGTGTCGGCCGGCAGGTCGAGCAGCTCCGCCGGGGCCAGGGTGTCGAACAGGGCGCTGGCGCGGCGCCAGCCGTCCTCGTCGCCGGCGTCGCCGGGCAGCTTCTGCAGCATCAGGCCGGCGGCACGCTGGTCGTCGGCGGCCAGCAGCAGGCGCGTCGGCAGCTGCTCCGACTGGCGGAAGTAGTCTTCGAAGGCGCCGGACAGGTGGTCGGCCTCCAGCGGGACCAGGCCCTGGTAGCGGGTCGGCTCGCGGCCGGCGGCGCCCGGGTTCTCGATCGTGATCGCCAGGATCGCGCCGGCGCCCAGGGCGCGCAGGTCGCGCGATTGCGGCGGGGCGTCGCCTTCGGCCAGCTGGGCGATCCCGCGCAGGGTGCCGGCCGCGGTGCATTCGGCGAACAGGGTGCGCAGGTGGCCTTCGCCGCGCAGCTGTACCGACAGCCGCCCCTCCACCTTGGCGTGTCCGGTGAACAGCGCCGACGCCGCCAGCGCCTCGCCGAGCAGTTCGGCGACGGCTGCGGGATAGGCCTCGCGCGCGCGGACCTGGGCCCAGGCGTCGTGCAGGTGCACGCGCACGCCGCGGACCCCGGCCTGCGGCAGCAGGAAGCGGGTGAGACGGTCGCTGTCGGCGGGCTGCTGGGGCTCGGGCATCGGGGGTCCTGGTCGGAGGGGCCTGCGCCTGGTCGATAATGCGCCGGCGAGGCGCGATCGTCGCGCCCGTGCCCAGATGGGGATCCGATGATGCAGGCGCAAGCCTCGAACGACGATGCGACGCAGGCCGCCTCGCCGCACAGGCGCCGCCGCTGGCGCAGGCGCCTGCTGTGGCTGCCGGTGTGGCTGCTGCTGCTCTCGGTGCTGCAGGTGCTGGTGCTGCGCTTCGTCGACCCGCCGTTCTCGTCGTTCATGGCGATCCGCCAGGTCGACGCCTGGGTGGAGGGCGACTGGACGTTCCGCATCGCCCATGACTGGCGCGACCTGGACGCCATCGCGCCGAGCCTGCCGGTGGCGCTGATCGCGGCCGAGGACCAGTCCTTCGCCGAGCACAAGGGGTTCGACCTCAAGGCGATCGAACACGCGCGCGCACGCAACGAGCGGGGCGGCCGCGTGCGCGGCGGCAGCACGATCAGCCAGCAGCTGGCGAAGAACCTG
>JAIUOJ010000026.1 GCA_020161335.1 Pseudomonadota bacterium
CTTCGCCGCCGTTTCCACTTCCTGCACGATGCGCCGGCGGCGCTCGTGCGCGTCGACCAGCACCTTCGCGCCGCGCAGCGCGTCGACGTAGTCCTCGGGCGAGGAGATCCACACCTGCTTGTCGTGCAGGAAGCGATGGCCGCGGCTGAAGCGGTCGGCCTTCACGCCGAACAGTTCGGCATCCACCACGTCCTTGCCCAGCAGCACCACCAGCCAGTGCACCGGGCGCGCGAACGCGTGCTCGTGGGCACCCCAGCGCATCGGCTTGGGGATCGGCATCGCCGCGATCGCGTCCTGCAGCACCAGCGGCAGCAGCTGCGCGGTCCTGGCGCCGGACGTCTGCGTGCGCAGCACGAAGCGCTCGCCCTTGGCGTCGTGCGTCTTCTCGAGCTGCGTCCACGCGACGCCGGCCTTTGCCGCGAAGCCGAGCAGGGCCTTGGTCGGCTGGCCGTCGGCATCGAGCGCGATGTTGAGGTAGGGGCCGAACACCTCCGTGGCCTGCTCGGGCTGCTCGGTGGCCACCGCCGGCAGCAGCACCGCGAGCCGGCGCGGCGTGTACAGCGGATGGGCGTCCCCGCGCTCGACCGCGATGCCGCGCTTCTCAAGCGCCGCGACCACGCCATCAAAGAACGCCTGCGCAAGGCCGGGCAGCGCCTTGACCGGCAGTTCTTCGGTGCCCAGTTCGATCAGGAGGGGACGTTGTTCGCTCATTGCCGGAACCTTTGCTCTTGCCCCCTCTCCCGCCTGCGGGAGAGGGTTGGGGTGAGGGCAGGGGGAGCCAAGCACCCTCATCCGCCCTTCGGGCACCTTCTCCCGCGTGCGGGAGAAGGGAATCTCAAGCTGCTGCTTTCTTCAGTCCCGGGAAACCGAGCTTCTCGCGCTGTTCGTAGTACGCCTGCGCCACCGCCTGCGCCAGCTTGCGCACGCGCAGGATGTAGCGCTGGCGCTCGGTGACGGAAATCGCGCGGCGCGCATCGAGCAGGTTGAAGCTGTGGCTGGCCTTGGCGACCTGGTCGTACGCCGGCAGCGGCAGGCCGAGCTCCACCAGTTTCAGCGCCTCGGCCTCGCAGGCATCGAAGCGGTGGAACAGTTCGGCGACATCCGCGTGCTCGAAGTTGTACGCACTCTGCTCGCGTTCGTTCTGCAGGAACACGTCGCCATAGGTCACCACGCCCTGCGGGCCTTCCGTCCACACCAGGTCGTAGACGTTGTCGCAGTTCTGCAGGTACATGCACAACCGCTCGAGGCCGTAGGTGATCTCGCCCAGCACGGGCCTGCATTCCAGGCCTCCGGCCTGCTGGAAATAGGTGAACTGGGTGACTTCCATGCCGTTGAGCCACACCTCCCAGCCCAGGCCCCAGGCGCCCAGCGTCGGCGATTCCCAGTTGTCCTCGACCAGGCGCAGGTCGTGCACCTGCGGGTCGATGCCCAGCGCCTTGAGCGAATCGAAGTACAGCTCGACGATGTTGTCCGGGCTCGGCTTCATCGCCACCTGGTACTGGTAGTAGTGCTGCAGCCGGTTCGGGTTCTCGCCGTAGCGGCCGTCGGTGGGCCGCCGCGAGGGCTGCACGTAGGCCGCGTTCCACGGCTCCGGACCCAGCGCGCGCAGGAAGGTGGCCGGGTGGAAGGTGCCGGCGCCGACTTCGAGGTCGAGCGGCTGGATCAGCACGCAGCCCTGCGCCGCCCAATAGGCGTTGAGGCGCGTGATGAGTTCCTGGAACGTGATCTTCGGGAGCTGCGGTCCGGTCATCGGGATGGCGGGCACGGGGCGCGTTTCGCGGGCGCGCTAGTATAGCGGCCGACCCTGCTTCGGCCGGTTGCGCCGGCCCGCGCCTTGAACGAACCGCTGCCCTCGCCACGCCTTCGCCACGCCGTTGCGCTGCCCGCCGGTCGGCTGGCGCTCGAACCCGTGCTCGCGGCCCTGGTCGAGGACGGCCTGCTCGCGGCGAAGGACGCCGAACATGCGCGCGCCAGCAGCCGCCACGTGCGCGGGCTGGATGCCGTGCATCCGCTGGTGCTGCTGGCCAACCTGAAGCTGCCCTCGGCCACGCGGCCCGGCAGCGAGCTGGGGCTGGAAGCGCTGACCGAATGGCTGGCGCGCGCCAGCGGCCATGCCTACCTGCGCATCGACCCGACCAAGATCGTGGTGGCCGAGGTCACCGACCTGGTCTCGCACGCCTACGCGCGCCGCCACCGCATCCTGCCGGTGGACGTGACGCCTGACCGCGCGCGCATCGCCACCAGCGAGCCGATGGCCACCGAGTGGATCGGCGACGTGCAGCGCCTGCTCCGCCGCGAGATCGAACTGGTGGTGGCCAACCCGCTCGACCTGCACCGCTACACGATGGAGTTCTTCGGGGTCACGCGCTCGGTGCGCGGCGCCCAGTCCGAGGGCGACAAGGCGACCCAGGCGCCGACCTTCGAGCAGCTGGTCGAACTGGGCCGGGCCGGCGACGTCAACGCCGACGACCACCACATCGTCAACATCGTCGACTGGCTGCTGCAGTACGCCTACGAGCAGCGCGCGTCCGACATCCACCTTGAGCCGCGCCGGGACGTGGGCCGGGTGCGCTTCCGCATCGATGGCGTGCTGCACAAGGTGTTCGAGATGCCGCCGCCGGTGATGACCGCCGCGGTCAGTCGGATCAAGGTGCTGGGCCGCATGGACCTGGCCGAACGCCGGCGCCCGCAGGACGGCCGCATCAAGACGCGCTCGCCCGGCGGCCGCGAGGTGGAGATGCGCCTGTCGACGATGCCCACCGCGTTCGGCGAGAAGTGCGTGATGCGCATCTTCGATCCCGACACTGCGTTCAAGGACATCGCGCAGCTGGGCTTCGACGCCGACGAAGTCGCGACCTGGACCGAACTGACCTCGCGCCCGCATGGCATCGTGCTGGTCACCGGCCCGACCGGCTCGGGCAAGACGACGACGCTGTATTCCACGCTCAAGCGGCTGGCGACGGCGGATGTCAACGTGTGCACGGTCGAGGATCCGATCGAGATGATCGCGACCGAGCTCAACCAGATGCAGGTGCACCACCAGATCGACCTGACCTTCGCGCAGGGCGTGCGCACCCTGCTGCGCCAGGACCCGGACATCATCATGATCGGCGAGATCCGCGACCTCGACACCGCGCAGATGGCGGTGCAGGCCTCGCTCACCGGCCACCTGGTGCTGTCGACGCTGCACACCAATGACGCGCCCTCGGCGATCACGCGCCTGCTCGACCTCGGCCTGCCGCACTACCTCATCGCGTCCACGCTCAACGGGATCCTCGCCCAGCGCCTGGTGCGCACGCTGTGCCCGCACTGCAAGCAGCCCGGCTCGCCGACGCCGGAAGCCTGGCATTCGCTGATGCCGGGACCGCATGCGCCGCCGGTGCCGCTCGCGGCCTGCCGGCCGGTGGGTTGCCTGGAATGCCGCAACACCGGCTACCTCGGCCGCGTCGGCATCTATGAACTGATGCCGGTCACGCCGGCGCTGCGCGCGCTGGTGAAGCCGGACATGGAGCTGGCCGCGTTCACCCGCGCCGCCGTCGGCGACGGCCTGCGCACCCTGCGCGTGGCCGGCGCCGAGAAGGTGGCGCAAGGCCTGACCACGGTCGAGGAAGTGCTGACGGTGCTGCCGCCGCAGGAGTAGCGCGCCGGGCGTGCGCGGCGCACGGCGCCATCAACCGCCCAGCATCAGCCACAGCCCCAGCGCGTTGTTGGCCATGTGCACCAGCACCGGCGCCCACAGGCTGCCGGTGCGGCGGTAGACCCACGCCAGCCCCACCGCCATCGCGAAGTACAGCATCCACAGCAACGCGGTCTGCAGCGCGTCGCCCGTCGACAGGCCGGCGAACTCGTGCAGCGACGCGAACAGCGCGCCGGTGAGCACGTAGCCCAGCCCCGGCCTGCCAGCCGCGAGGAAGCGGCCGAACAGCACGCGCCGGAACAGCAGCTCCTCGAACACCGGCGCCAGCAGCACCACGTAGACCACGGTGGCCAGCGGCGCCGTCCCGAGCAGCGCGGCGATCGGCTGTTCGTTCGAGGCTTCCAGGCCCAGCCCGCGCCACGCATCCAGCCATTCCAGTCCGAGCGACAGCGCCAGCAGGGTTGCCAGCGTCGCCACCATCCAGCCCCAGGTCGACCCGCGCGCCAGCGCCGCGCGGGCGCCGGACACCTCGGCCGCCGTGGCGCGTCGCCGCAGGAGGTACGGCGCGAGCGCCGCGGCCATCATCGCCAGCGACAGGCCCAGCAGCGACGCCAGGTCTTCCGCGCCATCGTCGAGCGCGTGCCCGAACGCCAGCGCCAGCAGGCCCACGCACGCGGCCACCGCGACGAACGCCACCAGCGCCAGCAGCAGGTCGAGCACGAACGCGCCGACCACGCGCGCCGCTGGCACACGGGGCGATCCGCGCGAGGGTCCGTCGGGCTGCGGCGGCGACGCGTCCATGCGCAAGCGGCGTGCCGGCCGGGCGTCAGCCCGAGACCAGCCGCACCCGCGCGAAGTTGCGCTTGCCCACCTGCAGCACGCCCTCGAAGCCCGGCGCGAAGCGGGTGTCGGGATCCTCGACCACCGCGCCGTCCACTTTCACCGCGCGCTCCTTGAGCTTGCGGCTGGCTTCGGAGTTGCTCGGCGTGATCCCGGCGGCGGTGAGCAGCGCGCCGATGCGGATGCCGTCCGCGGGAATCGCTACATCCCTGCGTTCGAGCAGCGAGGTGTCGCCCTGCCCGGTGACCGCGGCATGCCAGCCGGCGATCGCGGTCTCGGCGGCGGCGGCATCGTGGAAGCGCGCGGCCAGCTCGCGCGCGAGGCGCAGCTTGACGTCGCGCGGATTGAGGCCGGCCGCCACGTCGGCGCGCAGGCGCCTGGCCTCGTCGATGCCGATCTCGAAGCTCAACAGGTCGATCCAGTCCCACATCAGCGCGTCGCCGATCTTCATCGTCTTGTTGACGATGTCGATGGCCGGCTCGTTGATGCCGATGTAGTTGCCCAGCGACTTGCCCATCTTGTTGACGCCGTCCAGCCCCACCAGCAGCGGCATGGTCAGCACCACCTGCGGCGCCTGGCCATGGTGTTCCTGCAGGCCGCGGCCCATCAGCAGGTTGAACTTCTGGTCGGTGCCGCCCAGTTCGACGTCGGCCTGCAGCGCCACCGAGTCGTAGCCCTGCACCAGCGGGTAGAGGAACTCGTGGATGGCGATCGACTGCTGCGCGGCGTGGCGCTTGGCGAAATCGTCGCGCTCGAGCATGCGCGCCACGGTGTGCTGGCCGGCGAGGCGGATCATGTCGGCCGCCGACATCCTGCCGAACCATTCGCTGTTGAAGCGCACCTCGGTCTTCTCGCGGTCGAGCACCTTGAACACCTGCGCCTCGTAGGTGCGGGCGTTGTCGAGCACGTCCTCGCGCGAGAGCGGCTTGCGGGTGACGTTCTTGCCGGTCGGGTCGCCGATCATCCCGGTGAAATCGCCGATCAGGAAGATCACCTGGTGCCCCAGGTCCTGGAACTGGCGCATCTTGTTGAGCAGCACCGTGTGGCCCAGGTGCAGGTCCGGCGCGGTCGGGTCGAAGCCGGCCTTGACCCGCAGCGGGCGGCCGCCGGGACGGGCCGAGGCCGCCAGGCGCGCGGCCAGCTCCTCGCGCTTGAGGATCTCGTCGGCGCCGCGCGCGAGCAGGTCCAGGGCGGCGGGGTCGGGAACGGGCGGGGTCATCGGCGGACTCGGTACGCAGGTCGGCCCACGAATGTGATGCCGGTCGAAAGAAACGATTAAATATATGTTAATCGCGAGTGGGCTCAAAAACCCTATGGCCAACAAGGGTTTGACGCATCCACTTCATGTGCTTATGTTACCGCGCAGACGCGCCCGTCACGCCATCCGGACCCCTTCCATGACGCAGCCGCCCTCGATGTCGCCGGAGGCCCACCAGGCCGTCCGCGAGCAGAACCTCCGGGCCGCTGCCGAGAACACCGCGAACGAACAGCGCTACGCCCATCCCGGCGATGCCGGCGCGCGCTTTCCCTTCAACGGTCGCTGGACGCGCCGCGACTGGGCCCAGGCCAGCCTGTTCGCCACCGCCGCGGCGCTGGTCATCGCGCTGGTGCCGGGCTTCTCCAACGCGATGCGCAGCAGCGAACGCATCCCCTCCACCACCCTCTCGCTGCCGCTGCCGCCGCTGGCCGCGGTGCAGGCGCGCGCACCCGCGCAGCGCAACTGGGACCTGGTGGAAGTGGAACGCGGCCAGACGCTGGGTTCGATCTTCGAAGCGCGGGGCATCCCCGCCGCCACCCTGCACCGCCTGCTCGACGCCTCCAGGGACAAGCCCGCGCTGACCCGGCTCAAGCCCGGCGCCGAACTCGGCTTCGACATCGGCGCCGACGGCAAGCTGCAGGCCTTCCGCTACGACCGCAGCGACACCCAGCGCATCGTGCTGTCGCTGGCCGGCGATGCGGTCAGCGAGAAGGTGATCGAACGCCCGGTCGAAATCCGCACCGCGGTGGTCAGCGGCAAGGTCGGCAAGTCACTGTTCCACTCCGCGCGCAAGCTCGGCCTCAGCGGCGGCACGATCAACGTCCTCACCGACGATGTGTTCAAGTACGACATCGACTTCGACCGCGACGTCACCTCCGGCGACCGCTTCAGCGTGGTCGTCGAGCAGCACTGGCGCGAAGGCGAACTGATCCGCACCGGCCCGGTGACCGCGGCCGTGTTCACCGCCCGCGGCAAGCCGTTCACCGCGGTGCGCTTCGAGCGCGACGGCAAGGCCGAGTACTTCACCGCCGACGGCCGCCCGCTGAAGAAGAGCTTCATCCGCAGCCCGATCCAGTACGCGCGCCTGAGTTCTCGCTTCGGCACGCGCCGCCACCCGGTGCTGGGCACCTCGCGCATGCACAAGGGCGTGGACTACGCCGCGCGCGCCGGCACGCCGATCATGGCCGCGGGCGATGCGCGCGTGGTCTCCTCCGGCTGGCAGGGCGGTTACGGCAACGCGGTGGTGCTCGACCACGGCCGCGGCTACACCACGCTGTACGGGCACATGTCGCGCACCGCCGGCCTCAAGCGCGGCCAGCGCGTGGCGCAGGGCCAGGTGATTGGCTACGTCGGCTCCACCGGCATGTCCACCGGCCCCCACCTGCACTACGAATTCCGCATCAACGGCGTGCACCGCAACCCGCTGCAGCACACGATGCCGCCGCCGGAGCCGCTGAGCGGCGCCATGCTCGCCCAGTTCCGCCGCCAGACCGCACCGGCGCTGGAGCGCATCCGCGAAGTCGAGGACATCATCTACGCCACCGTGCCGGCGCGCCCCTCCGCCGACGACACCCAGGTGGCCGCCGCCAAGCCCGCCACCGGCGGCAAGCGCGGCTGATCCCCTTGCCTTCCCTTCCCCTGATTGGGGGGGGAAGGTGCCAAAGGCGGATGGGGGCAACACCGCGCAGCGCAGCGGCGAGAAAGGCTTCGTCTGGCTGTCCCTTCCCCCGCTTGCGGGGGAAGGTGCCGAAGGCGGATGGGGGCAACACCGCGCAACGCAGCGGCGAGAAGGGCTTCGTCTGGCTGTCCCTTCCCCCGCTTGCGGGGGAAGGTGCCGAAGGCGGATGGGGGCAACACCGCGCAACGCAGCGACCGCCGCACACCTGCCCGTGACCTAGAATCACGGCCATGTCCGACCTCTTCCTCGGCTTGATCTCCGGCACCAGCGCCGACGGCATCGACGCCGCCCTGGTGCGCTTCGACGACGGCCACGCGCACCTCGTCTTCGGCCGCACCTATCCCTGGAACCCTGCGCTGCGCGCGCGCCTGGTCGAACTGGGCCAGCAGACCGCGAAGCTGACGCTCGACGACATCGGCGAACTCGACGTGCGCATCGCCCGCGCCTTCGCCGATGCCGCCTCGCAAGCGATGGCCGACAGCGGCACCGACGCGCGCGACGTCGCCGCGATCGGCTCCCACGGGCAGACCCTGCGCCATCGCCCGCACGGCACCCATCCGTTCACCCTGCAGCTGGGCGACCCCAGCACGATTGCGGAACAGACCGGCGTACGCGTGATCGCCGACTTCCGCAAGCGCGACGTCGCCGCCGGTGGCCATGGCGCACCGCTGCTACCCGGCCTGCACGCCGCCCTGCTGCATTCCAACGCCGAAGACCGCGCCGTGCTCAACCTCGGCGGCATCGCCAACCTCACCCTGCTGCCCGCGCACGGCGAAGTGCGCGGCTTCGACACCGGCCCCGCGAACGGCCTGATGGACGCCTGGTGCCTGCGTCATCGCGGCGAAGCCTTCGATCGCGATGGCGCGTTTGCGCGCGAGGGCAAGGTCGACGATGCGTTGTTGTCGCGCCTGCTCGACGACCCGTGGTTCGCCGCGCCGCCACCGAAATCCACTGGCCGCGACCAGTTCCACCTGCCGTGGGTCGCCTCGAAGTTCACCGGCCGCGAATCCCCCGCCGACGTCCAGGCCACGTTGCTCGCGCTGAGCGTGCGCACGATCGTCGACGCCCTGCGCGCCACGCAACCGGACACCCAACGCCTCATCGCCTGCGGCGGCGGCGTGCACAACGCGGCACTGATGTCGGCGCTTGCAGGTGCATTGCCCGACTGCATCGTCGAATCCACCGCCGCCCACGGCCTCGACCCCGACTTTGTCGAAGCCATGGGCTTCGCGTGGCTCGCGCGACAAACGCTGCTGGGACTGCCCGGCAACGTGCCGAGCGTGACCGGGGCGGATGGCTTCAGGGTGTTGGGTGGGGTTTATCCGGCATGATTGCGGTCTGGCAAGCGTTAAGTGGCAGTTCTTGCATCAGGAGGCCGTATGAGCGAGAAGCAGAAAGACGACGATCTGCCTTTCAATCGCGAACGATTTTCAAGCAAGAAAGATGCAGACGCGAGGGCAGAGAAGATTCGCCAGTTCACAGGCGAGTCTCCTTCTGTCCACGAGATTGAAGGAAAGTGGATTGTTTCTGTCTATCGTTCCGATGAGGATGACTACTCCGACCTTGACGAGGCAGAGAGTCGTAGAGCCGACTACCGTCGCGACTCTGGAACACCAGCAGATTCCACCGTGGTAAGGAACGATCATCCAACCAAAGGTGTTTATGGCGACTGATCTGCCACCTAACAATTCATTCAAGCCGCCGCCGCTTCGCGGCGCGGCTCAATACAGGCGTTAGACCGGCGTGGCCAGTGCTAGACTGACTTGATGGAACGGCTGGAAGCATTCAATCCGCAACGCCTTCAATGGTGCATGGCTGATGCGCAGATTGACGCTGGCCATCTAGCCCACGACGTGGGGATTTCAGAGCGAACCCTGACCCGAGCAATGGAAGGTCAGACGGGCCTGACGTTCATCCAACTTCAGAAGCTAGGAAAGTACTTTGGACGGACGCCTCTGTTCTTCTTGGAGCAAGGGGTACCTGAGCCACAGCAAATCAGAAGTCCGCAGTTCCGTACCATCCTGAATCAGCAGCACAATCTCGACCAGAAGATCAAGCGCATTATTCAGCTCGCGGAGTGGCAGCGAGAAGCCTTCATCGATCTTCTCGACGAAATCGACGCTGAGGAAAGAATCCAATTCGATCCACCAGATCTAGTCGGAGTCGCCCCTAATTCGGCTGCACGCCAAGCAAGAGAGTGGCTTGGGATTCAGACTGAAAGCTCGTTCGAGCAATACCGCACTGCGATTGAACGCCGCGGCATTCTTGTATTCCGTACCAATGGATATGCTGGCAAATGGCAAATTCCAAGCGCTCATCCAACAATTGGATTTAGCCTTTACCACTCATCGTATCCAATCATCGTGGTGAGAAAGGAAAGTGTGGAGGCGCGCCAAACCTTCACTCTTGCTCATGAGTTAGGGCATCTTCTTTTGTTCCGTGAAAGCACTATCGACAGCGTTGATAGCCTGAACTCACATGCACGAAAGGAACGCTTGGCCAATGAATTTGCTGGGCATTTCCTCATCCCCCAAACAAGCCTAAACCAGATCGACATATCAGGCCTTTCGGATGACCCCGCAGCGTTGGAAGCACAACTCCAGAATTTCAGGCGGTTGTGGGGTGTAAGTACAGATACGATCCTGATTCGACTTATCGCATCGAATCTCCTGGAACAAGCCGTATACGACGAGTTCAAAGTGTGGAGAGACAGCCGCCCCACTGAGGAGAGCCAAGGCGGGAACCGTGAGTGGCGACATCGAGAGCCAAGACACATTCTTGGTGACACGTATGTTCGTGCTGTCCTCCAAGCGCTCGATGCCAACAAGCTGAGTATCGTTAAAGCATCGAAATATCTCGACGACCTTAAGTTGACCGACTTAAGGCAGTTGGAGCGCTACTATGCGGGTGCTTGACGCATCGTCAGTACTTCATGCATGGGACAACTATCCCGTTGAAAACTTGCCCACGATTTGGGAGTGGCTAAGAGCGGAATTGTCGGCGGGGCGAATGGTGATCCCGCGCGTGGCAATGGATGAAATCGGTCATATCAGCCCCGACTGTAGACAATGGCTTCATGATGTCGACGGATTCAATCCTGTGGAGGTTGATAACGTCATTGCTGGGCACGCCATGCTCATCAACAGCGAACTCGGCGTACAGAACGATCAGTACGGAACAGGCGTTGACGTTAACGACGTGATCATTATCGCCACTACCAAGGCAAAAGGTTTTGTCTTGATCAGCAACGAGTCAAGGCAGCCATCTCTTCCCGCCAACAAGAAGAAATATAAGATTCCCGCAGTTTGCAACTTGCAGTCGGTTTCGGTTTCTTGCATCAACTTCGCAGACCTTATCAGGGTCTCCAACCGCGTCTTCTAGAACGGGGCCAGGTTCACTTTCCCCAGCTTGTTGGTGACTGGCAACTTTGAACTTCGTAGACCCGGAGGGCGCCGCACAGGAGGTGCGGCGTTTTCCGACCGAGCCATGGAGGGCGAGTCGGAAAATCCCGTTGATACCCGGCTGACCGGTTAGCTGTGTCGGGGAAGGCCCTTTTCTTTGGTTCGTTTCTTTTTGGCCAGAAAAAGAAATGAACCCGCGCGCCGCAGGCGGGCGGAAGCTGTTGCTTCTCCAACACAAACCAGAAGAGAAAAGCCAAGAGCGCCCTCACCCCAACCCTCTCCCGCAAAGCGGGAGAGGGGGCGGACGTTTCGCGGGAGAAGAGGTAAAGGCAGACGTACGCAAACGCGCTAGCATCCCGCTCACACTTCCCGCGAAGCACCCGCATGGACACCCGCCCCAACCACCAGCTCTCCATGACCGTGCTGATGACCCCGGACATGGCCAACTTCACCGGCAAGGTGCACGGCGGCGACATCCTCAAGCTGCTCGACCAGGTGGCCTACGCCTGCGCCAGCCGCTATGCCGGGCGCTATGTGGTGACGCTGTCGGTGGACCAGGTGATCTTCCGCGAGCCGATCAACGTCGGCGAGCTGGTGACCTTCCTCGCCTCGGTCAACGCCACCGGGCGCACGTCAATGGAAGTCGGGATCAAGGTGGTGGCCGAGGACATCCGCAAGCAGTCGGTGCGCCACGCCAACAGCTGCTTCTTCACGATGGTGGCGCTGGACGACGATGGCCAGCCGACGCCCGTGCCGCCGCTGCAGCCAACGACGGCGGACGAGATTCGCCGCGAGGCCGCTGCACGCACGCGGCGCGAGCTGCGGCAGGCGCTGGCGCAGCGGCATGCATCGCTGCTGTCGTCATCCGACGGAAGCTGAAGCGCGCGTCCTCTCCCCAGCCCGCTCCCGCGAAGCGGGAGAGGGGCCCACTCAAGGGTCAGTCCAGCGCCTTCATCGCCTTCGCATGCGCGGAAACGATCGCGAGGGTTGAGGCATCGCTGTCGAACAGCGAGAACAGGCCCTGCGCTTCCTGCGGCGGGTCGCCGGTGAACGGATCGCCCGCGGTCCACATCCAGTCGGCGTTGGCGGTGCGGCCGCGCCCGCCCCAGGCCCAGAAGTTGGAGCCGGCGATGGCGTCGCCGGCCTTCGCACGTGCCAGCACGCGGTCGTAGATCGCCTGGTAGAAGGCATCGCGCGCGGTGGTGCCGGAGGCCGGGTCGTACGCGCCCTTGTCGCGGTTGAGGCCGAACTCCGACAGCACGATCGGCTTGCCCATGCGGTTGGCCAGGTCGACGTGGCGGTCGATGTAGTCCATCGCCTGCACGGTGCCGGATTCGAGCCGCGCGGCGGGATCGTGGTGGTCCATCCAGCTCCAGTTCGACGGCCACAGGTGGAAGGTGAGGTAGTCCACGTTGGGCGTGTCGTGCGCCGCGTAGAACAGCTCGTCGCTGCGCAGCGTGCCCCAGGCGCCCTCGCTGCCGGTGCTGACCAGCTGCTTCGGCGCGAGGCCGCGGATATAGCCGGCGGTGTCGTGCACCCACTGCTTGAACACCGGGAAGTTCGGGTGCCCGTCGGCATCGCTGCCGGGGCGCGGCTCGTTGGCAAGCTGCCAGGACATCACCGTCGGGTCGTCGATGTAGCGCTTGCCGTTGATCGTGTTGGTGCGGGTGATGACGGTGCGGATCGCCTCGCGGTACAGCGCCTGCGCCTCGGGAATCGCGTAGAACCGCGCCGAGTTCTGCATGAAGCCGTTCCAGTCGCCGGTTTCGTCCGGATCATGCGCGGACACCGGTTCGCCGGTGAACCACGACACGTACTGCGACATGCCGCCCGACCATTGCCAGAAATTGTTGAGGTACAGCACGGCCTTCATGTCGCGCCTGGCCATCTCGTCGAGCAGGAAGTCGATGCCCTGCAACAGCGTCTCGTCGTACTGGCCCGGCGCGGTCATGACCGCCGGACGCACGCCGCGCTTGAAGCCGCTGGCTTCGGACATCGCCAGCACGCGCAGGTTGTCGATGCCGGCGTCCTTGAGCTGGTCGAGCTCGGCGACGAGCCGCGCGCGATTACCGCGTTCGCCCGGTGCGCCGAGATAGGCGCCGTACCAGAAGTTGGCGCCGGCAAAGCGATAGGGTTTGCCGTCGAGCACGAAATGCGTGCCCTCCACGCGCACGAAGCCGTCCGCCTCGCCGGCCGGCGCCGTGTCCGGTGCCGCCGATGCGGCCTCGTCCCGCGGGCCGGCGCAGGCAGCCAGCAGCAGCGCCAGCACGGTTCCCCCGAAGGCCCTCGCCCAGTTGCACAACGCGCGTCGGCTCCGCATGGCGCCGTCTCCTCCCGTGGTCCCGAACCGGGAAGATAGTGCAATGCGTCCGCGCGGGTAACCGCCCGGGTGGAATAGCTTGCGTGAATTCGGTGATGGCCCGCGGATACTCCGCAGGCCGCGGCGTGGCTCAGTCGGCGTCGGACGGATGCGCGCGGCCGATCGCGGCGTAGCCCGGATCGTCGGGCACCTGCTCCAGCGCCGCGATCGCGGCCTGCAGAGCGTCCACCTCGGTGTTCTCGAAGCGCACCGAACCGTCGCCTTCGTACACATGCAGGCCCTGTTCGAGCAGGTACTGCAGCGCGCGGGGAATCGTCCAGCCGCGCGCGTCGGCGACGCGCTTGATCCGGTCCACCAGCACGGGGTCGGCATCCTTGAGCACGATGTCGGTCATGGGTTGGTCCCTTCTACGGAGGTCGCGATGCCGTCGTTGGACAGCCGCAACCTCGGTTTCAGCCAGAAGAACAGCAGCACCGCGGGGATCGCCACCGCCGTGGTGATGGCGAAGTACACGCCATAGCCGGTGTGCTCGACGATGCTGCCCGACACCGCGCTGAGCAGCTTGCCCGGCAGCATCACCAGCGACGAGAACAGCGCGTACTGGGTGGCTGTGAAGCGCTGGTTGACCAGCGCCGAGAGGAACGCGACCAGCGTGGTGCCCTGGAAGCCCTGCGCGAGGTTCTCGCCCGAGATCACGAAGGTCAGCTTCCACACGTCGCCGTCGGCGCCGATCAGCCACAGGTACAGCAGGTTGCTGGCCGCGCCGAGGATGACGCCGGCCAGCAGCGGCCACTTCACGCCCCAGCGCGCGACCGCGATGCCGCCGAGGAACACGCCGCCGATGCCGACCCAGATGCCGTACACCTTGGATACCGCCGCGATCTCGGTCTTGGTGAAGCCCTGGTCGAGGTAGAACGGCGCCATGATGCCGCCGCCGAGCGACTGGTCGGAAATCTTCGCCAGCAGGATGAAGGCGAGCAGCGCCAGCGCCAGCGCGCCGCCGAAGCGGCGGAAGAAATCCGCGAACGGCTCGACCACGCCTTCGCGCAGGCCTTCGGCCCAGGTCTCGGTCTTCACCCGCAGCACGTCCGGTTCGCGCGCGACCAGCACCGCGACCACCGGCACCAGCATCACCAGCGCCATCACCCGGTACACCACCGGCCAGGCGACGTGGTCGGCCAGCACCAGCGCCAGCGCGCCGGTGACGATCAGCGCGATGCGATAGCCCAGCGAATAGGTGGCCACCAGCGCGCCCTGCGCGTCCTTCGGCGCGATCTCGACGCGGTAGGCGTCGACCGCGATGTCGAGCGTGGCGCCGGCGAACGCGGTCATCAGCGTGATCCACACGAACGCGGCGAGCCGGTCGGGCGTGAGTTCCGCCATCGCCAGCAGGCCGGCGATCACCACCAGCAGCGCCAGCAGCAGCCAGCCGCGGCGCTGGCCGAGCCGGCCCAGCAGCGGCAGGCGCCAGCGGTCGACCAAGGGCGCCCACAGGAACTTGAGGGTGTAGGTCATGCCGGCGCTGGCGATGAGCGTGATGTTCTTCAGCTCGATGCCGTTTTCCTTGAGCCAGTAGGCCAGGGTGCCGGCGACCAGCAGGAACGGCATGCCCGAGGCGAAGCCGAAGAAGAACATCGTCCATGCCGCCGGCTGGGTGAAGGCCCGCCAGATCGACGGCTTGGCGGCGTCGCTCATGCGGCGTAGTCCACCACGTAGGGGGCATGGTCGGAGAAGCGCGGTTCGCGATGCACGGCGCAGGCCTTCAGTGTCTTCGCCAGCGCCGGCGTCACCAGCTGGTAGTCGATGCGCCAGCCGACGTCGTTGGCGCGCGCGGCGCCGCGGTTGCTCCACCAGGTGTACTCGACGGCGTCCGGCTTCAGCACGCGGAAGCTGTCCTTCCAGCCGGTCTTCGGCGGCGTGACCAGCCCGTCGCCATGCGCGTCGGCGATCATGCCGCTCAGCCAGGCGCGCTCGGGCGGCAGGCAGCCGGAGTTCTTCTGGTTGCTGGACCAGTTCCTGATGTCGTTCTTCGCACGCACGATGTTCCAGTCGCCGCACAGCACGTAGTCGCGGCCGCTGGCCAGCCACTCGTCCAGGATCGGCCTGAGCCAGTCCATCACCTCGAACTTGAAGCCCTGACGCTCCTCGCCCGACGAGCCGGACGGGATGTAGAACGAGACCACGCTGAGCTTGCCGTAGCGCGCCTCGATGTAGCGGCCCTCGTCGTCGAACGGCGCCCAGCCCAGCGACGTGCGCACTTCGTCGGGCTCGCGCTTGCTGTAGATCGCCACGCCGCTGTAGCCCTTCTTGGTGCTGGCGTCGCGGTAGTGGCAATGGCGGTAGGGGCGGAAGCAGGCATCGCCGAGCTGGTCTTCCTGCGCCTTGGTTTCCTGCAGGCAGACGATGTCGGCCTCCTGCGCCTCCAGCCACGGGAAGAAGCCCTTGTTGGCGGCGGAGCGGATTCCGTTGGCGTTGAAGCTGATGATGCGCATGCGGAGGCGGTCGGCGAGGTTCGGGCAAGCCTAGCGGAAACGGCACGCGGCCGCCCCCGGGCCGGGCCACGGCGCGCGGCGTCGTTCATCGGATACGCAGGCCGGCGCGCGCCGGGGACAGCCGGCCGGCTCAGGCCTTGCGCACGAATCCGGATTTCAGGCCCATCTGGCCGATGCCTTCGATCCTGCAGTCGATGTCGTGGTCGCTGTCGACCAGGCGGATGTTGCGCACCTTGGTGCCCACCTTCACCACCAGCGAGGAGCCCTTGACCTTGAGGTCCTTGACCACGACCACGCTGTCGCCGTCGGCCAGCGGGGTGCCGTGGGCGTCGCGCACCTGCGGCGGCGCGTCTTCCGCGGCGGCGGCGGCGGCCGGCGACCATTCGTGCGCGCATTCCGGGCAGACCAGCAGCGCGCCGTCCTCGTAGGTGTAGGTCGAAGCGCACTGGGGGCACGCGGGCAAACCGGGCATGGCGACACTCGCAGGGTTCGGGGAACGCGGCGTATTGTCGCATCGCGCCTGCGGCGGTCCGCGCGCGGCGTGGGACAATGCGCGGCATGAGCGACCACCGCACCCGTTTCCTGCAGCTGGCCCTGGACGCCGACGCCTTGCGCTTCGGCACGTTCACGCTGAAGTCGGGGCGCGTGAGCCCTTATTTCTTCAACGCCGGGCGCTTCGATTCGGGCACGTCGCTGGCCACCCTGGCCGGCTGCTACGCCGACGCGCTGGACGCCGCCGGCCTCGGCTTCGACCTGCTGTTCGGCCCGGCGTACAAGGGCATCCCGCTGGCGACCGCGCTGGCCTGCGAGTACGCGCGCCGCGGCCGCGACCTGCCGCTGGCGTTCAACCGCAAGGAAGCCAAGGCCCACGGCGAGGGTGGCCTGCTGATCGGCGCCGCGCTGGCCGGCAGGCGCGTGCTGGTGGTCGACGACGTGATCACCGCCGGCACCGCGATCCGCGAGGCGCTGGAGACGATCCGCGGCGGCGGCGGCACGCCGGCCGGCATCGTGATCGCGCTCGATCGCCAGGAAATCGCCGGCGAGGGCCAGTCGCGGTCGGCGGCACAGGCGGTCGCGGCCGAGGCCGGGATCCCGGTGGTCGCGGTCGCCACCCTGGGCGACCTGCTGGCATTTGCCGACGGAAGCGCGGCCCTGGCGGACGAACGCGCGCGCCTGCAGGCGTATCGCAGGCAATATGGCGTCTCCGGGAATGACTCCTGATTCGGGCCGCAGGGGGCGGTTGGCGATGAAGACTTCCATCTGGCTGGCCGGCGCCGTGCTCTGCACGCTGGTCCTGCCCGTCCACGGCCAGCAGCGCGCGCAGCAGGCCGAGAAGAAGCTGTACTGCTGGAACGAGAACGGCCGCAAGGTCTGCGGCGACGCGCTGCCGGCCAACGCGGTGGACGCCGCGCGCACCGAGCTGAGCGTGCGCAGCGGGCGCCCGGTGGGCGAAGTCGGCGAGAAGCTCAACGCGGAACAGCGCGCCGCCGCCGCCGAGGCCGACCGCCAGGCGAAGCTGGCCGCCGAAGCCGAGGTGGCGCGCAAGCGTCGCGAACTGGCGATGGTCGAGTCCTACGGCACCGAGGACGACCTGCGCCGCGCCTTCGACGAACGCATCGTGCTGGTCGAGGAAGGCCTCAAGACCTCGCGCATGAGCGTGGCCAACCTGCGCCAGAGCCTGCTGTCGCTGCTGCGCCAGGCCAACGACCTGGAGCTGCAGGGCCAGCCGGTGGCCAGGCCGCTGGCGAGCAACATCCAGTCCCAGCACGCCGACCTGCTGCGCCAGCAGGCGATCATGCGTGACCAGCTGGAGGAGCGCGCCTCGCTCGGCGCCGACCTCGAGCACGCCGTCGAGCGCTATCGCGCGCTGAAGCGGCCAAAGTCCGGCTGAGGCCTGGGCCGGTCCACGCTCAAGCCATGCGCCACACCCATCAAGTGACGCATCAGGCGTCGCCAGGCGCGGCCCGCGACGCCAGCCAGCCGAGTACGCCCTCGGCGGCCACCAGGCCGCTGGCGAAGCAGGCGGTGAGCAGGTAGCCGCCGGTCGGCGCCTCCCAGTCGAGCATCTCGCCGGCGGCGAACACGCCCGGCAGCGCGCGCAGCATGCCGCGTTGGTCCAGCGCCTCCAGCCGCAACCCGCCCGCGCTGCTGATCGCCTCGGCGATCGGCCGCGGCCGCAGCAGGCGCAGCGGCAGGCGCTTGATCGCCGCCGCCAGCCGCGCGGGGTCCGCCATCGCCTCGGGCGACAGGACTTCGCGCAGCAGGCCGGCCTTGGCCCCGTGCAGGCCGGTGGCCCGGCGCAGGTGTTCGGATCCGCTGCGCCCGCCGCGCGGTCGCGCCAGCGCCTCGCGCAGCTGCGCTTCGCCGCGCCCGGGGGTGAGGTCGAGGGCCAGGTCGGCATGGCCGTTACGGTCGATAACTTCTCGCAAGATCGCCGAAATGGCGTAGATCGCGCTGCCTTCGATGCCGTACTGCGTCACCACGCATTCGCCCTGCAGGGACTGCTCGCGGCCGTCGGCATCGCGCCCGTGCAGGACCACCGGCTTGAGCGGCGCACCGGCATGGCGCTGCGCGAAGTGCGCCGTCCAGTCGACGTCGAAGCCGCAGTTGGCCGGGCGCAGCGGCGCCACCTCGGCGCCGCGCGCCGCCAGCAGCGGTGCCCACGCGCCATCACTGCCCAGTTCCGGCCAGCTGCCCCCGCCCAGCGCCAGCAGCACCGCGTCCGCGCGGACGGCGCGCGGGCCCTGCGGCGTCTCGAAGCGCAGCGCGCCGGCCGCGTCCCAGCCCATCCAGCGGTGCTGCACGTGGAAGGCGACGCCCTGTTCGCGCAGGCGCCGCACCCAGCCGCGCAGCAGCGGCGCGGCCTTGCGGTCGCGCGGGAAGACGCGGCCGGAGCTGCCGACGTAGGTCTCGATGCCGAACCCGCCCGCCCAGGCACGCAGCGCGTCGGCATCGAAGCGGTCGAGCCAGCGGCCGACCTCGCCGGCGCGTTCGCGGTAGCGCGCATCGAAGGCCGGCCGCGGCTCGGAATGGGTGAGGTTGAGCCCGCCCTTGCCGGCGATCAGGAACTTGCGCCCGACCGAGCCCTTGGCCTCGTACAGGTCCACCGCGGCCCCGGCGGCACGCAGGCGCTCGGCCGCGATCAGCCCGGCGGGACCGCCGCCGATGACGGCGATGCGAGGAGGCGTGGCGGAGGCGGGCATGGCGGCATTGTCGCTTGGCGGGCGGACGGGCGTGGTGGCCCGTACCCACGTGGCCGCGCGGGGCGCCGAGCCCGGGCGCCTCGTGGCCGCGACGGCCGCGGCGGGGGCGGATCGCGCGCCGTCACGCCCGGACCGCGTATGGGAGCGCTACCATCGACCCTCGGCATTCGACACGCGGAGGGCGCGATGGGCGGGAATCGACGGAGGCACGGCTGGACCCGGCGCGAGGCGCTGCAGTCCCTGGCACTGGCGGGCGCGGCCGCCGCCTGGAGTCCCCGCAGCCTGGCGCAGGACGGCGGACGCAGGATCGGCGTGGCCCTGGTCGGCCTTGGCCACTACAGCCGCGACCTGCTCGCCCCGGCGCTGCAGCTGACCCGGCACTGCCGGCTCGCCGGCCTGGTCACCGGCTCGCCGGACAAGCTGCCCGAGTGGCAGGGCACGTACGCCATCCCAGACCGCAACGTGTATTCGTACGACGACTTCCATCGCATCGCCGACAACCCGGACATCGACGCGGTCTACATCGTCACCCCCAACCACCTGCACAAGCCGCAGACGCTCACCGCCGCGGCCGCCGGCAAGCACGTGTGGTGCGAGAAGCCGATGGCGATGGATGCCGCCGAGGGCGAGGCGATGGTCAAGGCCTGCCGCGACCACAAGGTGCAGCTGACCATCGGCTACCGCATGCAGCACGAGCCCAACACGCGGCGCTTCATGGCGATGGCGAAGGAGCGCCCGTTCGGGCGGATCATCAAACTGCGCGCCGACGCCGGCTGGTTCGGCTGGCGCAACGGCGCCGACGACGCCTGGCGGCTCGATCCCGCGCGCGGCGGCGGCGCGATGTACGACATGGGCGTGTACTGCGTGAACGCGGTGCGCTACTCCACCGGGATGGAGCCGCTGGCGATCAGTGCGGTCGACGAGACCGTGCGCCGCGACATCTTCAAGGCCGTCGACGAGACGATGCGCTTCCGGCTGGAGTTTCCCGAAGACATCGTCGCCGAATGCGTCACCAGCTTCGGCCGCAACGTCAACACGCTGCAGATCGACTGCGAGCGCGGCTGGTACACGATGACGCCGTTCCAGGGCTACGAAGGCAATGCGGGACGCGCCAGCGACGGCACCGTGTTCACGCCGCAGCTGGGCAAGACCCCGCGCATGCAGGCCGAGCAGATGGACCAGGACGCGCTGGCGATCCTCGGCAACACCGCGCCGCGCGTGCCGGGCGAAGTCGGCGTGGCCGACATGCGCGTGGTCGACGCCGCGTTCGCCTCGGCGCGCGAGAACGGCAAGCGGGTGGAGATCGTGCAGGGCTGATCCCGCGCCCATGCATCGCCGCGCCTACAATCGCGGCAATCCGACCCGAGGCCTGGCCATGTCGCGTGTCCTCTGCGCGTTGCTGTGCGTGCTGCTGCCGGTGGTCGCCGCGCCGGCCCGCGGCGGCGACGCCTTCGAACGCGTCTCGCCAGCCGAGGCCGGCTATTCCGCCGAACGCCTCGAGGCGCTTCGCAACCTGCTGGCACGATCGGGTTCGGAATCGCTGCTGCTGTTGCACGACGGCAAGGTGTTCTACGAATGGGGCGACGTCCGCCGCAAGCGGCTCGTGCATTCGATCCGCAAACCGCTCTTGCATGCGCTGATCGGCCGCGAGCTCGGGCGCGGTTGCCTGCAGATGGATCGCACGCTGCAGGACTACGGCGTGGACGAGGATCCGCCCGGGCTGACGGCGCAGGAACGGTCGGCGACACTGCGCCAGTTGCTGCAATCGCGCTCGGGCGTGTACCACCCTGCCGCCGCCGAGACCGAGGGCATGCAGGCGCAGCGACCGGCTCGCGGCAGCCACGCGCCGGGCACGTACTACTACTACAACAACTGGGATTTCAACGTCGCCGGCGCGCTCTACGAGCAATGCGCCGGACGCATGATCCACGCCGCGTTCCTGGAAGACATCGCCAGGCCGCTGGGCATGCTCGACTATGCCGGCCGCGTCGAGGCATGGCCGCAGGACGGCGATCCGATCCCAACCGATGCCGACGGCTTCCGCAAGCGCGAACCCGAACGCTCGCGCTTCGGTGCCTATCATTTCCGCCTCAGCGCCCACGATCTCGCGCTGTTCGGCCAGCTCTACCTCGACCACGGCCAGTGGCGCGGCGAGCAGTTGGTGCCGGCCGACTGGATCGACGAGAGCACGCAGCCGGCTTCGATCCTGGACGAGCGCTACGGCCTGGCCTATGGCCAGCTCTGGGACGTGCTGGTGCCGGAAGACGGCGACGCGCGGCCGTCGTTCTACCACACCGGCCTGGGCGTCCACATGCTCGGCGTGTATCCGAAGCACGGACTGGTGCTGGTGCATCGGGTCGACACCGAACGCGACGGGGTCACGTTCGATGAAGGCAACCTTTATCGCATCATTCGCGCGGTCCACGCCGCACGCATGCCTTGAACGCATCGCCGTCCCGTTGACGGCTGCCTGTTCAGAACGGCAGCTTCAGTTCCGGATCGACCGCAAGCAGCTGCTCGCTGAAGTCGCGCAGGATGCGGCCCAGCACCTGTTCGCTGTCGGCGTCGAAGCGCAGCACCAGCACCGGCGTGGTGTTGGACGCGCGCACCAGGCCCCAGCCGTCGTTCCAGTCCACGCGCAGGCCGTCGATGGTCGAGGAACGCGCACCCTCGAAGCGCGCGCGTTCCTGGAAGCGCTCGACGAAACCGTGTGGATTGCCGTCGGCCAGCTCGACCTTGATCTCCGGCGTGGAGACGCCGCCGGGCAGGGCGTTGAGCGTGTCGCTGGGCGAATCCGGATCCAGCGCGAGGATCTCGAGCAGGCGCGCGGCGGCGTAGATGCCGTCGTCGAAGCCGTACCAGCGCTCCTGGAAGAAGAAGTGGCCACTCATCTCGCCGGCCAGTTCGGCTTCGGTCTCGCGCATCTTGGCCTTGATCAGCGAATGCCCGGTCTTCCACATCAGCGGGCTGCCGCCATGGCGCAGGATGTGGCCAGGCAGGCGCCCGGTGCACTTCACGTCGTACACGATCACCGCGCCCGGGTTGCGGTCGAGCACGTCGGCCGCGAACAGCATCAGCAGGCGGTCGGGGAAGATGTTCTGGCCGTCCGCGGTGACCACGCCGAGGCGGTCGCCATCACCGTCGAAGGCGATGCCGAGGTCGGCCTCGAAGCGCTTCACCGTGCCGATCAGGTCCTCGAGGTTGTGCGGTTCGCTCGGGTCGGGATGGTGGTTGGGGAAGGTGCCGTCGATCTCGCAGAACAGCGGGATCACCTCGGCGCCGATCGCCTCCAGCACGCGCGGGCCGATCTCGCCGGCGACGCCGTTGCCGGCGTCGACCACCACCTTGAGCGGGCGCGCGAGCTGGATGTCGTGGCTGATGCGCTCGACATAGGCATCGGAGATGTCGCGTTCGACCGCGCTGCCCGGCACGGGCGCGTCGTACAGGCGGCCGTCGGCGATGCGCCGGTGCAGGTCGGCGATGGCGTCGCCGGACAGGGTGTGCCCGCCGACCACGATCTTGAAGCCGTTGTAGTCCGGCGGGTTGTGGCTGCCGGTGACCGAGATGCAGCAGCCGGTGCGCAGGTGGTAGGCGCCGAAGTAGGTTACCGGCGTCGGCGCCATGCCGATGTCGATGACGTTGCGACCGGCCTTGCGCAGGCCGCGCACCAGCCCGGCGACGAGGTCGGGGCCGGACAGGCGGCCGTCGCGGCCGACCACGATGTCGGCCAGGTCCTGTTCGCGCATCAGCGAGCCAACCGAATGCCCGATCAGCTCGGCGACGCCGGCGTCGAGCGTCTGCCCGACCACGCCGCGGATGTCGTAGGCGCGGAAGATGCCGCGGTCGATCTGCACCGGCACCGGCTTGGGCGCGTCCTGCACCACCACCCTGGGCGTCGCCGCGGCATCGCCGTCGTCCGCAGGCGGCAGGGTGAGCGCTTCGGCCAGGGTCGGCGCGGGGCCGTCGTCGCCCTTCGGCGTCGCGGTGAACACGCGCTCGACGCGCGCCGGCAGCCGGAACAGCAGGTAGGCCAGCAGCAGCAGGCCCACCGCCACCACGAACAGCGGCAGGCCGCTCAGGCCCAGCGGCGGGCGGCCGACGTGCGGGACCGCCGCGGCCACGCGCAGCGACGTGCCCGTGACCGGGACGGCCATGCGTTCGGCGGCCTCGGCCTGCGCCGTGTCGCCGCGTTCGAGCAGGGTGAAGCCGCCCTGGCGCAACGCCACGTAGGTGCTGGGATCGACGTCCGCCGACTCCAGGCCCTGGGTGGCGCGCGCCAGCGGCAGCTGCACGTAGGCAACGCCGGCGAGCACGTCGCCGACCCGGGCCGGCGCGGCCAGCGCCACCCGCGGGGTGCCGTCGACGCGGACCACCGAGGCCACCGCACCGTCTTCCACCAGCGCCGCTTCCATCGCCGCCAGCGGCCCGAAGCCGGCCGCGGGCAAGCCGGCATAGACGGTGCCGAGGTCGGGCGGGAGCACGCGCGCCGCCTCCAGGCTCGGCCAGTCGGCGGCCAGCGCCTTGCCGGCGGCGTCGAGGTCGCCGGCCTGCAGCGCGGCCTGCACCGGCGCCGTGCCGAGGCGGTCCTGCAGCCGCTTGCGCTCGCCGCCGAGCAGGCTCGAGGCCACGTTCGCGGCGGTGTCGCGGGCCAGCATCACGTTGGTCCGGCGGGTGCCGTCCTGCAGCTGGCGCCAGCCGCTCCACGCCAGCCACACGGCCAGCAGCGCCAGCAGCACCGCCAGGTACGGCAGGAAAGGTCGCAACTGCGCGAAGACGCGCGCCTTGGTCGGTTCGGTGCTCATGGCCTGATCATCCCCTGTCAGCGCACGCCGGTATGGCCGAAGCCGCCGGCCCCCCGGGCGCTGTCGGTGAAAGTATCCACGACTTGCAGGGTGGCGCGCACGACCGGAAGGATGACCAGTTGCGCAATCCGGTCACCCGGTTCGATCGAAAACGCATCCCGGCCGCGGTTCCAGACACTGATCAGCAGCGGGCCCTGGTAGTCGGCGTCGATCAGGCCGGTGCCGTTGCCGAGCACGATGCCGTGCCGGTGGCCGAGCCCCGAGCGCGGCAGGATCACCGCGCACAGCGCCGGATCGCCAATGTGGAGGGCCAGGCCCGACGGCACCAGGGCGGCGTCGCCCGGCGCCAGCGCCAGGGGCGCGTCGAGCGCGGCGCGCAGGTCCATCCCGGCGCTGGCCTCGGTGGCGTAGGCCGGCAGCGGCCAGTCGGCGCCGAAGCGCGGGTCGAGCACCTTCACCTGCAGCGTGCGTGCGGCCGGCGGGTCGAGGTCGTGCATCGCGTTCATCCGTCGAGTCGTTCCGCCACCAGCGCCACCAGCTGCGCCGCGACCAGGGTCTTCGCCGCCGGCCCGAGCGTGCGTTCGCCGCCGGCCCAGTACACGGTCAGCGCGTTGTCGTCGCGCTCGAAGCCGCCTTCGGCGGCGCCGACGAGGTTGGCCGCGATCAGGTCGAGCTTCTTGTTGGCCAGCTTGCCGCGCGCGTAATGCTCGACGTCGTGGGTTTCCGCGGCGAAGCCCACCACCAGCGACGGGCGGCGGGGGTGCGTGGCCACCTCGGCCAGGATGTCCGGCGTGCGCACCAGTTCGAGCACCAGCGTGTCGCTGCCGGCGGTCTTCTTGAGCTTGTGCCCGGACACGCTGCGCGGGGTGAAGTCGGCCACCGCGGCGGCGCCGATGTACACATCGGCCGGCAATTCGCCCAGCACCGCCTCGCGCATCTGCGCCGCCGAGCGCACGTCGATGCGGCGCACGCCGTCGGGCGTGGCCACGTGCACCGGGCCGGCCACCAGCACCACCTCGGCGCCGAGTGCCTGCGCCGCGGCCGCCACCGCGATCCCCATCTTGCCGCTGCTGCGGTTGCCGATGAAGCGCACCGGGTCGATGTCTTCGAAGGTCGGGCCGGCGCTGACCAGCACCCGCCTGCCGGCGAGCGGAAGACTCATGCCGCCACCAGCGCGGCCACGATCGCCGCCGGCTCGCTCAGCCGGCCGGGGCCGGATTCGCCTTCCGCCAGCGGCCCGTCCTCGGGCCCCACCACCTGCGCCCCACGCGCGCGCAGCAGTGCGATGTTGGCCTGCGTCGCCGGGTGCAGCCACATGCGGTGGTTCATAGCCGGGCACAGGGTGAGCGGCGCGGTGGTGGCCAGGCACAGGGTGCTGACCAGGTCATCGGCAAAGCCGTGCGCCAGCTTCGCCAGCGTGTTGGCCGTGGCCGGCGCCACCACCACGCGCTCGGCCCAGCGCGCGAGTTCAAGGTGCCCCATCGCGGCCTCGGCGGCGGCGTCCCACAGCGAGGTGCGCACCGGCAGGCCGGACAGCGCCTGGAAGGTCTGCGCGCCGACGAAACGCTGCGCATGCTCGGTCATCGCCACCTGCACCGTGGCGCCAGCCTCGCGCAGGCGGCGGACCAGGTCGGCCGCCTTGTAGGCAGCGATGCCGCCGCAGACGCACAGCAGCAGGCGTTGTCCTTGCAGGCCGCGCTCGAGCGCCATCGTCGGGAAATTCCTACGCCGGAACCGGTCGACAGCTTACCCGATGCCGGGAAGCGCCCCGGCTGCGCGCGATGCCGTCCGCGCGCTGCAATGGCCCCACGCTGGCGGTCGGGCCGAAGGCGCCCCGTCGTCAATTCCCCTGTTTCGCCGGGCCGTCCCGCCGGCCGCCAGCGCCCACCTCCCTGTGATCGATCGACCATGCACATCCGCGACTGGCCCAGCACCGAGCGTCCCCGCGAGAAGCTGCTCGCCCGCGGCGCGATGGCGCTGTCGGATGCGGAGCTGCTGGCCCTGTTCCTCGGGTCCGGGCTGCGCGGCCAGGACGCGGTGGCGACCGCGCGCCAGCTGCTGGGCGAACACGGCCCGCTGCGGCGCCTGCTGGAACTGCCCGCCGCCGCGCTGGCCAGGCTACCCGGGCTGGGCCCGGCGCGCGCCTGCCTGCTGTCGGGCGCGCTGGAACTGTGCAGCCGCTACCTCGCCGCGGGACTGGAGCGCGGCGAGGCGCTGACCGATCCCGCCTCGGCCGGGCGCTATTTCGCGCAGCGCCTGCGCGGCCAGTCGCGCGAGGTCTTCGCCGCCCTGTTCCTGGACACGCGCCACCGTGCGCTCGCCTTCGAGGAGCTGTTCCGCGGCACCGTCGACGGGGCCGAGGTGCATCCGCGCGAAGTGGTCCGCCGCGCGCTGGCGCACAACGCCGCGGCGGTGATGGTCGGCCACAACCACCCCAGCGGCAACCCCGAACCCAGCGCCGCCGACCGCGCCGTCACCGCGCGCCTGAAGCAGTCGCTGTCGCTGGTGGACGTGCGCCTGCTCGACCATTTCGTGATCGGCGACGGCGCGCCGGTCTCGCTGGCGGCACGCGGCTGGGTGTGAGGAAGATGGGCGTACACTGGCCATCCCCGTCGCCTAGCCGGACCGCGGACATGCCTTGGCGCGACCGCATCATCGCCGATCCAGAGATCCTCGCCGGGAAACCGGTCATCCGGGGCACTCGCCTGTCGGTCGAACTGATCCTCGACCACCTGGCATCCGGATGGAGCCACGCCGACTTGATCGAGGCGTATCCGCATCTCGCGGAAGACGACATCCGCGCCGCCCTGGCGTTTGCAGCCGACATGTTGGGCGAAGCGCGGTACCTCGCTGCCCGCAAGGTCGCGGCCTGAGGTGACGCCACCGCGCCTGCTGGCGGACGAGAATTGCCCCGCACCGTCGATCCGCATGCTTCGGGACCAGGGCTTCGACGTGCTCGCCATCGCCGAGGTCCAGCCCGGGATGACCGATGTGGACGTCCTGCAGCTGGCCTGTTCCGAACAGCGCTGGCTATTGACCCTCGATCTCGACTTCGGGGAACTGGCGTTCAACCGGCAACTCCCCTTGCCCCCGGCGATCGTCCTGATCCGGGCGAGCGAGGATATCTCCGCGCTGATCGTCGCCGCCCTCGCCGGCGGTCATGCCGACGACGGCGGCTTCTTCGTGCTGGATGACCGTGGCGTCCGCTGGCGTCCGTTCAGCCCCGCGCGCCAATAGCCTAAAATGCCGCCTCGCAAGCACTGACAGACGCCACGTGAAAGCACAGCTCCGCGGCCGGATCCGACAGCATGTCGAACAGGCCATCTCCGCCCTGCGCGAGGCAGGCACCCTGCCCGCCGGTCTCGCCACGCCCGACTTCGTCGTCGAGCGGCCGAAGGATCGCGCGCACGGCGACTTCTCCACCAACGCGGCGATGCTGCTGGCGAAACATGCTGGCAAGGACGGGGCGAAATCGAACCCGCGCGCCTTGGCGCAGGCGCTGGTGGATGCGCTGCCGGCGAATGACGACATCGCGTCGGTGGAGATCGCCGGCCCCGGTTTCCTGAACTTCCGGCTCACGCCGCAAGCCTGGCAGCGCCAGCTCGCCACCGTGTTCGCGCATGGCCACTGCTATGGCGCCAACGACAGCGGCGGCGGCCGCACCGCGGGCGTGGAATACGTGTCGGCCAACCCGACCGGCCCGCTGCATGTCGGCCACGGCCGCGCCGGCGTGATCGGCGACTGCATCGCGCGCGTGCTCGCCGCCAACGGCTGGAACGTGAAGCGCGAGTTCTACTACAACGACGCCGGCGTGCAGATCCACAACCTCGCCCGCTCCACACAGGCGCGCGCGAAAGGCCTCAAGCCGGGCGACGCCGACTGGCCGGCCGATGCCTACAACGGCGACTACATCGCCGATGTCGCGGCCGCCTACCTGCGCGGCGACAGCGTCGAGATCGAAGGCCAGGTCGTCACCGGCAAGGACGACGCCGACGACCTCGACGCCATCCGCCAGTTCGCCGTGGCCTGGCTGCGTCGCGAGCAGAACGCCGACCTCGCCGCCTTCGGCGTGTCGTTCGACGTGTACTTCCTCGAATCGTCGCTGTACGGCGACGGCCAGGTGGAGCACACCGTGCGCGAGCTCGCCGCGCACGGCCACACCTACGAGGACGGCGGCGCGCTGTGGCTCAAGACCACGGACTTCGGCGACGACAAGGACCGCGTGATGCGCAAGTCCGACGGCACCTACACGTACTTCGTGCCGGACGTCGCCTACCACCTGTCCAAGTGGCAGCGCGGCTACCAGCGCGCGATCACCGAACTGGGCGCCGACCACCACGGCTCGCTCGCGCGCGTGAAGGCCGGCCTGCAGGCGCTGGAAGCCGGCATCCCGAAGGACTATCCCGAATACGTGCTGCACCAGATGGTCACGGTGATGCGCGGCGGCGAGGAAGTGAAGCTGTCCAAGCGCGCCGGCAGCTACCTGACGCTGCGCGACCTGATCGACGAAGCGGGTGCCGACGCCGTGCGCTGGTTCCTGGTGGCGCGCAAGCCCGATTCGCAGCTGGTGTTCGACATCGACCTGGCGCGCAGCCAGTCGCTCGACAACCCGGTGTACTACGTGCAGCTCTCGCACGCGCGCATCTGCGGCCTGCTGCGCCAGCTGGACGAACGCGGGCTGGCGTTCAGCCTCGACAACGGACTGGCGCAGCCGCTGGACCTGGCCGATGCCTCGCTGCGCGACCTGCTGATCGACCTGTCGCGCTACCCCGAGATCGTCGCCGCCGCCGGCGAGTCGCTTGAACCGCACCTGATCGCCACCTACCTGCTCGAACTGGCGCAGGGGTTCCAGACGTATTACAACGACCACCAGTTCCTGGTCGACGACGCCGGCGTGCGCGATGCGCGGCTGGCGCTGGCGCTGGCAGTCCGCCAGGTGCTGGCGAACGGATTGCAATTGCTGGGCGTGAATGCGCCCGAACGGATGTAGGGAAGACACACGATGGCGGCAAGGCGCGGCAAATCCCAGGCACGACGCAACGGCGGCAGCGGGCTTCCCGGCTGGGCGTGGATGATCCTCGGCATCGTGCTGGCCCTGGCGGCCGTGGTGTTCCTGCCGAAGTACCTGAAGCCCGACGGCAATGACGGCTTCTTCCGCCCGCAGCCCAATCCCGATGCACAGCCCGCGGTGAGCGCGATCGACGAAGGCGACGCCGGCCCGGCC
>JAIUOJ010000027.1 GCA_020161335.1 Pseudomonadota bacterium
ACGGCGCGCGAGAAAGTCCGGCCAATGCGCCTGCAGCAGGTCTGGAAGCAGGAGGTTGGGCAAGATTTCTCGCCTTGCCGAGCGGCGGCCGCTGAATGCGACTGTGCAGTTCCGCAAGGGGAACGTCCGCACCAATGTCCAGATCCTCGACATTTCCACGCATGGCGTGCGTATTGCCGCGATCCAGGCGCTCCGTATCGGGGACACCTGCTGGATAAGGTTGCCGCAGCTGGAGCCCCAGCAGGCGAAGGTCGTGTGGGTGGATGAATTCGTGGTCGGCTGCCAGTTCGCCCGGCCGCTGCATCCTTCCGTATTGGATAATATCCTGCGCCTGCGGCAGCCCGCCAGCCGGAAACCGGAGTAGGCAAGTCACCCCCGAACAGGCGGCCGCCGGACCTCTTTGCGGCGCGCGGATTCCCCTGACTGCAAAAAATGCACTAGGCTGGGACGATGTCCGACCTGGCCCTTGTCCTCGCCCTGCTGATTTCCGCCATTGTCATGTTCGCGATCGGCCGTCCGCGAATGGATGCCGTTGCGTTGATGATGATCGTGGCGCTGCCGCTTTCCGGGGTCATCACCGTCGAGCAGGCATTCGCCGGCTTCGCGGATCCCAACATCATCCTCATCGCCGCGCTTTTCGTTGTGGGCGAGGCGCTGGTCCGGACGGGCGTGGCGCAGATGCTGGGGGACTGGCTTGTCAGCAAGGCCGGCCGCAGCGAGGCCCGGCTGATCGTGCTGCTGATGATCGTCGTGGCGGGCATCGGCTCGTTCATGAGCTCGACCGGCGTGGTCGCCATTTTCATCCCCATAGTCCTGCGGATCGCGCGCAACGCCCGCATTCCCGCCAGCCGGCTGATGATGCCGCTGTCGGTCGCGGCATTGCTCAGCGGCATGATGACACTGGTCGCCACGGCGCCCAATCTCGTGGTCCATGCCGAGCTCGAGCGGCATGGCTATGAGGGATTCAGCTTCTTCGCCTTCACGCCTTTCGGCCTTCCGCTGCTTGTCCTGGCCATCATCTATATGCTCGCCGCGCGCCGTTTCCTCGCCGGCGTGCCGGAAGCGGAGCAGGGGCCGGAACGCCCCACCCTTCGCGATTTCATAGAGAAATACGGACTGGAGGGCCGCGAATACCGCTTTGCGGTGGATCCCTATTCTTCCCTGATCGGACGGCCGCTCGCCACGCTCGACCTGCGCGGCAGCGCCGGGATCAATATCATCGCCATCGAGCGTGAGAGGCGCTTTTCCCGCCAGCTTCTGCGCCCGCACGCCCACAGCCAGCTGGAGGCCGGGGACATATTGATGATCGATGCGTGCGGGCGCGATCTCGATATCGGGAAAGTGGCTCGCAGCTTCAGGCTGCACCCGATGGAACTGGCCGCCAATTATTTCGGGGATCGCAGTCAGGAGATCGGCATGGCCGAAGTGCTGCTTTCTCCGGATTCGAGGCTGGTGGGCAAAACCGTGGCGGAGGCCGATGTCCGATCGCTTCACGATGTGACGGTCGTCGGGGTCAGGCGCGAACGCAAGGCGCTGGAAGAGCCGGTGACGGAAGTGAGGTTCCGCGCCGGGGATATACTCCTTGTCATCGGCCCCTGGCGCGCGATAGAGCGTCTGCCGCGCTCGCCGGACCGGCTGATCCTGCTGAACCTGCCTGTCGAGAGCGACGATGTAGCGCCCGTCCGGTCGCGCGCGCCATTTGCGGTGGCGATCCTGCTCCTGACGGTCTTCATGATGGCCAGCGGCATCGTGCCCAATGTTCTGGCGGCGCTGATCGGCTGCCTGCTTTTCGGCCTTGCCGGCTGCGTCGGCATGAACGGCGCCTACCGTTCGATCCATTGGCAGACGCTGGTTCTGATCGTCGGCATGCTGCCCTTCTCGATTGCGCTGCAGGAAGTGGGCGGGATCGATCTGGCGGCCGATTGGCTGTTATCGACGGTAGGGTCCGGTTCTCCGCGTGCCGTGTTGGCTGTTCTGTTCTTCGTCACCGCCCTTCTGGGCATGTTCATCTCCAACACCGCGACCGCCGTGCTGATGGCGCCGGTCGCGCTTGCCCTTGCGGCGGGGCTGGAGGCTTCGCCCTATCCCTTCGCCATGACCGTGGCGCTTGCCGCGTCGACGGCCTTCATGACTCCCGTTTCATCGCCGGTGAACATGCTGGTCGTGGGGCCGGGAAACTATCGCTTCGTCGATTTCGTGAAGATCGGCGTGCCGCTGGCGATGATCGCCCTGGTGGTGACGGTCCTTCTCGTGCCGGTTCTGCTGCCGCTATGATGCGGCAATGCCTTGGAGTCTGGATTCAACGTGGCTTTTTTGTTCCTGATTACCCGGCTATCGCATCCACGGTTGCCATCCGATAGGGCAGCGGCGGCGTACGGAGCAGCACGTAGGTCAATCGTGCAACCAGCCGATGCAGTTCGAACCGTCGGTTGAACCGATAGCAGAACTCGCCCAGGTAGCGTTGGGCGTACTTGCGCCGGGGTCCATGGTAGGTGCCGCGCAGAGCGGTCTTCACGTTGCCCAGCATGACGTTGACCCAGCGCAGTGCCGGATGGTCGCACTTGTGCCCACCGCTGCCCGTCCGCAGCCGGCGATGGCTGGTGCCGGCCACCTCGCCCACCGCATTGAACCCTGCCAGGGCATCGGATACGACGACGGTATCGGGGGCCAGGTGGCGCGTGGCCCAGGCGCCGATCTCATCGGCGCTGAATCCCTTGACGACATCCAGCCGCATCACTTCCGGATGGCCCTCCTCGGAGCACTGCACGGCGGCCACGAACGCCTGCTTCCCGTCGGCACCGCGGCCACGTGGCCCACCCCGGCGCTCGCCGCCGAAATAGGCATCGTCCAGTTGGACCCAGCCGGCCAACTGGCGCCTGCCTTCACGCTCGACCATGGCCTGCATCAGCTTGTGCTTGAGCAGCCAGGCCGCGTCGTAGCCGATCCCCAGCTCCCGCGACAGTGCCAGAGCCGATCGGCCCGTCTTGGTGTTGGCGCGCGTCCAGAACTGACCCACTTTCGGCGGTAGTGCGCGGGTAAAACTGACCCACCCTGAAGCCCACATCCTGAGCCGTCATTCGGCTCGGGGGATTTCAGGAGTGATCACCATGGTCATGTTGGCCAAGATCCGGCGGATGCATTTCCGCGATGGCCTGCCGCTACGCGAGATCGCCAAGCGCACCGGCCTGTCCCGCAACACGATCCGGCGCTGGCTGCGCAGCGGCCAGGCCGAGGCGGCCTATCCCCGGCGCCACTCGCCTTCCAAGCTCGAGCCTTACCAGGAGCAGCTGGTGACCTGGCTGCGGGCCGACAGCCACCGGCCACGGCGCGACCAGCGCACCGCCAAGGTGCTGTTCGCCCAGCTGCAGGCCCAAGGCTTCCCGGGCACCTACACCCGCGTGACCGCCTTCATCCGCCAGTGGAAGGCCGCCGGCGGCGGCGCTGCGCGCCCAGCGTTCGTGCCGTTGCTCTTCCCGCCCGGCGAGGCCTTTCAGTTCGACTGGAGCTGCGAGTACGCCTTCGTCGCCGGCCGCCGCATGCGCCTGGAGGTGGCGCACATGAAGTTGGCCTGCAGCCGGGCGTTCTGGCTGGTGGCCTATCCGACCCAGAGCCACGAGATGCTGTTCGACGCCCACACCCGGGCCCTGTCCGCCTTCGGCGGCATCCCGCGGCGCGGCATCTACGACAACATGAAGACCGCGGTGGACGGGATCGGCCACGGCCGGGAGCGTCGGGTCAACGCCCGCTTCCATGCCATGGCCAGCCACTACCTGTTCGCCGGCGAGTTCTGCAACCGCGCTGCCGGCTGGGAGAAGGGCCGCGTGGAGAAGAACGTGCAGGACCGGCGCCGCCAGATCTGGATCGAGGCCGGTGCACGTCACTGGTCCGACCTGGCCAGCCTCAACGACTGGCTGGCCCAGGAGTGCCGCGCGGCCTGGCAGGAGCTGGCCCACCCCGATGCCCCTTCCATCACCGTGGCCGAGGCCCTGGAGGATGAGCTGCCGCACCTGATGCCGATGCCCGGCCGGTTCGACGGCTACATCGAGCAGCCGGTGCGGATCAGCTCCACCTCGCTCATCATCTTCCAGCGCAACCGCTACAGCGTGCCGTGCGGGCACGCCCATGCCGTGGCCAGCCTGCGGATCTATCCGTTCGAGCTGGTCGTGGTGGTGGGCGATGCGGTCATCGCCCGCCACCGCCGCAGCTTCGAGCGCGACCGGGTCCACTACGACTGGCAGCACTACATCGCCCTGGTCCAGCGCAAGCCCGGCGCCCTGCGTGACGGCGCGCCGTTCCACACCATGCCCGAGCCGCTGCGCCAGTTGCAGCAACGCCTGCTGCGCCAACCCCACGGCGACCGCGCCATGGCCAAGGTCCTGGCCGCCGTGCCGGTCCACGGGCTCGAAGCGGTGCTGGTGGCGGTGGAGCTAGTGCTGGAGACCGGGGCGGTCAACGCCGAGCATGTGCTCAACGTGGTCGGGCGGCTGCAGCATCCGGACCGGGTGGTCGAGTCGGTCGCCACCACCATGGTGCTGCAGCACACGCCCACCTCGGATACGGCCCGCTATGACGGGCTTCGCGAGGAGGCCGACCATGTCGACGCCTGACCTGCCGCTGCGGATGAAGCAGCTCAAGCTCCATGGCATGGCCAGCCAATGGCCGGAGTTGCTGGCCAAGGCCCAGCTGCACGCCATGGCACCGGAGCACTGGATGGTCGAGCTGCTGCAGGCCGAGTCGGCCGAACGCCACGTGCGCGCCCAGGCCAACCAGATGAAGGCGGCCCGCTTCCCGGTCCATCGCGACTTGCTCGGGTTCGAGTTCAGCGGCTGCCCGGTCGACCGCGCCCTGGTCGAGCGCCTCCACGAAGGCCACTTCATCCAGACCGCCGAGAACGTGGTGCTGGTCGGTGGGCCAGGCACCGGCAAGACGCACTTGGCTACGGCCATCGGCATCCAGACCGTGCGCCAGCACCGCCTGCGCGTGCGGTTCTTCTCCACCATCGAGCTGGTCAACGCACTGGAGAAGGAACAGGCCCAGGGCAAGGCCGGGCAGATCGCGCTGCGCCTGGCCCATGCCGACCTGGTCATCCCGTAAGCTTCCCCGTCAAGCAGGCATTTCAAAAGTAGAACTTCCGGCGACGCGTTGGCGGTACTCGGCCGGGGGCAGATCGCCGAGCGAATCGTGGGGACGCTCCTCGTTGTACTCGAGCATCCACCAGTACGCGGCCTCGCGCACGTCGTCGAGGCGGGTGAACAGGTGCTGGTCCAGGACCTCCTCGCGGAAGGTCCGGTTGAAGCGTTCGATGTAGGCGTTCTGGTTGGGCTTGCCGGGCTGGATGTACCGGATGGCCATGCCGTTGAGCTTGGCCCACTGCACGAAGGCCTCGCCCAGGAACTCCGGGCCGTTGTCGGTACGCAGGACCTGCGGCAGGCCGTGGTCGCGCTTGAGCTGCTCGAAGATGCGGACCAGGCGCGCGGACGAGATCGAGGTGTCGACCTCGATGTGCAGCGCCTCGCGGTTGAAGTCGTCGACCACGTTGAAGGTCCGGAAGCGGCGGCCACACGCCAGCGCGTCGGCCATGAAATCCGCTGACCAGACGGCATCGGGCAGCAGGGGAACGTAGAGCGGTACGCGTTCGCGCTTGGGCAGCCGCTGCTTGGCCTTGCGGCGCAGATTGAGCTTCATCGCCTTGTACACCCGGTAGATTCGCTTGTGGAGAAAGACCCAAACCTTTCGTGCGCTTTCTATACCTCAGCACCCGGCAGATCGGCTCGACTCCGTAGGCGTGGCGCTGCTCGGCCACGAACCCGGCCATGGCTTGAAGAGGCGGTCGAGCTCCGCCTGGGCGAAATACGCACTGGCCTTGCGCAGGATCTCGTTGGCCTTCTGACAAAGTGATCAACAGCATAGGTGCCAGAACGCAGCCAACGATCGATGATCACGGGGCGCCTACCCAGCCTTCTTGTTGGCCCGATCCTTGCTCTTCTTTTCACGGCGACCCGACCGATTCACAGCGGGCAATGGCTTATCCCACGCCATAAAGTCCATCCGGACGTTGTTTGCGTATGCGTTGTATTGCCAGCGGCGGAACTGATCGAGGAGCAATTTATTCGCCGCCTCAAGCCGTGCAACTTGAGCTTCCAAGTCCGCTATACGCTTGGAAGCCGCGTTCAGAGTGAAATCCCTCGGCTTCGCGTGAGCCGTCAGCCGAAGATCCTTCTGCTTCCTCTGAAATCCCTCTTTTATCGTGGGATACAGATACATCGTGTGCTTCGAGACAGATTCCACGCCAATGACCTTGGCAACGCGGCTGCAAAAGAGAGGCCACGTGAGCTTCCCCTCCCAACGATCGAGCTCGCGCAACACCTTGGGAAGAGTCGCCTTCGTGATGATTTTCTTCGGCATGGCGGCTCAAGCCACGCGAACTGGAATCGACGCAGCATCGAGAGTGCCCGAAGGCGCCTCAATCAGCCCGAGATCCATCAGAGCACGTCGAACAGGAGAGGGGTCATGCCCGTCCGGAATGCGCAGCACTGCGCCATCCGGAACTGACTCCTCCTCAAGCAGGATCCGCATAGTTCTCGTATGTGCAAGTTTCCATTTGTGATTATCAACCCAGCGATCCGCGCCAAAATCGCCGTCGACGTGGGCCTGCTGTGCCTTCTCCAGGAGTATCTGCGTTTGCGCTTCCAACAATCTAATCCTGTCGAGAGTGACATGATCACCTTTAATGCATCTGTGCTCTTTGCATGTCATGCATTCACGCTGCTTCATGCAAGGTGCCATTGCATAATCATGCGTACACATGCCGTACAACGTCGCCTTGGCCGTACCAAGACGATCAACGCCAAGCTCCTGATAGGTAACGGGCTGCCGGTTCTTGAATCGCTCCAGCAGACCAGGCGAGTCTCCTACGATCAGGGCCCTTGCCTCTGACAACCGTTCTTCCGGACTGCGGTGGTCGTAATGCCGATTATCAGTTGGCTTTGCCCGACCCGCCCACTGCGCCAGCGTAAAGTCATCCATACCTGCGCGCTCCGACATCGTACTCAGCCAGTGACGCGGTTGATGTGTTGTCAGCTTAATGGGAGTTCCATCTGCCTCCTTGAGGCCGGCGAGCAGGTAAACCCCTTTCTCCGGATTCAGGCGAGCGTTCACCTCATTGGCCGTCGGCAGGCGCCAGGAAAATGACTTCGGCTCAAAGTCTGAGTGAAATTCGCACTCCCGGTGCAGGCAAAGTGCATCCCACACGCGCACGACCTTCTTGGTGTTAATGAAAGGCCAATCGTCGCCTTCGTACTCTTGCTTAACAAACCGCGCAAGATCGCGGTACGTAACATCGCCCCGCCCTGTAAACTGCTGCAGTCGCTTTGACGCCGGGACACCCCTCTCTTTTGCGGAACCTCGGCCAAGATTCAAAGCGGCAAACAGTTCGTTAGGACTGAGAGGCGCATCATCGCCGACCTGATCGACGGAGCTGCATTCAGCACTCCGCATGTAGACCCCTGGATTCTCAAAGGCGAATCGCGCCGCTGCCCGGGCAGACCTGCCAATCTCTTCCAGCCTACTCACAGCCTCGACGACAACGTCCTCCATCACCGGGAGAACCCACTTCTTCATCCCCCCTTTCCCCTTCGCAGCGATCCAGCGGAGGCACATCCTGTCAACCCCTGAATCATCCGGTTCACGACCAATACACCCCACCGGAAGACTAAGCACTTCCGAGATTCGACTCGGCGTCGCCATCAAGAGAATGGCAATCGAAGAGTAGAACCGCGTATGCGTGGAGGTCGCGCCCGCAAAAAAATCCGCCAGCGCGAGCATGCTGGCATTGCTCGGCATCTTGCCTTCACGGTGTTCGCGCCCAGCCTCCCCAAGGTCCTCGGTCAGAATCGTTGGTTTCTTGAATGGAGACCGCCATTGAGGAAGGCCAAGCGATGCAAACTTGTCACGGCAAAAATCAAAAACTGCGACTAGAGCCAGCCCGGTTTTGTGGTAGCCGTCTTCGGATGCGTAGAACTCTCGACACTTCTCTGCACTCAGGTCCATTACAGCGCCATTGAGCAACAACACATCCGCTTTCGACCGTGAATGAACTAGGGCAGCTTCGACACAACGCAATGCTTGCAACCAGTACTGCACTGATACCACAGGCATATGGCTGTACTTGTAGCGAATGTAAGCCTTGGCGAAATCCTTGAATGGCTGTGCTAGAGGCGTGTACCGGTATGGCGTCAACTCCTGCAACTGGGTCGCAAATACCGCAACGGTTTTTCCTTGCCGCCACCGATCATGTGGCCAAGAATCAACGCCAAAAGCCGTCAAATCATCTCTAGTCAGACGGATAAACTCGTCCAGACTCTCCTTGGCATCGAGACCCGCCCTAGGAACGAACTGGATGACGTCAGACATAGACCATCGCCTCATCCGAATCCGAGACGTTCAGCTTTTCCTTGAACTCGCTACAGAGATCGACACAATGCTCAACGGCAAGTATCAACTGATCGCTTGCCGACACCACAACATCTGGACAGCCCGCATCACGCGCGCGGGCTTTTTCCAGGTACAGATCTTCCAGTACCTCTTGATGCGGCCCATAGACCCACGGCTGGAAGTGGGTGCATGTGTAACACGCGCGATATCCGCTCGCGCAGAACCCGTAGTTTCCGCACGTGCCGACAGCGTTCAACCTATTGTTCGCCACACGGCTGCGCGGGTCATCTCCTCGGATAGCGTCTCTTTCCGATAGGACCAGCTTACCGAGACACGCCTGAGCAAAGGGAGCCAACTGGGGACCGATGAACTCGTCAATAATGCTGACCTCATTGGCCGTATTCTCCGTGTAGACACGAACGTGCTGGGTGTCGGAGTGATCGAGAAGTTCGGCGATAACAAATGCACCAAAACCTTCGCGGCGCAGCTTAGTACCTCGCGTGTATCTAAATCGCCGGGATGACAGTCGGATGAATTCCCCGGTTCGCTCGGAACGTGCTGTACAAGCCCGACCACACCGTCTCAATACCGAGTCAAGTGCAGCCGTTGTCACGTGCAAAGAATCTGGCCTATTACCCAAGAGAGCGCCCTTCAGATCGACGGCCCCTCCAAGCCCAGCAACGACGTCTTCGTTTATGAAGATCGGAACCTCCTTACGAAGGTCATCATCAATTCGCTGGCCGATCGCCGCCTCAACATGGGCAATTGCTCTCTCGTGCAGCTTCTTCAGAGCGAGGTACAGGTCCTCCAGAATTGGAAGTGATCTGAATTGGCTCCGGAAACGACCACCACGCTGTTTGGCCCTTGGAATGTTCAAGCGAAATATTCGCGCACAGCCCTCACTCCGCAAATCTCCGCCTCTGAGAGCCGCCAACTGAACGGTGCGACGCGCGGTCATTGCCAATGTCATGAAATAGACATAATCCTCGAACGATATTTCACGCTTACTCACAGCCTGGCTGGCCCAGTTCAGCATGGATGCCATCTCCACGTCTGTGTATGGCCCGGTTTCTGGGCAGGACAAAGCTACCGCCTGCCCCTTCTCGTTGCCTTTGATCCTCCAACTATCCAGAAGATCAGCGACATCTCCGGAGATGCCAGCAAATCCATACTCGTGCCAGGCAATCAAGAAGGTTCTCAGCGCACCTAGCTTCCACTGCAATTCATCGCCCAGCATCGCGCGCCAGTTCAAGAGGTCCTTTGACGTAACTCCATCCGCACCGGTATCTCGCAGATATCTCTTGAAAAGAATCGCCATGTTCTCCGTGTAATGGGCCGACATTTCTTCTGCGTATCGCTGTAGCGCCAATCGAAATCCAGTCTGAGCGGCCGACCGGAGGCTCTCGGCATATCCCAGCGATACCGTTACATCTTTGCTTAGCTTCCAGTACGCATCGAGCGTGTTGAACGCATAGCCGTCCTTGGAGATAGCCATCGAATCAAGGGGCTGCGATTTTTTAGCTTCGTGACCAGTATTCATCGACTGATCCTCTTGCCTCGAACCATGAGACCCAGACCAGACTGCAGTTCCCGCACTGCCGCGTCACTGACTTCACGGAGATGGCGTTTGTTATAGACAGCCCCGGACGACTTATTCCAATGCCCGTTCAAGAATGCCCTTACATCGAGCTCCTTTCCTTCTCGAATAAGAACGCCACCGAGTTCGCCACTCCTCACTCGGGAGTTATGTGCATCGATGGCACACGAGAGTTCGTAATTGAAGTGATGACGCAATGCATGAGGATGGATAACGTCGAAAACTGGGTCGACGTTACGAATATCCCTCACGATCTCCCCAATCGCCGACAGTGACAATGGATGCCCACACCACTTCCCTGGCTTATGCGTAACAAATAGGTATGGATGCTTACGCGCAGCAGGTATCAGCGCACGATGCTTCATGACATACGAATGTATATCGTTCGCCAAACCATCTGGGATTGGAATTGGACGCTCTTTTGTTTTCGATGACGGTTGATTACGCCGAGAATCTAACGGGTCGTCCTGATTGCGTCGCACCCAGACGTACGGCTCTTCGCCAAAATTGACTTGATCAATCCGCAAACTCAGGAGCTCTCCCCTTCGCATTCCGGTGTAGCTGAAGAGATGGAACATGATTGCGTTGCGAAGTCGTACAGCTTGAGCACAGAACGGATTCTGCGGAGAATCGATCGCTATGATTCCCAGAAAGTGATCAATGACTTCCGACGGTGGCGAATCGTCTTGAGGATCATTCTGCCGCCGCAGTGACGCCCCCTTGGGACGATGCTTGCGAATTAGCTTCGCCATGCGCGCAATGTCTTGGGCACGCTTCTGCCGGTCCTTAATGCAGATGGCGTCCGCCATGAACTCAAGATAGTCCGCTATCGTGCTCAGCCGGTTGTAGTGCTGCTGACCGCCCACCTTCCGATTAGGCTTCACCGTCCCAATCCAGGCTTCAAGCATTTTCACACCTGAGTCGCCAGCCGACTGACTTTGGCCGTCAGCTTCCAGATCTCGCATGTCCCGTGATGCAAAGTCACGGATGGACAGGACATCGGCGAGGGTGAGGAACTCACCTCTAGCAAACTCCAGCTCTAGGTCTCTCAGCGACTTCTGGTGTGCCTGCCAGCGCAGAAGAACGAGAATGTCCAACAACTTGTTACGAATCGTGTTCACCGCGATTCCAGCGTTTCGAAGCTTCGCCGTCGCAAAAAGCGTTGGATAGAAAAGCGGAAGACCACGCGCATCGTGAAGCAGCGGAACGCGCTCACCGCCTCCGAAGACATGCGCTGAAAGACGATACATGCCTCACCCTCTTTATCACCTGTTTTTACAACTGTAGCACTATAGTTTTTTTCTTCAACAGTTTTTGAACCACGTAGAAAAGAGCAAGCCCTCTGAAATAGAGGGCTTTCTCGTTCTATCTCTCTTAAAAGAGCAGAGGTGTCGTCTAGAACGGAATGTCATCGTCCGAGAAGTCGTCCGCCGGCGCGGGGGCCGGACGGCTGGCTGGCTGCGCGCGCGGCGCCGACTCCTGGCGCGGCGGGCGCGGGCCACGCTCGTAGGCGCCGCCGCCACCGCCGCCACCCTCGCCACGGCCGCCGAGCATCTGCATCTCGTCGGCGACGATATCGGTGAAGTAGCGCTTCTGGCCGTCGTCGCCGGCCGTCTCGCTGTAGGTGATGCGGCCTTCGACATAGACCTGCGAGCCCTTGCGCAGGTACTCCGCGGCGATCTCCCCGAGCTTGCCGAAGAAGGTCACCCGGTGCCACTCGGTCTTTTCCTGGGTGTTGCCGTCGCGGTCCTTGCGGACGGACGTGGTGGCCAGGCTGATCTTGGTGACGGCCATGCCGCCCTGCGTGTATCGGGTTTCGGGATCGTTGCCGAGATTGCCGACAAGGATCGCCTTGTTGATGCCACGGGCCATTGGGGTCCTCGGGTGTCCGCCGGCACGCCCGGCGGGAGACATTGGATTATAGCCCGCGCCCCCGGGGCATCGGGCCCGCCCGCGGCACGCTGTAGGAAACCTCCGCACGGGCACGATCGGGGCCGCGCCGCAGGCCGGCTCCGTATAATCGGGCGTTCATCTTTTCCGGATCGTCCATGGACGCCCATTCCCCCGCCGCGCCCGGCCTCGGCCTGCCCGCGATCCAGGCCCTCGCCGCCGCCGACATGGCCGCGACCGACGCCCTGATCCGCCGTCGGCTGGCCTCGGACGTGGTGCTGATCAACCAGATCGCCGAGCACATCGTCTCCGCCGGCGGCAAGCGCCTGCGGCCGATGCTGGTGGCGCTGGCGGGCCGCGCGACCGGGCGGGTGGGCCCCGACCACCACCAGCTTGCGGCCATCGTCGAGTTCATCCATACCTCGACCCTGCTGCATGACGACGTGGTCGACGAGTCCGACCTGCGCCGCGGCCGCAAGACCGCCAACGCACTGTGGGGCAACGCCGCCAGCGTGCTGGTCGGCGATTTCCTGTACTCGCGCAGCTTCCAGCTGATGGTCGAGCTGAACCGCATGGAAGTGATGCGGATCCTCGCCGACACCACCAACCGCATCGCCGAGGGCGAGGTGCTGCAGCTGCTGCACGTGCGCAACCCTGATACCGATGAAGCGGCCTACCTGCGCGTCATCGAGCGCAAGACCGCCGTACTGTTCGCTGCCGGCACCCGGCTCGGCGCGCTGGCCTCCGGCGCGGACGACGCCACCCAACAGGCGCTGTACGACTACGGCCTGCAGCTGGGCTACGCCTTCCAGATCGCCGACGACGTGCTGGACTACGCCGGCGATGCCGGCGCATTGGGCAAGAACCTCGGCGACGACCTTGCCGAAGGCAAGGCCACGCTGCCCCTGATCCATGCCATGGCACAGGCCGACGATGCCACACGCGCGCGCCTGCGCGCGATCGTCGAGCACGGCGACGTCACCGCCCTGCCCGAGGCGCTAGCCGCGATCGATCGCGCCGGCAGCCTCGACTACAGCCGCCAGCGCGCGCGCGCGTACGCATCGGCGGCCGAAGCGGCGCTGGCCGGCTTGCCCGACAACCAGGCGATGGCCGCCCTGCGTGGCCTGGCACGGCATGCCGTCGAACGCGGGCACTGACGGCTTCAGCGCGGCCGATCGGGCGGCCTTGCTCGCCGCCAGGGGCGTCGGCGCAACGGTGATCGCGCGACTCGAACAGCTGGGCTACCGCTCGCTGTCCCAGCTCGCCGAAGCCACCCCGGAGGGCGTCACGCGGCAGGTGGCCGACATGCTGGGTGCCACCTGCTGGCGCAACAGCCCGCAGGCACGCGCGGCGATCACGGGCGCGATCGCCGTCGCCCGGGCTCATTCGTCGCCAAAGACCTCGTCGAAGAAGTCGTCCATCAACCGGTAGGCGCGCGCCGCCGCGCGCGCGTCGTAGCGGCAGTTGCTGGCCGGGTCGTTGCCCGCGCCCGGCTCGGCGAAGCAGTGCACGGCACCGCTGAAGTTGACGAACTGCCAATCGGCGCCGGCCGCGTCCATTTCCTTGCCGAACGCGACGATGTCCTCATTCGACACCGCGCGATCGGCCGCGCCGTTGAGCACCAGCACAGGCGACGCGATCGAGGCCGCCGTCGGCGACTGCGCACCGGGCGCCAGGCCACCATGCAGGCTGACCACGCCGGCCAGCCCGGCACCGGAACGCGCCAGCTCCAGCACCGCCGAGCCACCGAAGCAGAACCCGAACGCGCCGATGCGCTCGGCCTGCACGGGCGCCTTGCCGGACTGCGCCTTCAGCGCGGCCACCGCGGCGTCCATGCGCGCACGCAAGGCGCTGCGATCCTCGCCGCGCAGCGCGCCCGCGAGCTTGCCGGCCTCGCCGCCGTCCTTCGGCCGCATGTCCTTGCCGTAGACGTCGGCGACCAGCACCACGTAGTCGTCGTCCGCGACGGATTTCGCGCGCTCGATGGCCGCCTCGGTCACGCCCATCCAGTTCGGGACCATGACCAGGCCCGGTCGCGGATCGCGCGTCTCGTCGTCATACACCAGCACGCCGCTGAAGGTGTCACTGCCGACGTTCCATTCCAGCGGCACGGCCTTCATCGCCGCGAATGCCTGCGACGACAGCAGTGCGAGGGACAACACGGCGGGACATACGGCGGCACGGCGCATGGCGGATTCCTCGTCTGGTCGGTGCCGGCAGCCTAGCGCAGGCGCGTGGCGCCGGGATGAAACTCAGGCGATGCCGATGCCGGGGATGGCGGTAATCGCCGCGGGATCGAAGCCGGCGAGCGCGGCGAAGTGCCGGCCGCGCTCGGTGTAGTCGCGGTAGGCGCCGAAGCTCGGCGCGCCCGGCGAGAGCAGGACCACGCCGTCGCCGGCCAGCAGGGAAGCGGCCTGGCCCATGGCGTCGGCGAGATCGGTGCCTGCGCGCAACGCAAACCCGCTTGACGCCGCCAGCGGCGCCAGCAGGTCATGGATGCGCGGGCCATTCTGGCCCAGGGTGATGATGGCCGTCGGTGCATGCGCGCGCATCGCGGCGGCGAAGTCGTGCCAGTCCAGTCCGCGGTCGTGGCCGCCGGCCAGCAGCGCGACGCGACGGTCGCGATACACCCCCAGCGCGGCCAGGCTGGCGTGCGGCGTCGTGCTGATCGAATCGTTGACGTACAGCAGGCCGCCGCGCGTCCCGAGCGGCTGCAACCGGTGCGGCAACGGCTGGAAGGTCGCGGCGTGCCGGGCCAGCGGCGCGGCATCGATCCCCAGCGCATCGATGGCGGCCAGCACCGCGCACAGGTTGCCGCGATTGTGGCGCCCCGGCAGCGGCACGCGAGACGTGTCGAAGACTTCTTCGTTGCCGCGCCACAGCACGTCGCCACGCAGGTGCCAGCCCGCGTCGGTGCCGAACCAGCGCACCTCGCTGCCGGGCAGGTCGAGCGTCGCCAGCCGCGCATCGTTCGCGTTGAGCACCGCGATGCGCGGTTGCGCCCCGGTCAGCAGCGACAGCTTGTCGGCCACGTAGCGCGCTTCGCTGCCGTGCCAGTCCAGATGTTCCGGAAAGAGGTTCGTCACCACCGCCACATCGGGATGCGTGCCGCTGCACGCGACATCGGGAGCCTGGTAGCTCGACAGTTCGACCACCCAGTACTCCGCCTCGCCCTCCAGCAGTTCGAGCAGCGGCTGGCCGATGTTGCCGGTCAGCGCGGTGAGATGCCCGCCCGCGCGCAGCAGGTGCGCGAGCAGCGCCGAGGTCGTGCTCTTGCCCTTGGTGCCGGTGACGCAGATCGTCCTGGCGTCATCACGTTCGGCGAACCACAGCGTGGTGCCGCCGATGAAGCGCGTGCCGCGTCCGGCTGCCGCCAACGCCTCCGGGCGATAGGGGCTGATGCCGGGCGACTTCACCACCACGTCGAACGCGGACAGGCGCTCGGCATCGACCACCGTCTCCACGGACAGCAAGGCATCACCCGCGGCGCGCGCATCGCCGGCCTCGTCGGGCAGGCAGAACAGCGTCAGCGGCAGCTGCGGCAGGCGCGAGCGGATCGCCTTCCAGGTCGCACGACCCTCGCGTCCCCAGCCCCAGAGGGCGACGCGCCGGCCGTCGAGCGCGGCGATGCTATTGGGCGAGTCGCGCACGCAAGCGCTCCCAGAGCGACGCCGGGATGCCGTGTTCCTCGTCGACCACCAGCAGCGCCGCCACGTCGACCTCGCCTTCGCCGAGCTGCGGTGCGATCTCGCGCGCGAAACGCGCCACGATCGCGTCCTCGCGCCACTCGGGACGCGCCGCCAACGCCGCCATCGCCGCGCGCGATTCCTTGCCCTCTCCCACGCACTCGAACGGCTTGTGATCCTTGTATTCCAGCAGCGCGTCGTAGCCGGGGACCTGCCCGGCATCGTCCAGCAGGTTGCGGCCGAAGATGCCGACCAGCCGCGGCTTCGGCATGAACGGCGCCAGCGCCAGGAACACGAAGTGGCACTTCGGGCACACCCCGCACCAGCGGTTCACCGGGCGCTCGCCCAGCAGGTGGAAATTGCGGTTGCAGCTGGAGAAATGCGCGTCGTAACGGTCGATCTTCGCGAACTGCCGCGCTACGGCCAACTCGCTCAACGGGCGCAGCAACGAGTAGTAATGAAGATCGGCGGCAACATGGCTGCGCAGGTACGCGGCGAATGCACGCTCGAACGCCCAGCCCTTCGACCACTGGTGGTTCACCTCGCCCGTGCCCTCGATCAGGCTGCCGTAGCTGGCGGAACGCTCGTTGGAAAACACCACCTGGTCGACGCCCAGCACCACGGCGGCAAAGGCCAGGATCGCGGAGTTCACCGCGGTCACCGGGATGTGGCCATTCCACGCGCCGAGGCGGTTGTATTCAAACAGTTCCGGCGCCAGCTGGCGGCCGATGTTGAGTGTCGGCAAGCCCGTGCGCTCGGCGCAGGCCTTGATCAGCTGCGAACCGCCGATCCAGGTGACCGTCTGTTCGATGCCGATGGCGCGCAGCGCCTCGATGCTGACCAGCGAATCCTTGCCGCCGCCGATGGCGACGAGGGCGTGCTGGCGCAGGCCAATGCCTTTCCCTTCTCCCGCTGGCGGGGCGAGAACGTGCAGCTCGCGAGCCACCGGCTCGCGCACGTCTGAGCGCCCTGCGCGTTGCGCAGGGCCAGGGCGCAAAGCGAGGTGGCCCGCAGGGTCGGATGAGGGCGATCCAACTGCAGCGAACTCGCCCTCACCCCCTCCCGCATGCGGCAGAGGGGGCTCAACTCCGCCAGCGTTGTCGCTACCCGGAAACCGGATGCGTCCATGCAGGTCCAGCCCGTTGCGATAGGCGAACTCGCCCAGGCCATGCACGTAGACGTCTTCCAGCAGCGCCGCGGTCGCGGCATCGATGCCATAGGACTCGATGCGGATCTCCGGCGGCACCGCGGCCTTGTAGTAGCTCACGCCTGCGATCAGGTGCAGCAACTGCAGCGCACGCCCGGCCGCGGCCGCACGCGCATCGTCCAGCGCGAAAGGCGCGCCGGGCAGGGTCACCGTCTCGACCAGCTCCGGGCCATCGTCGAAGGCGTAGACGAGTTGCGCGACGCCGGTTGCGGCATCGAATCCGCAGCGCACGAAGCGGAATGCGCGGATTGCGTCGCGCTCGAAGGTCACGGGCGTCATTCCAGGACATCCTCCTGCGGCAATTCGCGCAGGTTGTAGGTGTTGGCCATCACGAAACCATAGGCGCCGGCGTCGGACACCAGCACCACGTCGCCTTCGCTGGTCGCCATCGGCAATCGGCGGTCGACGCCCAGCACGTCGCTCGATTCGCAGATCGGGCCGACGATGTCGAAGGTCGCGTCTTCCGCATCGTCGAAACGCGAAAGGTTGCACACCGCGTGGAAGGCGTCGTACATCGCCGGCCGCATCAGCGCGTTCATGCCGGCATCCAGGCCGACGCGGCGCACGCCCTGCTTGCCCACCACCTGGGTCACGTGCGTCAGCAGCACGCCACACTCGGCCACCATGTAGCGGCCCGGCTCGATGGCCAATCGGTAACGCGGCCACGCCGCCTTGATCTCGGCCAGGCCTTCTGCCCAGAGCGCGAGGTCGAACGGCTGGTCGTCGGGCTTGTACGGGATGGTCAGGCCGCCGCCGATGTCGATGGTATCGACCGTGCCGATGCCGTCGGCCACCGCGGCGAGTTCCGCATACACGCCACGCCAGTGCTTCGGGTGGCCGATGCCGCTGCCCAGGTGCGCATGGATGCCGGTGATGCGCGCGCCGACCGCGCGCGCCGCGACCATGAATTCATCGACGGCGGCGATCGGCAGGCCGAACTTCGACGCCGCGCCGCCGGTGACCACCTTGGCGTGGTGGCCATCGCCGCGACCGAGGTCGATGCGCAGCCACACGTCGCGACCACGGAACGTGTCCGGCCAGCGCTGCAACGCCTCGACGTTGTCGATGGTGAGGTTGACGCCATGCGCGAACGCCGCCTCGTACTCGCGACGCGGCGCGAAACTGGGCGTGAACAGCACGCGTGCCGGATCGAGGCCGGGCAAGGCCGCGAACACGTGCTCGATCTCGCCGATCGACACGCATTCCAGACCGAAGCCCTCGGCCTCCAGCGCGCGCAGGATCGCCGGGTGCGGATTGGCCTTGATCGCGAAGAAGCGGCGGTCGATCGCCTGCACGCCGTTCAGCGCACGCGCCCGTTCGCGCACGGTGGGCAAGTGATAGACATAGCGTGGCGTGCCACGGGCGGCCAATGCCAGCAGCCGCTGCCGCTCGTTGCCGCCTTCCCACCACTTCACCACGCGCGCGGGCTTGCCGAACTGGATCTCGCGCCAGCTCGGGCCGAACACGTCGCCGTCGTCCACCGGCATCGCCCCGCTCGCGATCAGTTCCGCGTGCAGTTGCGGCAACAGGCCATCGGCATCGGCCTCGTCGATCACGAAGGTGAGGTTGAGGTCGTTGGACGACTGCGAGATCAGGTGCACGCGTTCCTTGCCGAACGTGGCCCACACGTCCGACAGCTTGTGCAGCAGCGAGCGCATGCCGCGACCGACCAGGGTGATCGCCGCGCACGGCGCGATCACCTTCACCCGGCAGATCTGCGCCAGGTCTTCCGACAGCCGCGCCAGCACGTCGGTGCTGACCAGGTTCTCGCTGGGATCGAGCGACACGGTGACGTTGGTTTCCGCCGAGCCGATCAGGTCGACCGACAGCCCGTGGCGCTTGAAGCGTTCGAAGATGTCGGCCATGAAGCCGACGGATTGCCACATGCCCACGGTTTCCATCGACACCAGCACGATGCCGTTGCGGCGGCTGATCGCCTTCACCCCCGGCACCGGCGAGGCATCGCCGTCGATGCGCGTTCCCGGCAGGTCCGGGCGCTCGGTATCGAGGATCGCCATGGGCACGCCCGACACGCGGCACGGCCCGAGCGAGCGCGGATGCAGCACCTTGGCGCCCGTCGTGCAGATTTCCTGGGCCTCGGCGTAGTCGAGCCGCTTGAGCAACCGCGCATCGGCCACGTCGCGCGGGTTGGCGCTGAACATGCCGGGCACGTCGGTCCAGATCTCCACGGCGCCGGCGCGCAACAGCCCGCCGAACAGCGCCGCCGAGGTGTCCGAACCGCCGCGCCCGAGGATCGCGGTGCCGCCATCGCCGTGGCGGGCGATGAAGCCCTGGGTGATCAAGACCTGGGTCGGTTGCGAAGCGAAGCGCGCGCGCCAGTCGTCGTCGGCCTCGCGCCGGCAGGAAACAGACAGCCGCTTGCCCCAGTCGCTCTGGTTGGGCAGCTCGATCGCGTCGAGCCAGTCGCGCGCATCGCACCAGCCGATGTCGAGGCCCTGTGCCCGCAGGTAGGCCGCACCGAGCGTGGACGACAGCAGTTCGCCATGCGCCAGTACCTCGGCCTGCCAGTCCAGCGGGCGCGATGTGGCGCGCGGATCGGCCAGCAGGTCGCGCAGCGACGACAGGCGCGCGCCGAGGATCGCATCGGCATCGAGCTCCAGCGCTGCCGCGAATTCGCGATGGCGTGCCTCCAGCGCGGCGACGCGCGCGGCGGCATCGTCGGTGCCATCGGCGATCGCTGTCAGTGCATTGGTCACGCCCGAGAGTGCCGACACCACCACCAGCACGCGTGCGCCGCCGGCGTCGTTGCGTTTGCGCGCCAGCTGCCCGATGGTGTCCCAGCGGTGGCGTTGCGACACCGAGGTGCCGCCGAACTTGAGCACGACCCAGGGCGTGCCGGTCGGGGATGGGGACATGGGCGTGTGTGCGGTTCCGGTATAACGGGCGGCGCGCTGGCCGAGCGACCGGCGCATCCGCACGATTCTATCCAATCGAAGGCCACCCCCACATGCCCCGCCGCCGCTACCTGCAACTCGACGTCTTCGCCGACCGGCCGGGTGCCGGCAACCCCTTGGCCGTGGTGCTCGATGCCGCAGGCCTCGACGACGACGCCATGCAGGCCATCGCCCGCTGGACGCGCCTGCCGGAAACGACGTTCGTGTTTCCGGCGCCTTCCCCCACCGCGAGCTACGGCATGCGCATGTTCAGCCCGCGGCGCGAGGTGCCGTTCGCCGGCCATCCGAGCGTCGGCACCGCACATGCCGTGCTGGAGGCCGGGCTGGCGACGCCGCGCGACGGCCTGCTGGTGCAGGCAGGCATCGCCGGCGAACTGCCGCTGCGCGTCGAGGGCGACGGCAACGCGCGCACCATCGCCGTGCGCACGCCGCGGGCGCAGGTGGTCGAGGTCGCGGACGCGGACGCACATCCGCTGCTGCGCGCCGCATTGGCCGGCCTGCCGCTGGGTCGCCTGCCGCAGGCGCTGGTGGATGGTGGGCGACGCTGGTGGCTGGCCGAGCTGGCCGACGAAACCGCCTTGCGCGGCGCGAGCCCCGACTGGGACGCCATCGGCCGGCTCGCGGTGGAGACCGACAGCATGGGCCTGTGCGCGTTCGCGCGAAGCGACGATCCGGTCTATTACCTCGCCGTGCGCGCCTGGGTCGGCGCGCCGGCGCAATTCGAGGACGCGGCTTCCGGCGCGGCCAATGCCACGCTGGCCGCGTGGCTCGCATCGCGGGATGCGCTACCCGGCGACGGCGGCTTCTATCGCGTCAGCCAGGGCCGCGAAGTCGGCCACGACGCGATCATCGAACTGCGGGTGGACGCCGATGGCCAGGTGTGGTCGGGCGGACGCGTGCAGTCGGTGGTCACGGGCCACATCGACTGGCCCGACGCGGGCCGATAGCGCCCACGGCCTTCGCTGGGCGCGTCGCCGCGGCTGCAGCGCAGCGCGTGCAGGCGCGGCGCGCGGGGCCTCAGTCCGCGCGCACGTCCACGCGCACGCGGATGCGATCGCCCGGGTGGTAGGGGGTGCGGGTGGTGTAGAGGCGGCCAGCATACTCATAGGTGACGTCGTAACCGTCGACGGCGCGATCATCGCGACCGCCGGTGTCGTAGCCGCCGCCATCACGATCAGGCTCGCAGACCGTGACGTAGCCGTCCTGCGGCCGGCGCGCACGGCGATTGGCGTCGTAGATGCCGCGGCCGGCCATGCCGCCGACCATCGATCCGACCGCGGTGCCGATGTACTGGCCGCTGCCGTCGCCGATCTTGCTGCCCAGCACGGCGCCGGCGATGCCGCCGATGACGGTCGCGACCATGCGGCCGTTGTCGTCGCGGCGTTCGTTGCGGTAGGGATCATTGCGATAGGGATCATTGCGGTAGCGATCGTCGTCCCGATAGCCGCGATCGGCGTAACCGCCGTCGCCATAGCCGTCGTCACCGTCGTCGCGATAGGGGTCGCTTCCGGCGTAGCCGTCACGACGCGTCTCGCAGCGGCGTCCGTCGCGGGTCGGATAGCCGCGCCCCTGCACGATCACCGGATCGACCCGCAGCACGCGCGCGTAGTCGTAGCGCGCGCCTTCAACCTCGCCACGGCCGCCGTCGCGATACACCTCGGGCGCGTAGCGATCGCTGTAGTCGCCGTAGGGCGCCTCGCCATAGGGCGACTGCGCAGCGACGCCGCCGCTGGCCGCGGCCAGCGCGATGGCGAGGAAGGAAAGGCCCAAGCGGTTCATCTGGTGTGCCCCTGGCGCCGGAAGTGAGATGGCGCGACTCGCACGCTAGGCGCGTGCCGGTAACGGCCTGCTGAACCGAAAACGCTTGCAGGCGGCGGCGCGCGCGACGTTCATCGCGGCGACAGCCAACGCCGGTCAGTCCGCGGTCGCCGTGTCGTACACCGGCACGCCGTCGACCCAGGTCGAGAGGATGCCCAGGGTGTCGAGATCCTCGCCGGGCACCGCCAGCGGATCCTGCGCCAGCACCACGAAATCGGCGCGCAGGCCGGGGGCGAGCCGGCCGATGTCGGCCTCGTCGCGGCCGGCCCAGGCGGCGTCGGCGGTGAACCCGCGCAGAGCATCGGCCGCGCTCAGCCGCTGGTCGGGATGCCAGCCGCCGGGCGGATGGCCGTCGGCGTCCTGGCGGGTGACCGCGGCGCGCAGGCCCAGCCGCGGATCCGGCGACTCGACCGGGAAGTCCGAGCCCAGCGCCAGGCGCACGCCGGCATCGGCGAAGCGTCGCCAGGCGTAGGCACCGGCGATGCGCACCGGGCCCACGCGATCCTCCGCCCAGGGCATGTCGGAGGTGGCGTGGGTCGGTTGCATCGACGCGATCACGCCCAGCGCGGCAAAGCGCGGGATGTCGCCGGGCGCCATCACCTGCGCATGTTCGACCCGCCAGCGATGATCGCCGCCCGCGGCGTCGCCGAGCACGCGTGCATAGGCGTCCAGCACGAGGCGGTTGCCGCGGTCTCCGATGGCATGGGTGGCTACCTGCAGGCCGCAGCCGCGGGCACGCCGCAGCACGGCCTCGAAGCGCACCGGTTCGATCAGGACCAGGCCGCGGTTGCCGGGATCGTCGCTGTAGTCCTCCGCCAGGGCCGCGCCGCGGCTGCCGAGCGCGCCGTCGATCAGCAGTTTCAGCCCCTGCATCCGCAGGCGACCGCCGTCGTGGCGATAGGCCCCGTGTTCGCACAGCCAGGCCAGGGCCTCGGCATCGCCATCGGCATAGGCATCGATGCGCAGCGGCAGGCGGCCCTCGTCGGCGAACCGGCGCAGTTGCTCGAAGTCCGCGAGGCTGGTGCCCATGTCGTGCAGCCCGGTCAGCCCCAGGCTGACCGCGCGCCGCAACGCGCGCTCCAGCACCGCGTCGCGCTCCTCCGGGCGGATCGGCGGCAACACCGCCTGCATGATCGCGTCGGCGCCGTCGATGAACACGCCGGTCGGCCTGCCGGCGGCGTCGCGCAGGATCCGTCCGCCGTCGGGCTGGCCCGCGGCCAGCAGCGCCGCGCCTTCGGGCCGTGCGGCCGCGGCACGCAGCGCGGCGGTATTGACCCACGTGGCATGGCCGTCGACGCGCACCAGCCAGACCGGGCGATCGGGGAACGCGGCGTCCAGGTCCGCGGCGGTGGGGAAGTCCCGCTCCGGCCACAGGTTCTGGTCCCAGCCGCTGCCGCGCAGCCAGGCCCCCGCCGGCAGGTCCCGCGCGAACGCCTGCAGGCGCTGCACGATGTCCTGTTTGCTGCGCGCACCGGCCAGGTCCGCCGACACCAGGCCGAACGCAAGGCCGAGGAGGTGCGCATGTGCATCGATCAGGCCCGGCACCACGGTGGCGTCGCCGAGGTCGATGCGCCGCGCCCGCGGGTACTCGCGCGACAGGGCCTCGGGTTCGCCGAGGCCGAGGATGCGCCCGTGCGCGTCCCAGGCCATGGCCCGCGCCTGCGGCAGCGCCGGATCGGAGGTGTGGATGCGCGCCGCGGTCAGCAGGTGCACGTCCGCCTTGGGCGCGGCCGCGCCCAAGGCACACAGCGCACACAGGACGACAAGCCGGGCCCTTCGACGCATGCGCGGTCTCCCGCCTGGAAGCATCGAGCCACTATGCCGGCGCAACCCGGGACGGGCAATGCGCCGGACCGCCTTCGGATTGCCCGGCTCCGCTCAGCGCACCGCGGCGTCGCGCGCCGGCGCGCGCTGCCGCGCCAGCCACGCGCGCACCTGCGCCGCGCAGTCGGCGGCGCCGCGTCCCAGCAGCGGTCCCACGTGGCTCACCGCGCTGGCGCGCAGCAGCGAGGCTTCCCAGTCCGTCGCCAGCGCCGCGGTGAGCGCCGGCGGTACGTCGTCATCGACCATCGAGGCGATGCACAGTACCGGGCAGGCAGGTCGCCGCACTTCGATGCCGGCATAGGCATCGCGCATCGCCTGGCCGCTCTCGTCGCGCCAGTGGCGGAAGGCGAACAGCGCGGTCGCCTCGTCGGCGTCGGGCATGGCGCGATGGGTACCGGTCAGCCGCGCATCACGCTGCCAGGGCACCACGTCCGGCCACTCGCGCCCGGGCAGTTGCGCATGCCAGGGCGACGGCGGCAGCGGGTTGACCAGCACCAGCGCGTCGGCGGCGTCGGCACAGGCCATCGCCAGCAGGCCGCCGAGGCTGGCCCCGGCCAGCGCGCGTGGCCGCGGCAGGCGTTCGACCGCCGCGCGCACCTGCGCCGCGTAGTCGGCGAAGGTGGTGGCGGCGAGGCCTTGCGCCGAGGCCTGGAGGTCGGGCGCCTGCACCTGGAGGCGCGCGGCTTCCAGCACGCCGCGCCACACGTTCCATTCCCAGCCGCCGCCACCGCCGCCGTGCACCAGCAGGATGGAACGCACGGGATCAGGCAACCAGTTCCGCCTCCAGCGTGATCGGGACGGCGCTCAGCGCCTTGGACACGGGGCAATTCTGCTTGGCGTCGTCGGCGATGGCGCGGAACTGCGCCGCATCCAGCCCCGGCACCTTCGCCTTCATCTTCAGGCGGATCGCGCTCAGGGTCGGCCCGCCTTCGAGCGACAGGTCGACCTCGGCGCTGCCATCGAGCGTCTCCGGCGGGTGGCCGGCCTCGGTCAGCTTGGCCGACAGCGCCATCGTGAAGCAGCCCGCGTGCGCGGCGGCGATCAGTTCTTCGGGATTGGTGCCCTTCTCGTCGCCGAAGCGGCTGTTGAAACCGTAGCGGGTGCCGTCGAGCAGGCCGCTCTGCGGCGTGGTCAGCGTGCCCTTGCCGGACTTCAGGTCGCCTTCCCAATGCGCGCTGGCCTTGCGGGAAATGCCCATGCGGAACCTCCTGTGGGGGGAGCGCGGAGCATAAAGCCGGCCACGTTACTTCCGCGTTCGTTGCCGGGCAATGTTGCGACGCAACGCCCGCGGGCGCGCGGGCGCGCTACGCTGCACGCCACTTCCCGCCACGGCCGCCCCTCGAGCGAACGCTCGGACGGCAGCGTTCCTCCCGCGGACAGCCCTGACGGCCAGCGATGCGGCATCCGCCGCAACAGCCCGGCCACGCGTGGCCGGACCGTCCACGACGCCCCAGGGAGGACCGGCCCCATGCCTTATTCGACAGCCCAGATCCGCAACGTGGCCCTCGCGGGCCACCCCGGCGCCGGCAAAACCACGCTCTTCGAAGCCCTGCTGCTTGCCGGCGGCACCGTGCAGGCGGCAGGCACCGTCGAACGCGGCAACACCGTGTCCGACTTCGATCCGATCGAGAAGCAGCGCGGGCACTCGATCGACGCGGCGATCGCCAGCACCGACCACGCCGGCATCCACCTGAACCTGATCGACCTGCCCGGCTATCCCGATTTCCGCGGCCCGGCGCTGTCGGCGCTGGGCGCGGTCGAGACCGCGCTGATCGTGGTCGATGCCGCCGCCGGCGTGGAATACGGCACCCGGCGGATGATGGAACGCGCGAAGGAACGCGGCCTGTGCCGCGCGATCGTGGTCAACCGCATCGACGCCGATGGCGCCGACGCCGCGCGCGTGCTCGACGAACTGCGCGAGGCCTTCGGCCCGGAAGTACTGCCGCTGAACCTGCCCGCCGACGGCGGCGCGCGCGTGGTCGACTGCTTCGGCGCGTCCACGGGCGACAGCGACCTCGGCTCGGTCGCCGACTGGCACCAGAAGATCATCGACCAGGTGGTGGAGATCAACGAGACGGTGATGGACCACTACCTCGACCTCGGCGAAGCCGGCCTGTCGGGGCAGGAGCTGCACGACGCGTTCGAACAGTGCCTGCGCGAGGGCCACCTGGTGCCGGTGTGCTTCGCCTCGGCGCGCAGCGGCGTCGGCGTGAAGGCGCTGCTCGACATCGCCGAAACGCTGTTGCCGCATCCCGGCGAGGCCAACCCGCCGCCGTTCGTGAAGGGCGCGGGCGACGCCGCGCAGCCGATCGCCACCACGCCCGACCCCGCCGCGCACGTGGTCGCCGACGTGTTCCGCATCGTCCACGACCCCTTCGTCGGCAAGCTCGGCGTGTTCCGCGTGTACCAGGGCACGGTGCGCAAGGACACGCAGCTGTTCATCGACGACGGGCGCAAGCCGTTCAAGGTCGGGCACCTGTTCAAGCTGCGCGGCAAGGAACACGTCGAGATCGACCAGGCCGTGCCCGGCGACATCGCCGCGGTGGCCAAGGTCGACGACCTGCATTTCGACGCGGTGCTGCACGACAGCCACGACGAGGACCAGATCCACCTCGCGCCGATCGACTTCCCGAAGCCGATGTTCGGCCTCGCCATCGAAGCCGGCAGCAAGGGCCAGGAGCAGAAGCTGGCCAACGCCCTGCACAAGCTGGCCGAGGAGGATCCCTGCTTCCACGTCGAGCACGAGGCCGAGACCAACGAAACCGTCGTGCGCGGCCTGTCCGACCTGCACCTGCGGGTGAACCTCGAGCGCCTCAAGGACCGCTTCGCGGTGGAGGTGGCCACGCGGCCGCCACGCATCGCCTACCGCGAGACCATCGCCGCGAAGGCCGAGGGCCACCACCGCCACAAGAAGCAGACCGGCGGCGCCGGCCAGTTCGGCGAGGTGTTCCTGCGCGTCGAGCCACTGCCGCGCGGCGGCGGCTTCGAGTTCGTCGACGAGGTGAAGGGCGGCGTGATCCCCGGCCAGTTCCTGCCCGCGGTGGAAAAGGGCATCCGCCAGGTGCTGGCGTCGGGCGCGGTCGCCGGCTACCCGATGCAGGACCTGCGCGTGAGCGTGTACGACGGCAAGCACCACCCGGTCGACAGCAAGGAGGTCGCCTTCGTCGCCGCCGGGAAGAAGGCCTTCCTCGACGCCATCGCAAAAGCCAGGCCGCAGGTGCTCGAACCCATCGTCGACCTGGAGGTGAATGCGCCCGAGGCACACATGGGCGACATCAGCGGCGGCCTCGCCGGCAAGCGTGCGCGCATCCACGGCACCGATGCACTGAAGGGCGGCGAGATCGTGGTCAAGGCGCAACTGCCGCTGTCCGAACTGGAGGGCTACGCCGCGGAGCTGAAGTCGGTCACCGCCGGCCGCGGCCGCTACGCGATGGACTTCAGCCACTACGAACCGGTGCCGGCGCAGGTCCAGCAGAAGCTGGTCGACGCCTACCGGCCCCGGCACGACGAGGACTGACGCGGCGGTCCGCGCGCCGCTCCGGGCATGCCGCCGACGCTCGCCGCCGGCCTCGCCGACGCCATCCTCGCCCTGCACGTCGGGGTGGTGGCATTCGTGGTGCTGGGCACGCTGGCGATCCTGGCCGGCGGCCCGCTGGGCTGGCACTGGGTGCGCGGCCGTGCGTTCCGCAGCGCGCACCTGCTGCTGATGCTGGTGATCGCGCTGCAGGCCTGGCTGGGGCGCCTGTGCCCGCTGACGGTCTGGGAGCAGGCGCTGCGAATCCGCGCCGGGCAAACCACTTACGACACATCCTTCATCCAGCACTGGCTGTCGCGACTGATCTTCTTCGACGCGCCGTGGTGGGCGTTCGTGGCGGCCTACACCGCGTTCGCGGCGGTCGTGGCGTGCGCCTGGTGGCGCTGGCCGCCGCGGCACCGGCGCCGCGTCGAGAACCAAGCGTCATGAGCGCATGCAAAAAAAGCGGGTTTTTTCCGCGTCTGCTATTGGCGGCGGGTGCCGGATGCCCTACATTTCGCCTGCCGGCACGATTCGGCCAACGATTGCACAGACCACAGACATAGACGAGGGAATCGAAAACCCATGGCAAAGAAGAAGGCGACGACCAAGAAGGCAGCCCCGAAGAAGGCCGCCAAGCCTGCTGCCCCGAAGACGATCAAGGAGGCCCTGAGCAAGTCCGGCCTGGTCGCCCACATCGCAGACGCCACCAGCGTCGCCGCGAAGGACATCCGCGCCGTGCTGGGCGCGCTGGAAGGCGCGATCCACGGTTCGCTGAGCAAGAAGGGCGCGGGCAGCTTCACCCTGCCGGGCGTCGCCAAGTTCAGCTCGGTCAGCGTGCCGGCGAAGCCGAAGCGCAAGGGCATCAACCCGTTCACCAAGGAAGAGCAGTGGTTCGCCGCCAAGCCCGCCTCGGTGAAGGTGAAGGTGCGCCCGCTGAAGAAGCTGAAGGACGCCGCGGCCTGATCGCAGCTCCAACAGGCAACACCGCGAACGGGACGGCATTGCCGTCCCGTTTCGTTTGCGAAGGTTGGGTTTGCGAAGGTTAGGATGCGCGCACCCCCACACAGGACGACGCCATGAGCCTCAACGGTTTTCTTGACCACCTGCTGAAATCCGCGGCACCGTCCACGGTCTCCGGCAATGACGGCCGCGGCGGCATCGGCGGCATGCTCGGCTCCGATTTCGGCAAGGGCACGCTCGCCGGCGGTGCGCTGGGCCTGCTGCTGGGCCGCAACAAGACGACGCGCAAGCTGGCGACCTACGGCGGCCTCGCCGCGCTGGGGATGATGGCCTACCGCGCCTACGGCGACTACAAGGCGCAACAAGGCGCGCCGGTGCAGCCGCAGACGGTCGACCGCCTGCCGCCACCGCAGGCGAACCTGCACGGCGAGGCGATCCTGCGCGCGCTGGTGGCGGCCGCGAAGGCCGACGGCCACCTCGATGCCCGCGAGCGCCAGGTGATCGAGGGCGAGTTCGCCCGCATCTCCCCCGACACGGACGTGCAGCAGTGGCTGAAGGCGGAGCTCGACAAGCCGCTCGATCCGGCCGAAGTGGCGCGCTCGGCCGGCACGCCCGAGATCGCCTCGGAGATGTACCTCGCCAGCCTGGTGGCCGCCGACGACCAGAACTACATGGAACGTGCCTACCTGGACGAACTGGCCCGGCAGCTGAAGCTGGACGACGCGCTCAGGCAGCGGCTGGAACAGGAGTTCCGGGACGCCACCGGCTGATGCCGTCGATGCCGCGGCACACGCGCATGCGCCGGGACCACGCGCGGTGAACCGCACCGCGCTGTGGTGGCTGGTTGCCCTCGGCCTCGCGCTCGCCGCGCTGCTGGCGTTGCGCGGCTGCGGGCACGCGGCCC
>JAIUOJ010000028.1 GCA_020161335.1 Pseudomonadota bacterium
CGCGATGCGACCGAAGCGCTCGCCCAGGCCCAGGAACTCCGCCGGGTAGCGCGAGGCCATGCGCACGGCTTCGTCCAGCGGCAGGCCAAGCAGGCGAACGCCATTGCGCACCGCGGTGGCCATGTCGAGCGCCGAACCGGCCAGCGAGCCCGCGGCATTGCGCACCACGCCATCGACGGCGGTGATGGTTTCGCCGTAGAGCGCGAAGGACGGAGCGTCGGCGCCGACCATCGGCATCGCGTCGGTCACCAGGAACACCTTGCCGCGCGGCTTGGCCGCGAGCGCCACGCGCAGGCTGGCCGGATGCACGTGCACGCCGTCGACGATCACCCCGCACCAGCTGTCGCGGTCTTCCAGCGCCGCGCCGACGGCACCGGGCGCGCGCCCTTCCAGCGGCGACATCGCGTTGTAGAGATGGGTGAAGCCGCGGATGCCGGCGTCGAGTCCGGCGCGCACCTGCGCGTAGCTGCCCGCGGTGTGCCCGGCAGCCACGATCGCGCCGCGCGCGACGAAGGCACGGATCGTGTCGAGCGGCACCTGCTCCGGGGCCAGCGTCAGCACGGTGACGCCGTTGCCGAGCGAGGTGGCCAGGGCGATCTCGTCCGCATCCGGCGCGCGGAACACGCGTGCGTCGTGCGTGCCCCTGCGCGCCGGCGCCAGATAGGGGCCCTCGAGGTGCAGGCCGAGCACGCCGGGCACGCCACGCGCGATGGCATCGGCGGTGGCCGCCACCGCGCGGCGCATCACCTCGACGTCGTCGCTGATCAGCGTGGGCAGCAGGCCGGTGGTGCCGAAGCGGCGATGCGCCTGCGCAATGGCGGCGATGCCGTCCACGGTCGGCGTGTTGTTGAACAGCACGCCACCACCGCCGTTGACCTGGGCATCGATGAAGCCCGGCACCAGGGCGCCGCCTTCGAGATCGATGCGCTCGGCGTCGCGCACGCGTGCGTCGCCGGCCGCCGCGACCGCGATAATGCGGCCGCGCTCGACCAGCACGGCGAGGTCGTCGTGGAAACCGTCGTCGAGCAGCACGCGGCCGCCGAGCAACGCCGTGGTCATCGCGCGGCTCCCATCACACGGTCTCGGTGACCTTGTTGAGGTGCGGCGGCGCGTCGGGATCGTGCCCGCGCGCCAGCGACAGCGCGTTGACCGCGCGATAGAAGCTCTGCACCAGCAGCAGCGGCGCACAGGCCGGATGCGGGGCCGCCGCCACCGGCAGCGCCTGCCCCGGGCCTGGTCCGCGGTCGGCGCCGGCGTGGCGCGCCGCCAGCCACACGCGCGCGCCGCGTGCGCGGAACTCGTCGGCCAGCGCCAGCGTACCGGCCTCGGTCTCGTCGGGTTGCGCGAAGATCAGCACCGGGAAACCGGGCCCCACCAGCGCCATCGGGCCGTGCTTCACTTCCGCGGCGCTGTAGGCCTCGGCGTGCAGGCCGCAGGTCTCCTTGAACTTCAGCGCGGCTTCCTGCGCCGCGCCGAGGCCGAGGCCGCGGCCGAGCACGAACAGGTTGTGCGCCGGCACCAGGCCTTCCTCCAGCGACGACCAGTCGCAGCGCCATGCCGCGCGCAGCGCGTCGGGCAGCGCATCCAGCGCGCGCGCCAGCACGGTGTCGCCGGACCACAGCGTGGCCAGCTGCAGCAATGCCGACAGCGAGGCAAGGTAGCTCTTGGTCGCGGCCACGCTGCGCTCGGGACCGGCGTGCAGCGGCACCACCACGTCGGCCAGCGCCGCCAGCGGCGAATCGGCGACGTTGACCAGCGCCACGACGCGCGCGCCGGCCTCGCGCGCGGCTTCGGTGTTGCGCAGCAGGTCGGGGCTCTTGCCGGATTGGGAGACGGCGATGAACAGCGCATCGCGCAGCTGCTGGCGCACGCCGTACACCGAACCGACCGAGGGCGACACCGAGGCCGTCACCACGCCCAATCGCGTCTCGAACAGCGCCTTCGCATAGGTGGCGGCGTGGTCGGAACTGCCGCGCGCGCAGGTGGCGACGAACGGCGGCGGGCGCCGACGCAGGTCGGCGGCGAGCGCCGACAGGACGTCGTGGTTGGCGGCGAACTGGCGCGCCACCACGTCGGCGGCGTCGGCGGCTTCGCGGAACATCCACGTCGATGCGGCGCGGTCGTGCGGGATCGCGTCCACGCTCATGCGGTTCATGCCTCTGCCTGGGGTGGCGGGGATCGCGGGCGCACCGGCGCGGTCGAACCACGCACGACGAGTTGCGGCACGAAGCCCTGGTTGTGCGCGGCGGCGCTGGCGTCCTGGCGCAGGCCGGCGATCAGCATGCGCGCCGCCTGCCGCGCGATGTCCTCGGTGGCCTGCTTGGCGGTGGTCAGCGCCGGCCACGACTGGCGCGAGAACGGACTGTCCTCGAAGCCGGCGATCGACAGGTCGTAGGGCACGTTCATGCCGGCCGACTTGGCGGCGGCGAGCACACCGGCGGCGATCTCGTCGTTGGAGCCGAAGATCGCGGTCGGCGGGTCGCGCAGCGCGAGCAGGCGACGCGCGCCGCGGAAGCCGTCGTCGAAGGTGTAGTCGCCCGGCACCACGAGGTGCTTGTCGAGGGTGACGCCGTAGTCCTTCAGCGCCTGTTCGTAGCCGAGGTAGCGCTCGGAGCTGGAGCGATGCTCCTGCCCGCCCCAGAGGAAGCCGATGCGCTGGTGGCCCAACTGGATGAGGTGCTCGGTGATCTCGTAGGCGGCGTCGCGATCGTCGACGAACACGCACGGCGGCCCGTCCTGCGGATCGGCGGCGGCGGCGATGATGCGCGTGGCGCGCACGCCGGCCTGTTCCAGCGCCGCGATCAGGGCGGCGTTCTCCGACATCGGCGCGGTCAGCACCAGCCCGGCCAGGCGCGAACGCTGCACCAGTTCGACCAGTTCCTCGCCCAGCAGCGGCGAGGTGGCGTCGCAGGGATGGATCTGCAGGCCGAAGCCGGTTTCGCGGCACGCGGCGAGCACGCCGTTCTGCAGGCCGATGATGTGGTACGGGTTGGGATTGTCGTAGACCAGGCCGATCACGTAGGCGCTGGAGCTGCGCAGGTTGCGCGCGGAGGGGTCCGGCTCGTAGTCGAGGTCCGCGATCGTCTGCAGCACGCGCGCGCGGGTGGCCGGCAGCACCGACGGTTCGTTGTTGATCACGCGCGAGACGGTCTTGAGCGACACGCCGGCGCGCTCGGCCACGGTGCGGATGGTCGGCTTGCGTGGACCGGCCTGCTCGTCGCTCATGCCCCTGCCTCCTGACGCCTCTTGTCCGGCGATGCGGACATCAGGACCAACGTTGTCATACTTCACCCGGCATTGCCACCGGATCGGTCCGGACAGGGCGCTTCCACGCCCGTTGCAAGCCTGTTGTCCTGCAGCATATGTCGTGACGACACGCACAGGACATGGACGGACATGCCGGCTTATTGTCGTTATTGATGGGTTTAATCGCTCGATACTGCCGGTCTTTGTTGCAAATACTACGCATTTCAAGCCGGCGCCGACCGCGCGGCAAGATTGTTCTTGACATCGTTGTCAACGTATTCCAACACTCGGCCCATGCCGCGCCGCACCGTGCGCGGCGGGATGCAGGAGCCAGCGTGGGCGCAACGACCAGTCCCCTGCCGATCGCCCCGGGCCGCCCGGCCCGTGCGCCGTTCATCGCGGCCGACGTCGGCGGGACCCACGTGCGCATCGGGCGGGTCGCCGGCGACCACCCGGCGCAGGTGCACGACTACCGCAAGTTCGCCTGCCGCGACTTCCCCGGGCTGGCCGACGTGATCGCGCACTACCTGGCGACCACGCCCGGCGTGCAGGGCGTGCGCCGCGGCGTCATCGCCTGCGCCGGGCACGCGCTGGAAGACGGCACCCTGCTCAGCGTCAACCTGCCCTGGCCGGTGTCGGCGGCGCGCATCGCCGGCCAGCTGGGCTTCGACGACCTGCGCCTGGTCAACGACTTCGAAGCCGTGGCCTACGCCGTGGCCGACCTCGACGCGCATTCGCTGGCGCGCCTGTCCGGCCCGGCGCGCGCGCCACGCGGGCCGACCCTGGTGGTGGGCCCCGGTACCGGGCTCGGCGCCGCGGTGCGCATCCCCGCCGGCGACGGCGCCGTGGTGCTGACCACCGAAGCCGGGCAGGCCGCGCTGCCGGTGTCGACCGACCTGGAGATCGCGGTGCTGCGCGCACTGCGCGGCGACGGCGACCCGGCGGCACACGTGGCGATGGAGCACGCGCTGTCCGGCCCCGGTCTGGCGCGGCTGTACGCCACCCTCGCGCGCCTGCGCGACTTACCGGCGCCGTTGCCGAGCCCGGACGCCATCAGCGCCGCGGCACTGGCCGGCGACGACGCGCTCGCGCGCGACGCGCTCGACCTGTTCTGCGGCCTGCTCGGCTCCGCGATCGGCGACATGGCGCTGCTGTACGGCGCGCATGGCGGCGTCTACCTCGCCGGCGGCGTGCTGCCGCAGATCCGCGAGTTCCTCCCCCGCAGCGCGTTCGTGCCGCGGTTCCTCGACAAGGGACCGATGCGCGGCGCGCTCGAACGCATCCCCGTGACGCTGGTCGAGCACGGGCAGCTGGGCGTCATCGGCGCCGCCGGCTGGTACCTCGGCCTACACAAGCAGTTCAACGAGTGAATGGATGCCCGCCCCGCGACACCGCCACAGCCTGCCGCACGCGCCGAACACGGCGAGCGCCACTTCAATTCCGTGATGGAGAGAACCGCCATGAGACACCGTAAATCCATGCTCTCGGCCGCGATCGCCGTGTGCCTCGGCGCCAGCGTGCACGCGCACGCGCAGGATGCCGCCACGCCGCCGGCCGCCACCGACCTCGATGTCGTCGTGGTCACCGGCATCCGCGGCAGCGTCGAGAAATCGCTTGACGTCAAGCGCGAGGCGCGCAGCCACGTCGAGGTGGTCACCGCCGAGGACATCGGCAAGATGCCCGACAAGAACATCGCCGACTCGCTGCAGCGCATCTCCGGCGTGACCGTCAGCTCCGCGGGCGCCAACGAGGGCGGTTTCGACGAGAACGACCGCGTGTCGATGCGCGGCACCAATCCCAGCCTCACGCAGACGCTGTTCAACGGCCACAACATCGCCTCAGGCGACTGGTTCGTGCTCAACCAGACCGGCACCGTGGGCCGCAGCGTGAGCTACACCCTGTTGCCGTCGGAACTGGTCAGCCAGATCGTGGTCCACAAGACCTCGCAGGCCAGCCTGGTCGAGGGCGGCGTTGCAGGCTCGGTCGACATCATCACCCGTCGCCCGCTGGAGTTCGCCGAGCACCTCACCGGCGAACTGTCGATCGGCGCGGTGCATTCCGACCTGCCGGGCAAGACCGAACCGCAGTTCAGCGGCCTGTTCAACTGGAAGAACGAGGCCAGCACCTTCGGCGTGCTGGTGCAGGCCTTCTCCGAGGAACGCAGCCTGCGCCGCGACGGCCAGGAACTGCTGGGCTACGAGCAGATCAATGCCTTCCAGGCGGACGGCGTGACGCCGACGGCCGTGTCCACGAGCAACCCGGACCTCGTCGGCGTGTGGTACCCCACGCTGATCGGCTCGGCCTTCTTCGAGCAGACGCGCAAGCGCACCGGCGGCCTGATCGAGATCCAGGCCAAGCCCAGCGACAACCTCAGCGTGTCGCTCAACGCCTTCAGCTCGAACCAGAAGGCGGAGAACTACAACCGCAACTACATGCTGTGGGTGACGCGCTTCCTCGCGCAGGGCAACGGCCAGGCGCCCGATGCCGGCTACGTGGTCCGCAACAACACCCTGGTGCAGGCGAACTTCTCGCCGGAGCCTGGCAGGTTCTACGGCATCTACGACATGATCTCGCGCCCGGATTCGAGCGCGGACTCACGCTACGTGACCTTCGACGCGGACTGGAACGTCAACGACGCGCTGACCCTGGAGGTGCAGCTGGGCACGTCCAGCGGCACCGGCAAGACGCCGACGCAGGACGTCTACGAGGCGGTCACCGGCGTCGGCCAGGGCGGCGGCTGGCGGCTCAACGGCGTCGGCGCCGCGGACTGGTCGCTCGGCGGCACGCATTCCTCGCCGGTGCTGTCGCAGATGGATTTCGGCTGGATCTTCGGCTACCAGGACGTGCGCGTGGAGGACAAGGAGGACTGGGCCCAGCTCGACGGCGAGTACTTCATCGACGCCGGCGTGATGTCCTCCCTGCAGTTCGGCGTGCGCCATGCCGAACATTCGCGTGAATCCAACACCGCCACCGCGCAGGGCCCGGGCTGCCGCAATCCCGATGGCAGCTGGTCGCCGTTCGCCTGGGCATTCTGGCCGCCGTGCGCGACGCCCGGCGCCACCTCGCCCTACGACCTGACCACGCTGCCGACCAGCTTCCAGCACTACCCCGGCGACTTCGGCGGCGGCCTCGGCGGCAATTTCCCGCGCGACATCTGGTACTTCACGCCGGAACAGCTGGCCGAGTACAACGCGCTGTACGCCACCCGCGATCCGTCCACGCGCACCGACTGGGCCGGCCTGTACGGCCTGGAAGAAAAGAACAGCGCCGCCTACGCCCAGCTCAACCTCGAGGGCGAACGCTGGAACGCGAACGTCGGCGTGCGCTTCGTGCGCACGCGCCTGCACGTGCGCAACAACGTCTCCGGCACCGGCAGCCCCGACGCGATCACCGGCTCCGACTTCGGCCCCTACCTGCCGGTCGTCACCAACCACACCTACAACGACGTGCTGCCCAGCGCCAACCTCAAGCTGGAGCTCAGCGACGACCTGGTCGCACGCTTCGCGGTCTCGCGCACCATGACCCGGCCCGACTACTCGGCCCTGGCCGGTGCGATCTCGCTGAGCCCGCCCGCGACCGACGGCGGCGTCGGTGGCGGTACCGGCGGCAACCCCGACCTCGAGCCAATCCTCTCGACCAACTTCGACACCTCGCTGGAGTGGTACTTCGCGCCGCGCGCGCTGCTGGCGGCCAGCCTGTTCTACATGGACCTGAAGAACTACGTGGCCTACGGCCGCGTCACCCAGCAGTACATGACCTACAGCACCACCACGCCACAGGGCTACCTGGCGGACTACGTGCTGACCGTGCCCGTGAACACCAACGGCAAGGTCAAGGGCGTCGAGCTGACCTACGAGCAGCCCATCGGCGAACATTTCGGCATCAACGCCAACTACACCTACGCCGATGCCGAGGACGACGACGGCGGCGACCTGGTGGGCACCTCGCGCAACACCTACAACATCGGCGCCTACTTCGAGAATGACCGCTTCAACGCGCGGGTGAACTACACCGCCCGTTCGTCGTTCTACAGCGGTCTCGACCGCCTGACCGCCTTCTACCAGGACGACACCAGCGTGCTGTCCGCGTCGCTGGGCTTCAAGGCCACCGAATGGATGTCGATCACGCTCGACGGCCTCAACCTCAACCAGCCCAAGCTGAAGTACTACGCGGCCAACCGCGACCAGCCGCGCTCGATCTACGAGAACGGCAGGCAGTACTACCTGAACTTCCGCTTCAAGTTCTGAACCCCGGCATTGGTGGTTTCCTCCGCGGGCCTGGATTCGTCCGGGCCCGTTTTTTTTCGCTATCTTCCGGTGTCGACGCGAGGAACACGACATGACCCGACCCCCCTGCCTGGGCCGACGGCTGCTGGTGGCCTGCTTTGCAACCGCCTGCTTCACCACCGTGCTGGCCGCGTGCACGCGGCCGCCCGCCGACGCGCCGCCCCCGACCGCGGCCGAAGCCGTGGCCAGGCCGGCACTGATCCCGGTGCCGGCCGAACTGCTGCCGCGCGAAGGCAGCTTCCGCTTCGAGGCCGGTACGCGCGTACGCGCCGAGGGCGACGCCGCGCGTCGCGTCGCGGACACGTTCGCGGCGCTGGTGGTGAAGACCAACGGCATCACCCCGGCCATCGCCGGTGCCGGAGACGCCGCCGGCATCGTGTTCGCGCTCGACCGCAACGTCCTGTCCGGCGCGCCGGAGGGCTACGTGCTGGAGGTGTCGCCGGACGGCGTGCGCGTGGCGTCGTCCGACGAGCGCGGCCTGTTCTACGGCGCGGTCACGCTGTGGCAGCTGCTGTCCTCGGCCGAGGGCCAGGCCGTGCGCATCCCCGCGCTGCGCATCGAGGACATGCCGCGCTTCCCCTGGCGCGGCCTGATGCTGGACTCGGCGCGCCACGTCCAGTCCGTGGACGAGATCAAGCAGCTGCTCGATGCGATGGCGTTGCACAAGCTCAACGTCTTCCATTGGCATCTCACCGATGACCAGGGCTGGCGCATCGAGATCAAGCGCTACCCCAGGCTCGCCGAGGTCGGCGGTTGCCGCGTTCCGGCAGGCGAGGCGGGGATCGATCCGGCGACCGGCACGCCGCGTCCGTACTGCGGCTACTACACCCAGGACCAGATCCGCGACATCGTCAGGCACGCCGCGCAGCGCCACATCACCGTGGTGCCCGAGTTCGACATGCCCGGCCACGTGCAGTCGGTGGTCGCGGCGTACCCGCAGTACGGCTCGCTCGGCAACGCGCCGCGGGTGTCGAACGAATGGGGCGTGCACCCCTACCTGTTCAACGTCGACGACGACACCTTCACCTTCATCGAGGGGGTGCTCGACGAGATCCTCGCGCTGTTCCCGTCGCAGTACATCCACATCGGCGGCGACGAGGCGGTCAAGGACCAGTGGCAGGCGTCGCCGAAGGTGCAGGCGCGGATGAAGGCGCTGGGCATCGCCGACGAAACCGCGCTGCAGGGCTGGTTCATCAAGCGCATCGATGCCTACCTGTCCGGCAAGGGCCGGCGCCTGCTGGGCTGGGACGAGATCCTCGACGGCGGACTGCCGCCGGCGGCGACGGTGATGTCCTGGCGCGGCACCGAGGGCGGCATCGCCGCGGCACGGTCCGGGCACGACGTGGTGATGGCGCCATCCGACAAGCTCTACCTCGACTACCTGCAGACGGCATCGCCGAACGAGCCGCCGGGGCGGCCGTCGCTGGTGACGCTGCAGACGGTGTACGACTTCGAGCCGGTGCCGGCGGTGCTCACGCCCGCCCAGCAACAGCATGTCCTGGGCGTGCAGGCGAACGTGTGGACCGAACACATGCGCACCTGGCCGCACATGCAGCACGCGATCTTCCCGCGCATGGCCGCGCTGGCGGAAAGCGCGTGGTCGCCGGCGATGCGCAAGGACTACGCCAGCCTGCTGGCACGCCTGCCGGCGCAACTGGCGCGCTACCGCGCGCTCGGCATCGACTACGCCGACACGCCGTTCGAGGTGCTGGCCACCGCGCAGGACGACCGCAACGCCGGTCGCGCGACGATCACGCTGGAGAATCCGCTCGGCTACGCCATCCGCTACACCACCGACGGCCGCGAACCGGACGCCGATTCGGCGCTGTACGCGGCGCCGTTCGACAGCGCGCTGCCGGTGGACGTGCGCGCGGCGGCGTTCGCGGGCAGCACCGCGCTGGCACCGGCCTCGCACCATGCCTTCGATGCCGCGGGCCTGCTGGCGCGCAGCGACGAACAGCTGTCCACGTGCCCGGAGACCGGCCGCCTGCTGCTGCGCCTGGAGGACGACGGCCCCGCCGACGGCGAGCGCGCGCTCTACAACGTGACCATCTTCCATCCGTGCTGGCTGTGGCCACAGGCGGACCTGGCGGGCATCGCGTCGCTGAAGGTGCGGCTGGGCCGCCTGCCCTACTCTTTCCAGCTCGCCCACGACGAGCCGGCACGCGGGTTCACGCCAGCCCAAACGCGACATGGCGAACTGTGGGTGCAGTCGGGTGGTTGCGCAGGCGCCACGGTTGCGCGCGTGCCGCTGCCGGCGAAGACCGGCGACGACGGCTTCGTCGACATCGACGTGCCGTTGGCCGATGCCGCCGGCCGCAGCGACCTGTGCTTCGTCGCCACCGGCGACACGCGGCCGGCGATGTGGGTGCTTGATCGCGTCACGCTCGTGCCGCGCTGAACGCCCGGCTGCATGCTTCCGCGCGCGGCCCGACCCTCGCCCGCCCCCGGAAGGATCGACGCCGCCGACGCTAGCGCCTGCGGTCGCGCCCGCCGTCGAGGCGCAGCAGCAGGTCGCGCAGCGGCGTGAGTTGCGTGGCGAGCCCGGCGATCACGCCGATGGTGTTGGCGAGCGCATCGCGCGCGTCGAGCACGCGATCGTCCGTGAACGCGCCCTGCGCGTACTCCAGGCCGATGCCGAGCAGCACCAGCGCGATGCCGGCACCCAGCAGCGCGCTCCAGCGCCCGTACAGCTGCACGGCGCCGGCGGCAAGCAGGCCGTAGGCGAGGAAGTGCCCGACCTTGTCGCTGTCCTCGAAATCCGGCATCGGCGGCCCCGGCATCAGCGACAGCACCACCAGCCCGGCGATGCCCAGGCACCACAGCAGGCACCACAGCCATGTGTGCCGGAACGGCTTGAGCGAGCGGCCGGGGCGATAGCGGATCACAGGCGGTAGGCCAGGTCGCCTGCGAGGAAGGCCGTGCCGAACTCGACGTCGCGCGCGAAGCCCATCGCCTGGAAGCGCTCGCCCATGCCGTCGGGATGCGTGAGCTGCTTGACCTGCTGGCGCAGCGCGTAGCGCGCGGCCTCGTCGGCGGCGCGCGACTCATGCTCGGCCAGGCGCTGCTCCAGGCCGTTGCCGACCAGGAACGCCGCCTGCGAACAGTAGCCGGCGAGATCGAAGCCGGCGCCGGTACCGGCTTCGGCCAGCGCGGTGAAGTCGACCGACGCGGTGAGGTCCTGCAGGCCCACGTGCGCGAACACGTCGTCGCTCACGTGGTGCCGGAAGAACGCGCGCAGCGTACCGTCGCGGCGACGTGGATCGTAGTACTCGCGGCGCGGATGGCCGTAGTCGACGAACAGCATCGCACCGGCCTTGAGCCCGCCCGCGACCGCCTGCACCCAGTACGGCAGGTGCGGCAGCAGCTCGGAGCGGTAGCCGTCGGCGAACGGCGCGTCGAGCTGGCGCTCGACATGGCGCACCGCCGCCGCCAGCAACGCGTCGGCCGGCCGGTCGGCGCGCACGAAGCGGTCGCCGTCGAGCGCGACGTGCTCCTCGAACACCTCGCCGTCGCGGATCGTGAAGCGCGGCGTGGGCAGCGCGTCGACCACCTCGTTGGCGAACAGCACGCCGTTCCAGTCGTCCGGCATCGGACCGTCCAGCCATTCGACGCGATCGAACACGGGCGGCGTCAACCGCTGCCGCAGGTGTTCGCGCTGGCGCTCGCGCAGGTCGGCGCTGGGCTCGAGGATGGCGTAGCGCGCGGGCATGGCATCAAGCCACATCAGCTGCTTGATCGCGTACTCGGCGAAGCGGCCGCTGCCGGCGCCGATCTCCAGCACGCGCGCGTCCTCGCCGATCTGGCCGATCACCGGCGCGGCCGCCGTGGCCACGCACTCGGCGAACAGCGGGCCGAGTTCGGGCGCGGTGACGAAATCGCCCGCCGGGCCGAACTTGGCGGCGCCGGCGCTGTAATAGCCCAGTCCCGGCGCGTACAGCGCCAGTTCCATGAAGCGCCAGAACGGCAGCGCCCCGCCCGCGGCGGCAATCTGCGCGGCCACCAGCGCATGCAGGCGCGCGCTGTGCGCGGCGGCTTCGTCTTGCAAGGGAAATCCGGACATCGGCACGGGGAACGACGACAATGCACAGGATAACGGGAATCGGGAGCCATCGATGCCAGCCACCCCTCCGGTCGCGCTCGTCACCGGCGCGGCGCGCCGGCTCGGCGCCGCGATCGCGCGGCGCCTGCACGCCGCGGGTTACGACGTGGCCCTGCACTGCCATGCCTCGCGCGCGCAGGCGGACGCGCTCGCCGCCGAGCTGGAGGCCGCGCGCGCCGGGAGCACGCGCGTGCTGCAGGCCGACCTGGCCCAGTTCGACCGGCTGCCGGAACTGGTGGCGAAGACGATCGGCCGCTTCGGGCGGCTGGACGCGCTGGTCAACAACGCCGCGGCCTTCTTCCCGACGTCGTTCGGCAGCGTGACGCCCGCGCAGTTCGACGCGCTGTTCGCCGCCAACGTGCGCGCGCCGTTCTTCCTGTCGCAGGCGGCGGCCCCGCACCTGAAGGCCGCGCGCGGCGCGATCCTGAACCTGTCCGACGTCTACGCGCGCCAGCCCCGCGCCGACCTGTCCGCCTACGCCACCAGCAAGGGCGCGCTGGAGGCGATGACACGCGCACTGGCGGTGGCGCTGGCGCCGGAGGTGCGGGTCAACGCGATCGCGCCCGGCGCGATCCTCTGGCCCGAGGCCGGCGGTGACGCCGTGCAGCAGGCCCGGATCCTCGCGCACACCGCGCTGGCGCGCACCGGCACGCCCGAGGAGATCGCCGAGACCGCACTGTGGCTGCTGCGCGACGCGGCTTACACCACCGGCGCGGTCATCGCCGTCGACGGCGGGCGCTCGCCGCTCTAGATCGATGGACTTCCCTTCCCCCGTTCCACGGGGGAAGGTGCCTGAAGGGCGGAGGGGGGATGCCAAAGCTGCGGAAAGCGCCCTCATCCGGTGCTTCGCGCCACCTTGCTTCCGTGCAACGGGAGAAGGACAACGACGAGGAATGTCGTTCAATGCCGCTTCGGCAGGAACGCGCGTGCGAGATCCGTGCCGCGGAACGCGTCCGGGGTCTCGTGCGAGACCGCGTAGCGATACAGCGCCGCGGAGTAGATGCCGCTGAGCGCGGCCTGGTAGATCGCCAGCAGCAGCAACGCCAGCGCCACGACGGCGCCGATCGCGATCGCCAGCGGCAGGGACGCCTGCGCGGCCAGCACCGCCAGGCCGACACCGACGACGGCCACGATCGCGGTCAGCAGGCCGAACGCAGCGCCGATGCCGACCTGGCCGACCGCGTTCTCGCCCCAGGTGCGCTTGAGCAGGCCGACGCTCTGCTTCAGCGCGTCGATCGGGCCGACGTTGCGCGAGACCAGCACCGGCACCACCAGGAAGGTGGCCAGCGTCCACGCCGCGCCGAGCACGCTGCCGAGGATGCGCGCCAGCACGTTGTCCTTGCCCTTCATGCCCTGCAGCAGCACGCCGACGGTGGCCGCGATCGCGGCATAGCCGAGGATCGACGGAATGCGCGACTTCGCCGCGTTGAAGCCGTCGGCCAGCGTCGGGTCGCCGCCGTCGAGGCGGATCATCGCCGCGCCCACCAGCGCGCAGTTGAAGAAGATCACCACGCTGTACTGCACGAAGTAGAACAGGAAGCCGAACACCGCGCCGCCCAGGCCGATGCCGTCGGCGAAGATGCGCAGCGCGAACATCGGCACCAGGAAGGTGGCCAGCACCACCAGCGTGACCAGCCCGGAGATCACCGGGAACAGCATCAGCTCCTTGTCCGAGCGCAGCACCGAAGCGCTGGCCTTGACCAGGTCCCAACTGCGCGAGAGCTTGTCGAACATGGCATCGCCTCCTGTGGATGTCCGCCATCTTGCCTGCGCGCCACCGGCGCCGGCCATTGACGAATGTCACCTGCTCGACGTGGCGCGGGCGCGGGATGTGACAGGCGAGTCCCCCGGCTCCTTGCGGTCATCCCGAGCGCAGCGGGGGATCTACCCTGGGTGCTTCGCGGAAGACCGGCAGATCCCCCGCTGCGTTCGGGATGACACGCGCGAGGGCCGGCCGTTCCCTCAGTAGCGGTCGTCCAGCGCGAAGTCGCGCTTGCGGTCCTTCCATCCACCTTCGGTGAAGTCCGGGAACGCGAGCGTGCGGTTCTCGTCGGCGATCGACTGCTCCGACAGCGGCGTGATCGCGCTCCAGGCGACGGCATCGTAAATGTCGATCGGCATCGGCGCACCGGCCTTGAGCGCCTCGACGAACGCATGCACCACGAAGAAATCCATGCCGCCGTGGCCACCGCCGGCCGCGCGTTCGCCCAGGCGGCGCCACAACGGGTGGTCGTTGCGCTCGAGCCAGGCCTGTGCCGGCTCCCAGCGATGCGCCTCGGGGCTCTTGCCTTCGAGGTAGATCGACTGGTTGAGGTCCATCCAGATGCCGCCGGTGCCCTGCACCCGGAAGCCGAGCGAGTACGGGCGCGGCAGCGAGGTGTCGTGCGTCAGCAGCACCGTCTCGCCGCGCTCGCAGGCGATCTGGGTGGTCACCACGTCGCCGAGCGCGAAGGCGACCTTCGCGTTGGGGTGCCCGGCGCCGCCGTGCCTGACCACATGCTCGTGCAGGCCGCGCGCCTTGCTGGCGTAGCTGGTCAGGCGCGTGAAACGGTTGCCGCGGTGGATGTCGAGCCAGTGCGCGCACGGGCCGATGCCGTGGCTGGGGTACAGCTCGCCGTTGCGGCGCACCGAATGCGGCGTGCGCCACTTCGCCTCCGACCAACCCTTGTCGCCGAACTCCACGCCGCCGCCATAGGCCTGGCCGGGCACGCCGGCGTTGAACTTGACCTCGCGCAGGTCGTGCTCGTAGCCGCCTTCCACGTGCACCAGCTCCCCGAAGAGGCCCTGGCGCACCATGCCCAGCACGGCCAGCACGTCGCGCCGGTAACACACGTTCTCCAGCAGCATGTAGGGCGTGCCGGTGCGCTGCTGCGCGCGCAATACGTCCCAGTGATCCTGCAGGGTGATGCCGGCCACGACCTCGCAGCCGACCGCGACCTTCGCCTCCATCGCCGCGATCGCCTGCGGCGCGTGCAGTTCCCAGGGCGTGGCGATCAGCACCGCGTCGAGCCTGGCATCGGCCAGCATCGCGCGCCAGGCGTCGTCGCGGCCGGTGAACACCACCGGCGCGGGACGTCCGGCATCGGACAGCTGCTTCAGCGCGCGGTCGAGCATGAAGCGCTCGATGTCGCACAGCGCGGCAACGTCGATGCCCTCCTGCTTGAGCAGTTCCGACAGCAGCACCTGCCCGCGCATGCCGGTGCCCAGCACGCCCACCCGCAGGCGTTCGCGCGGCCTGCCCAGCGCGGACACCCAGGGCGCCGCCGCGGCCAGCGACAGTGCGGCGGTGGTCTTGAGGAAATGGCGTCGTTGCATGGGGCGGCTCCTTCGCGGGGATCAGGGCACGGTCTGGACGGACGGGACGAGCGGGACCGTCGCGAACGGCCGGTCATGGTCGGGATGGGCCCGCCATAGCGCGGCGATCGTCTGACGCTCGATCGGGTGCATCGCGCCGGGCGCGATTTCCGCCAGCGGCTTCAGCACGAAGGCGTGGCGCAGTTCCTCGCGCGGGATGCGCAGAACCGGCCCCGGACCTGGTCCGGGGTGGCCATTACCCTCGGCAACGAGGTCGTCGTAGAGCACGATGTCGATGTCGAGCGTGCGGTCGCTGTAACGCGGGCCGCTGCGGTCGCGCCCGTGCGCGTCTTCCAGCGCATGCAGCCAGGCGTTGAGCGCCTGCGGCGACAGGTCGGTCTGGATCGACGCGGCGGCATTGAGGAAGTCGGCGCCGTCGTAACCCACCGCGGGGAAGCGGTACACGGTCGACACGCGCACCGCGTCGAAGCGTGCGCGCAGCGCGTCGATCGCCACGCGCAGGTGGCGTTCGGGGTCGAGGTTGCTGCCGAGGCTGAGGTGGGCGGTGGGCATGGCGCGCTCCGGGGCGCACATGATGGCGCATCCGGTCGCGCGCGGGCGAGTGCCGTCGCCCGCGCCGGATCAGTCGTCGCCAGCTCGGTCCGGCGGGTCGATGCGCCGCAGGTTCACGTCCAGCGGCGCGTCGCTGCTGCCCTGGAACACCTTCAGCCCGAACTCCGGCAGGATCGCCAGCAGGTGGTCGAAGATGTCCGACTGGATGCCCTCGTAGAACGCCCAGCGCACGTCGTTGCTGAAGCAGTACACCTCCAGCGGCAGGCCTTCCGCGGTCGGCTGCAGCTGGCGCACCAGCAGGGTCATGTCCTGGCGGATGCCCGGATGCCGGCGCAGGTAGTGCTCGACGTACGCGCGGTACGTGCCGAGGTTGGTGACCCGGCGCTGGTTCACCGCCTCGTCGCCGTGCGCCGCCAGCCGCGCGTTCCACTCGCCGATCTCGCGCTGCTTGCCGTCGAGGTAGCCGTCGATCAGGGCGATGCGGTGCAGCCGCGCCACTTCGTCGTCGGACAGGAAGCGCACCGCATGCTGGTCCAGGTACAGCGCGCGCTTGATCCGGCGCCCGCCCGACTCGCTCATGCCGCGCCAGTTCTTGAACGAATCGCTGATCAGCTTCTTGGTGGGCACAGTGGTGATGGTCCGGTCCCAGTTCTGCACCGTCACCGTATGCAGCGCGATGTCGATGACGTCGCCGTCGGCGTTCTGCGAGGGCATCTCGATCCAGTCGCCGATGCGCACGCGGCCGTCGTTGCTGATCTGCACGCTGGCCACCAGCGACAGGATGGTGTCCTGGAAGATCAGCATCAGCACCGCGGTCGCGGCGCCGAGGCCGGTGAGGATGTGCAGGAACTGCGCGCCGATCAGGGTCGCGACGATCGAGATCCCGGCGAGCACGAACAGGATGATCTTGGCCACCTGCAGGTAGCCCTTGATCGGCTTGTTGCGCGCGTCGGGGCGGCGCTCGTAGACCAGGTTGACCAGGTCCAGCGCGCGCGAGACCGACAGCACCAGGGTGAGCACGATGAAGGCCTGGCACAGTGCGCGGACCACGGTGACCACCTGCTCCGGCAGGTCGGGCACCACGGCCACGCCGGCCGCGACCACCAGCGCCGGCACCACGTTGGCCAGGCGCGGGATCACGCGCAGCTTCACCTCGTGGTCGTGCGCGGCGCCGCCCAGCGGCGAGGCCCGCAGGGCACGCTTGAGCCCGCGCAGCAGCACGCGCTTGGTCAGCCAGTTCGCCAGCCACGCCGCCAGCAGCAGCGCGGCGATCACCGTCGCGGTGTAGGCCCATGGATACGGCGCGAGCGCCGCGCGGATGTTTTCCAGCTGTTCCTGCAACTACCCGTTCCCGTGTGGCGTGCGTGCACGTTCGATGAACACGCCGACCGCGCGCGCACCGCGCACCGCACCTGGCTTGCTCAGCTTCAATCGTACCCGCTCGACCTTGAACTCGTTCATCACGATCTCCGCGCAGCGCTCGGCGAGCGTTTCCACGAGGCCGAACTCGGAGGCGGTGACGTATTCGATCAGGCGCTTGCTCACGGCCTTGTAGTCGAGCGTCAGCGCAATGTCGTCGCGGGCCGCGGGCACACGGTTGTCGAACGCCATCTCCAGGTCGAACAGCAGCGGCTGGCGGATGCGCCGCTCCCAGTCGTAGATGCCGATCAGCGCCTCGATCTCGAGGCCTTCGATGAAGACGTGGTCCATGACGAGCCGGGATTGGAAAGCCGGGAATCGGCAATGGTAAAGGCAATGCCGCCGCGGCCTGTCACGACTCCCGATTCCCCGCGCCCGATTCCCGGTCGGCGGCCACCGCCGGCAGGCTGGCCATGTCCCAGCGCGGTACCACGTGCACCGCGGCGTCCGAGCGTTGCCCGGCCTGCAGCCGCAACGCGCCGGCGAAGGCGATCATGGCGCCGTTGTCGGTGCACAGCGACGGCCGCGGGAAGCAGGCGCGGCCGCCCCGCTGCGCCGCCATGGCCTGCAGGCGGGCGCGCAAGCGCTTGTTCGCGCCGACGCCGCCCGACACCACGATCACGTCGCAGCCGGCCGCATCGAGCGCGCGTTCGCACTTGATCGCCAGGGTGTCGACCACCGCGTCCTCGAAGCCGCGGGCGATGTCGGCTTTCGTCTGCGCCGACTGGTCGGACTGCCGCCAGGCCAGCAGCACCTGGGTCTTGAGCCCGCTGAAGCTGAAGTCCAGCCCGGGGCGGTCGGTCATCGGGCGCGCGAACCTGAATCGCCCCGGCGTCCCCTGCTCGGCCAGCGCCGCCAGCTGCGGCCCGCCGGGATAGGGCAGGCCCATCAGCTTGGCGGTCTTGTCGAAGGCTTCGCCCGCGGCGTCGTCCAGCGTCTCGCCCAGCAGCCGGTAGCGACCGATGCCGTCCACCGCGATCAGCTGGGTATGCCCACCGGACACCAGCAGGGCCACGAACGGCGGCTCGGGCCGGCCGTGCACCGGATCGTCCTCCATCAGCGGCGCCAGCAGGTGGCCTTCCATGTGATGCACGCCGATCGCCGGCACGTCCAGCGCCCAGGCCAGCGAGCGCGCAACCCCGGCCCCGACCAGCAGCGCCCCGACCAGCCCGGGCCCGGCGGTGTAGGCCACGCCGTCGATCTCATCGATCCTGAGACCCGCCTCGTCCAGCGTCTGGCGGACCAGCGGCAGCAGCTTGCGCACGTGGTCGCGGCTGGCCAGCTCGGGCACCACCCCGCCGTACTCCGCGTGCAGCGCGATCTGGCTGTACACGGCATGGGCGCGCAGGCCGTCGGCGCCGGGGCGGGCGGTGTCGTAGACGGCCACCCCGGTTTCGTCGCAGCTGGATTCGATGCCGAGCACTTTCATGGGGGCTCCGGGCCGGGGGCGGGCGTGCCCGGCAAGGTGGGGGCCGGTTGCGTGGCGGCAAGGCCAGCGGCTATCATACGCGGCTCGCCCGGCCTGACCGGGCAGATCCCCGAAACCCGAGAGTCCTATGCCAAGCGTCAAAGTCCGCGAAAACGAACCCTTCGAGTTTGCGCTGCGCCGTTTCAAGCGCACCTGCGAGAAGGCGGGTGTGCTGGCCGAAACCCGCAAGCGCGAGTTCTACGAAAAGCCGACCCAGGAGCGCAAGCGCAAGGCCGCCGCCGCCGTGAAGCGCCAGGCCCGCCGCAGCTCGCGCGACGTCACCAAGCGCCAGCGCCTGTACTGAGCCGCGCCGCTTCGCCGAAAGCCGGCACGCGCGAGCGTGGCCGGCTTTTCGTGTTTCTGGGGTCGTGCTTTCCCCGCCCCTGGCGCCACGCCCCGCCGATTCCCGTTGCCACCACCGGACACCCGATCCCATGACCCTCAAGCAGCAACTCACCGACGACATGAAGGCCGCGATGAAGGCCGGCGAGAAGGACCGCCTCGGCGTCATCCGCCTGATCAACGCCGCGATCAAGCAGAAGGAGGTCGACGAGCGCATCGAGCTCGACGACGCCGCGGTGCTGGCCGTGCTCGAGAAGATGGTCAAGCAGCGCAAGGACTCGGTGACCCAGTTCGAGGCCGCCGCGCGCGAGGACCTGGCCGCGATCGAGCGCGCCGAGATCGTCGTGATCGAGGCCTACCTGCCGGCCAAGCTCGACGAGGCCGCGATCCTCGCCGCGATCGACGACGCCATCGCGCGCAGCGGCGCCACCGGCCCGGCCGACATGGGCAAGCTGATGGGCGTGCTCAAGCCGGCACTGGCCGGCCAGGCCGACATGGGCCTTGTGTCGAAGCTGGTCAAGCAGAAGCTGGCGGGCTGATCCCGTCCGCTTCGCTCCGACCAGGGCGACGCCATGGCGAAGGCCGCCGACATCGCGATCCGCCCCGCGACCCGCGCCGACGTCGACGCGATCCTCGCGCTGGTGCGCGGCCTCGCCGAGTACGAGCAGCTCGCGCACGAATGCGAGGCCGACGCGGCATCGCTGGCCGGGACGCTGTTCGGCAAGCACCCCGCCGCCGAAGTGCTGATCGCCGAGGCCGATGGCGAGGCCGCCGGCTTCGCCCTGTTCTTCCACAACTACTCGACCTTCCTCGCCCGCCCCGGCCTGTACCTCGAGGACCTGTTCGTGTGGCCGCGGTTTCGCGGACTGGGCATCGGCAAGCGGCTGATGGTGCAGCTCGCGCAGCTGGCGCTGGCACGCGGCTGCGGCCGCTTCGAGTGGTCGGTGCTGGACTGGAACGCGCCGGCGATCGGCTTCTACCGCAGCCTCGGCGCGATCGGCATGGACGCGTGGACCGTGCAGCGCGTCAGCGGCGAGGCGCTGCGACGACTGGCCGGCACGCCGCCGGACGACGGCCCGCCGGACGGCGCGCCTTGACCGGATGCCGACATCGCTCTGGCAGGCTGTCGCCATGAGCATGTCGCCATCGCCGCCGCCCGACCCCGGCCGCAACCGCCGGTTCCAGTCGACCCTGGACGCCTCCCGACGCCTGCAGGCGCGCGTGCAGGCCAGCCTGCCGGCGGCGCTGGTGCAGCGCTTCGTCGAAGCCGACCTGATGACGCAGGCGGCGTCGCTGGCGTTCTATGCGCTGCTGTCGATGGCGCCGCTGCTGGTGCTGCTGCTGTGGCTGACCGCGTCGCTGTACCCGCCGGCGCAGCAGTCACTCATCGACCAGATCGGCGTGCTCGCCGGCGACGGCGCGGCGACGGTGGCCGACACCGTCATCCGCAACGCCACCGAGCAGCCCGGCGTCGGCACGCTGGCCGGCGCCTGGAGCACGGCGCTGCTGTTCATCGGCGCGACCATCGTGTTCGCGCAGCTGCAGGGCGCGCTCAACCTGATCTTCCGCACCGACGCGCAGCGCCTCAACGGCGCGATGGCGTGGCTGCGCAAGCGCGTGTTCTCGCTCGGCGTGGTGCTGGCGATCGGCTTCCTGCTGGTGGTGTCGATGGTGGCCACCACGGCCCTGCAGGTCACCTTCGCGCACCTGCCCTCGCTGCTGCCGGCGATCGGCTACGCCACCACCCTGCTGCTGTACGCGCTCACCTTCGCCTTCCTCTACCACTTCCTGCCGGATCGGCGGGTGGCCTGGCGCCAGGCCTTCCTCGGCGGTGCGATCACCTCGGTGCTGTTCGCCAGCGGCCGCTGGCTGATCGGGCTGTACCTGGCCGAGGCGGCGCCGGGCAGCGCCTACGGCTCGATGGGGGCGCTGGTGCTGCTGCTGGTGTGGATCTACTACGCCAGCGTGGTGTTCTTCGTCGGCGCGCTGCTGACCGCGGTGATCGACGAGCGCATGCGCACGCGCCCGCCAGCCTGAGGCCCGGCTCGACCCGGCGCGCCGCCGTGGCCGGCGGGCCGGCGCTTGACCGGCGTGGCATGCTTGTCCGTCCATGGCCCGTTTCCCGTCCGCCACCCGCGACCGCCTGCCGCCGACGGCTCCCGTCGGCGCGGCCGCATGCGCGTGGCCGCGCCCGGGCCGGGGGCGCTGAGATGGCGCGCATCCCCGACGCCTTCATCGACGACCTGCTCGCGCGCACCGACATCGTCGAGGTGATCAACGCGCGCGTGCCGCTCAAGCGCCAGGGCAAGGAATACTCGGCGCGCTGCCCGTTCCACGACGAACGCTCGCCGTCGTTCACGGTGTCGCCGACCAAGCAGTTCTACCACTGCTTCGGCTGCGGCGCGCACGGCACCGCGATCTCGTTCCTGATGAACTACGAACGGCTCGAGTTCCTCGATGCCGTCGACGACCTGGCCAAGCGCGCCGGCATGGAAGTGCCGCGCGACACCCAGCAGCGCAACGAGAACCCCGACACCAAGGACCTGTTCAACGCGCTGGAAGCGGCGGCGCGTTTCTTCCAGCGGCAACTGGCCGCGAGCGACAAGGCGCGCGAGTATTTCGACCGGCGCGGCGTCGGCGAGGCGGTGCGCGCGCAGTTCGCGCTCGGCTATGCGCCGGACGGGTTTTCCGCGCTGAAGGATGCGCTGGGCACCGACGAGCGGCGGATGAAACTGCTCGACCGCGCCGGCCTGTTCTCGAAGAACGACCGCGGCCATGTCTACGACAAGTTCCGCGACCGGGTGATGTTCCCGATCCACGACCGGCGCGGCCGCGTGATCGCGTTCGGCGGCCGCGTGCTGCAGAAGGACGACGGCCCCAAGTACCTCAACTCGCCCGAGACCGCGCTGTTCCACAAGGGCCGCGAACTCTACGGCCTGTGGCAGGTGCGGCAGGCGCGCTCGAAGATCGAACGCCTGATCGTGGTCGAAGGCTACATGGACGTGATCGCGCTGTTCGACCACGGCATCAGCGAAGCCGTGGCCACGCTGGGCACCGCGACCACGCCCGACCACGCCGAGCTGCTGTTCCGCAACGCGCCGGACGTGTACTTCTGCTTCGACGGCGATGCGGCGGGGCGCAAGGCGGCCTGGAAGGCGGTGGAGTCGGTGCTGCCGCGCATGCGCGACGGACGCCAGGCGTTCTTCCTGTTCCTGCCCGACGGCGAGGACCCGGACAGCATCGTCCGCCACGAGGGCGCGCCGGGTTTCGACGCGCGCCTGCAGCAGGCCACGCCGCTGTCGCAGTTCTTCTTCGACACGTTGGCCGAAGGCATCCAGCTGGGCACGCTGGACGGCAAGGCGCGCCTGGCCGAACGCGCCAAGCCACTGCTCGCGCAGATCCCGGACGGCGCCTTCGGCGACCTGATGCGCCAGCGCCTCACCGAGCTGACCGGCGTCGGCGCACGCAGCGCGGCACCGGACACCCACGTGCCCACGCAGCGTGCGCGCGGTGCCGCCGCGGTCCCGGCCCCCAAGCGCAGCCTGGTGCGCGCGGCGATCACGCTGCTGCTGCAGCAGCCGTCGCTGGCGCTGGACCTGGAGCCGCCCTACCGCTTCGTGGCGCTGCAGCAGCCGGGCATCCCGCTGCTGGTGGATCTGGTCGCGCTGGTGCACGCACGGCCGGACATCACCACCGGCGCACTGATCGAGCACTTCGGCGACCGCGAGGAAGGCGCGTCGCTGCAGAAGCTGGCCAGCCAGTCGGTGCCGGGCGACACCGACGGCCTGCGCGCGGACTTCCTCGGCGCGATCGCGCAGCTCAACGCGCTGGCGTTCCAGCAGCGGCGCGCGGAGCTGCAATCCCGGCTCGCCGAGCTCAGCGACGACGAAAAGCTGGAGCTGCGCGAACTGCTGCAGGCGCGCCGCGGCTGACCCGTTCCGCCGGCCCTGCCGGGCTGGCGCGGGCGCGGGCTGCCGTGCGCACACGACCCGGCGGCATGGGGCCGGACCCCGGCCGGCGTGACCATTGGACCAGTCCCCGGCGGCGCGCCTGGGCTAGGCTGTGGCAACCACCTGCCTCGGGGACCCGCCCATGCGACCGACCGCCACCGCCCTCGCCCTGGGCCTCGCCCTGGCCTGCAGCCTGCCCGCCCTTGCCCAGGGCAACGCGGTTGAACGCAAGCAGGTGGGCACCCGTGCCACCGAGTTCGTGCCCGAGATCCCGGCCGAGCTGATCGACCGGCTCAACCGCTACCAGAACACGCGCGGCGCCAACGTGAGCGGCTGGACGCAGGCCGGCTGCGTGCTGGTCGGCACCCGCTTCGCCGAGACCAACCAGGTGCATCGCGTATGCCAGCCGATGGGCATGCGCGAGCAACTCACGTTCTATCCCGAGCCGGTGGCCGGCGTGACCGCGTCGCCGCCCGGCGCATGGCGCGACGGCTTCGTGTTCGCCAAGGACAAGGGCGGCGACGAGTTCTCCCAGCTCTACTGGTTCGACGAACCCACGCGCAGCACGACCCTGCTGACCGATGGCCAGCGCAGCCAGAACGGCGGCACCGTGCTCAACCGCGACGGTTCGCTGATGGCCTTCTCCAGCACCGCGCGCAACGGCACCGACCGCGACGTGTGGATCCGCGACACCCGCAAGGGCGAGAACCGCCTGCTGCTGTCGGCAGGCGGTTCGTGGACGCCGCTGGATTTCTCGCCCGACGGCAAGCGCCTGCTGGTGATGAAGTACGTGTCGATCAGCGAGTCGTATCCGGGCGAGGTGGACGTCGCGAGCGGCAAGCTCACCTTGTTCCCGGTCGACGGCGGCAAGGCCGCCTTCGGCGGGTTCGCCTTCGCGCCGGATGGGCACGGCGTGTACTTCATCTCCGACGAACCGGTCGACGGCCACCCCAGCGAGTTCCTGCGGCTGCGCTACCACGACCCGCGCAGCGGCAAGCTGGAGGTGCTGTCGGCCGGCATCCCGTGGGACGTCGAAGGCTTCACCATCGCCCACGACGGCCGCCACCTCGCCTACATGAGCAACGAGGACGGCATCGGCAAGGCGCACGTCATCACCCTGCCCGACCACAGGCCGGTGCCGCTGCCCGAGCTGCCGGTGGGCGTGATCGGCGGCGCCGATTTCTCGCCCGACGGCCAGCGCCTCGCGCTCACGCTCAACACCGCCACGTCGCCGAGCGACGTCTACGTGATCGGCCTCGCCGACCGCTCGCTCGAGGGCTGGACGCGCAGCGAGGTGGGTGGTCTGGACACATCAAAGTTCGTGTCGCCGACGCTGGTGCGCTTCCCGACCTTCGACGAGATGGACGGCCAGCGCCGCACCATCCCCGCGTTCTACTACAAGCCCGCCGGCGTCGCCGCGGGCCGCAAGCTGCCGGTGATCATCAGCATCCACGGCGGGCCGGAATCACAGTCGGTGCCGTCCTTCAGCGCCAACACCCAGTTCCTGGTCAACGAACTTGGCGTCGCGGTGCTGGTGCCCAACGTGCGCGGCTCGTCCGGCTACGGCAAGCGCTTCCTGGCCCTGGACAATGCCGGGAAGCGGGAAGATTCGGTGAAGGACATCGGCGCGCTGCTGGACTGGATCGCCACCCAGCCCGAACTCGACGCCTCACGCGTCGGCGTGGTGGGCGGCAGCTACGGCGGCTACATGGTGCTGGCCTCGCTGATGCACTACAGCGACCGCATCCGCGCCGGCATCGACGTCGTCGGCATCTCCGACTTCACCACCTTCCTCACCAACACCGAGGACTACCGCCGCGACCTGCGCCGCGCCGAGTACGGCGACGAACGCGACCCGGACATGCAGGCCGTGTTCGAACGCATCTCGCCGCTGAAGAACGCCTCGCGCATCCGCTCGCCGCTGTTCGTCGCGCAGGGCCGCAACGACCCGCGCGTGCCCTATACCGAAGCCGAGCAGATCGCCAAGGCCGTGCGCGACAACGGTGCACCCGTCTGGTTCCTGATGTTCGACGACGAAGGCCACGGCTTCCGCAAAAAGGGCAACAGCGACTACTTCGGCGCCGCTTCAATCCTGTTCTGGGAACAACACCTGCTGGCGCGTTAGACCGGCGAGGCCGCGCATTCGCGCCCAGAACCCGAGCGATCGCGGGCACTTGCCCGCGACCGCCTGCGCATGACCCTCTTCCGCATATCCGGCAACCATGCCGGAATAACCGATACGCCGGTCTCGTCACCGGATATTCCGCGTTCTCAACCGGAAAGGCCGGCCGGCAACCGCGGCAAGGCCTTGATTGTTCGGGGCCCCACCGCGTTGACGCTCGCCAGGCCCGCGCGCATAGTCCCGATTATACCCCGGGTTGGGGTCTATTAGGCGTTAGGCCGCAGACCAAACAATGCCGTACTTCAAAGTCATTCTTTCCGGGCGTGACATTGATCTGCCGTTTGAGGGCGATTCGGCTATTGGATTCTTCACCACCAGGCTTGTCCGTTCTACTGACCCAGCAAGCGCTGAGTCTTTGGCAAAGGACCTCGTCCTGTCAGAGTGGTGCCCTGGCGGAACCTACGCCAATGCCAATCGCGGCTCACAGCCCGTCTTGTCCGTCGAGCAATCGTTCTCCGTGGGCTGGCTCGCCGGCGCCTTCGGCAGCAAGGGTTCGGGCTACACCTTTTACTGCCATGAGGACTAGACTGCGGCCTAACAATTCATTCAAGCCGACGCCGCTTCGCGGCGCGGCTTAATTCAGGCGTTGGGCCGCGCGGTCAAGCATTCGTGGCTGTGTGGGTTTCTGCGGCGGGTGCTTGCCGACGCAAGCTTCGTGCACCAGCACTCTGCGCAGCACTTTCATTCTCGATCGTTCGCGGGGCACGCCGTTGCCTGGCTGACATGCGCGCAGCAATGTCATTCCCGCACGGTCACGGGGCACGCTTGCAGTCGCGTCGGTTAGGCGTACAGTTTCGGCAGGTGGGTCGGCGGCATCACTGCCGGCGGCCCAACAATTCATTCAAGCCGAACTTGTCCGCTGCGCGGCCAAGTCGGCTTAATTCAGGCGTTGGGCCGCGCGGTCAAGCATTCGTGGCTGTGTGGCTTTCTGCGGCGGTTGCTTGCCGGGGCAAGCTTCGTGCACCAGCACTCTGCGCAGCGCTTTCATTCCCGATCGTTCGCGGGGCACGCCGTCGCCTGGCGGACGCGAGTGCAGCAATGTCATTCCCGCACGCTCACGGGGCAAGCTTGCAGTCGCGCCGGTTAGGCGTACAGTTTCGTCAAGTGGGTCGGCGGCATCACTACCGGCGGCCCAACAATTCATTCAAGCCGACGCCGCTTCGCGGCGCGGCTTAATTCAGGCGTTGGGCCGCGCGGTCAAGCATTCGTGGCTGTGTGGGTTTCTGCGGCGGATGCTTGCCGGGGCAAGCTTCGTGCACCAGCACTCTGCGCAGTACCGTCATTTCCGAAGGTTCGCGGGGCACGCCGTCGTCTGGCGGACATGCGCGCAGCAATGTCATTCCCGTGCGTTCCCGGGGCAAGCTTGCAGTCGCGTCGGTTAGGCGTACAGTTTCGTCAAGTGGGTCGGCGGCATCACTGCCGGCGGCCCAACAATTCATTCAAGCCGACGCTGCTGCGCAGCGCGGCTTAATTCAGGCGTTAGGGCTCATGAAAGCATTCATCGCTATCCTCGTCCTTCTTCTCTCATTCCCCGCGCAGGCAGGCACTTGGGGTGTCGGACAGTTCGACAACGACGAGGCTCTGGATCGTTCGTCCGATTGGGCTGAGGCTGAATCGACGTCGGTTGTCCAGCGCGCACTTGAGGCAATTGAAGGGTCGACGTACATCGAAGCACCCGAGGCTATGACCGCACTCGTTGCAGCAGAGGTAGTAGCTGCCGCGGCTGGCCATCCCAGCCCCGACTTGCCAGACGATCTGAACGCCTGGATTGCCCGCCAATCAGCGCCAGAACTCATCGCACTCATCCCATCCGCAAAATCCGTAATCTCAAGAATCGTGTCGCCGGAGGATTCCGAACTATATGAGTTGTGGGCTGACGCAGATCTCTCGGAGTGGCTTGCCGCGGTAGCTGAGCTGTCAGATCGTCTGGCGGCGGCACCATCAAGCGTTGAGCCCTAACAATTCATTCAAGCCGACGCCGCTTCGCGGCGCGGCTTAATTCAGGCGTTAGCACCCACATGCAGATTCTCTTGCCTGTCTTACTAGCGCTAGCCTCGGGTCCTGCCACCGACGTAGCGCAAGCTCTCGCGGAATCTACGCGCAGAGCCGAGCTTGAAGCGGCTGAGAACCAAGCAGCACTAGCTGCCGCTTACCAAAGACTGTCTTTCGCACGGTTACTTACAGAGGGTCATGTCGTAGTGATCCGTCGCGTTGGCAAATATATTGTTGTTTCTACTATCCAGACAAACAAAAATGTGCGGGGCGGGCGCGCACACGCTGTTTTTGACCCCGCTATGGGCAAGATTGTCCATGTTCTAGGAGAGGACTAGTGGCAATGGTAGGTGTGTGTGCTAACAATTCATTCAAGCCGACGCCGCTTCGCGGCGCGGCTTAATTCAGGCGTTAGGCGGCATGGACAAAACCCTGCGAACTGTGAAATGCGGCACTCACGGCAACGTTGGCATCGCTTTCGTCTGCTGCCATGCGGCGTCAGAACACGATCGTCGTCTCGGCTTCTATGAGGTCGCGCTCGACGATGAGTCACCAGAACCACAAGGCTGGTGCGCGTCCTGCGAGGAGCGCTTGATGCAAGCCGGGCACTGGACTGATGAGCACGCTGAGGTCTTGGTGGTTGTCTGTGAGTTCTGCTTTGACACAATCAAGCGGCGTCACCAGCATGCCGCCTAACAATTCATTCAAGCCGATGCCGCTTCGCGGCACGGCTTAATTCAAGCGTTGGGCCGCGCGGTCAAGCATTCGTGGCTGTGTGGGTTTCTGCGGCGGATGCTTGCCGGGGCAAGCTTCGTGCACCAGCACTCTGCGCAGTACCGTCATTTCCGA
>JAIUOJ010000029.1 GCA_020161335.1 Pseudomonadota bacterium
GGGCATCGACCGGCACCTCCTTCTCGAACCGGAAGTAGCCCAGTGCGCCGGGCTGCAGCCGGGTCTCGAAGAACGTCTTGCCATCGGGCTGCTTGAGGCGCACGAACAGGGCCTGGCTCTTGCCGTCGCGCGCCGCCACCGGCTTGCCGTCGTTGTCGCGCAGCAGCGCCGACACCCGCACCGTCTCGCCGGGGCGGTAGAGGTCGCGCCCGGACCAGGCGAACACGTCGAACCACGCATTCTCGCGCCCGGACACGGCGAACTCGGACAGGTCCAGTGCCGGCTGGTTGAACGGCAGCATCGACAGGTCCTTGCCCTTGCTGCCGACCAGCACCTGCGCGGCGTCCAGCGTGTAGTCGAGCAGCGCGTTGCCGTTGCCGTCGGTGGTGCCCCTGTAGATGGTCTCGCCGCGCGCATCGAGCACGCGCAGGTCGGTGCCGCCAATCGCGCTGCCGTCGCGCAGCGAGGCCGTGTGAACGAACAGCTTGTCCTTGTAGGCGCGCGCGTGCAGGCCGATGTCGCTGACGGTGAAGAACACGGTCTCGAACTGGTCCTGGAACGAGCCAGCGCGCTTCATCACCGCGAAATACAGGCCCGGCTGCTGCAGCTCGGCGATGTCCTGCAGCGGCAGGTAGGTCAGCACGCGCTCGTTGCGCTTGCCGCCCAGCACGAAGCGGTTGACGTACACCGGCTCGGCCAGCCGCGACAGCGGGGTCTTGTCGCTCCAGCGGCTGTCCAGCTCCCAGCTGCCACGGCGACCGCCGCGCTGGTATTCGGCGAAGAAGGTCGGCAGGGAGGATTCCTTCACCCGCAGGAACTCGACGTCCACCTCCTCCACGTTGATCGAGACCACCGGCAGGCCGCGCGACTCCTTCGCCGGCAGCACGCTGCCCTGCGAGGCAAAGCCGACCACCGGGTCGAGCTCGCCGGTATAGACCTTCTGCTCGAGGTCGCTGCCGAGCGTGCTGCCGTCGGCCGCGGCCAGCGCCCCGGAGATGCGCAGGGTGAAGGTCTGGTCGGGCTTGACGTGCGGATAGCGCAAGGTCTTGCCGTCGTCCGACAGGGTCCAGCCGCTGGGCTCGGCGATGGGCTCGGCGAAGGTCACCAGCTTGTCGAAGTCCTGCGTGCCCACCAGCGGGCGCGAGAACTCCAGCGCGATCGCCAGACCCTCGCCGTCCTGGTCCGGCCAGGCGCGTACCAGGCCGAAGCCTTCGATGGTGTCGCGCTGGCCCTGGATCGCCTCGCCGCTGACGGCAGGCAGTTGTCCCGACTCGTTGCGGCCGCAGCCGGCCAGCAGCGCCAGCAGCGCGGCGGTCGCCAGCGCCTTGCCGATCCACGCCGGGATCCGCCGATCATTCCATCGCGTCACGAGCCATCACTCCCCGTCCGTTGTTGCCGCCAGTATAGGGACGGCGCGCGCAGGCGCGACCGCCACTCCCGTCGACAGGCGGGAAACGGCGGCGGATCGGATCAGCGGCCAGTCGCCGGGCGGGCGGAGCCCGCCGCCCGGCGCAGGATCACGCGTCGGGACGCAACTCGGGCGCCGGACGGCCGTCACCGGCCTCCCCCGCCAGCTCGCCATCGTCCAGCGACGCATCGACGCGCTCGATCGCCTGCAGCCGCTCGCCCTCGCCGAGGCGGATCAGGGTGACGCCCTGGGTATTGCGGCCGACCTGGGAAATCTCCGCCGCGCGCGTGCGCACCAGCGTGCCGCCATCGGAGATCAGCAGCACCTCGTGGTGGTCGCTGAGCTGGATCGCACCGACCAGGGCCCCGTTGCGGGCGGTGGTCTGCAGTGCGATCACGCCCTGCGTGCCGCGGCCCTTCTTCGGGTACTCGTCCAGCGGCGTGCGCTTGCCGTAGCCGTGCTCGCTGGCAGTGAGGATGTCGCCGTCGCCGTCGACCACCACCAAGCTGCGCACTTCCTCGCCCGCGGCGAGGCGGATGCCACGCACGCCGGTCGCGGTGCGGCCCATGGCGCGCACCGAGCCTTCGTCGAAGCGCACCGCCTTGCCGTTGCTGGCGAACAGCATCACGTCGCGGCTGCCGTCGGTCAGCCCGGCATTGACCAGCGCGTCGCCCTCGTCGAGGTTGATCGCGATCTTGCCGCGCGCCAGGCGATAGGCGAACTCGGTGAGCGGGGTCTTCTTGACCGTGCCCTGGCGGGTGGCGAAGAACACGAACTTGTCGGCCTCGTACTCGCGCACCGGCACCACCGCCTGCACCTTCTCGCCCTCTTCCAGCGCGATCCAGTTGATGATCGGGCGGCCGCGCGCGTTCGGGCCGGCATCGGGCAGCTGGTGCACCGGCAGCCAGAACACGCGGCCGGCACTGGTGAACGTGAGCAGGGTGTCGTGGGTGTTGACCAGCCACAGCTGGTCGATGAAATCCTCGTCCTTGGTCGCCGCCGCATTGCGTCCGCGTCCGCCGCGGCGCTGCGCGCGATAGGCGGTCACCGGCTGGCGCTTGGCGTAGCCGGCATGCGACAGCGTGACCACCACGTCTTCCGGCGCGATCAGGTCGAGGATGTCGAGGTCTTCCTCGCTGGCGCGGATCTCGCTGCGGCGCGCGTCGCCGAACTCTTCCTTGACGTTGCGCAGCTCGGTGCGGATCACCTCCAGCAGCACGTCCGGGTTCTCGAGGATCTCGATCAGGCCGCGGATGGTGTCCAGCAGCTGCCTGTACTCGTCGGTCAGCTTCTCCTGCTCCAGCCCGGTCAGGCGGTGCAGGCGCATCTCGAGGATCTGCTGCGCCTGGACCTCGGTGAGCTGGTAGCTGCCGTCGACCAGGCCCACGCCCGCCGGCAGGTCTTCCGGACGCGACGCCTCCGCGCCGGCCGCGGCGAGCAGCGCGCCGACCAGGCCGGGCGCCCAGCGCCGGGCGAGCATGCGCTCGCGCGCGACGTTCGGGTTCTCCGACGTCTTGATCAGCTCGATCATCTCGTCGATGTTGGCCAGCGCGACCGTCAGGCCTTCGAGGATGTGGGCGCGGTTGCGCGCCTTGCGCAGCTCGAAGATGGTCCTGCGCGTGACCACCTCGCGGCGGTGGCGGACGAAGGCCTCGAGGATCTGCTTGAGGTTGAGCAGCTGCGGGCGGCCGTCGACCAGCGCCACCATGTTGATGCCGAACACCGACTCCAGCTGCGTCTGCGCGTAGAGGTTGTTGAGCACCACCTCGGCCGAATCGCCGCGCTTGATCTCGATGTAGATGCGCATGCCGTCCTTGTCGGACTCGTCGCGCAGCTCGCTGATGCCGTCGAGCTTCTTTTCCTTCACCAGCTCGGCGATCTTCTCGATCAGCCGCGCCTTGTTCACCTGGTACGGGATCTCGGTGACGATGATCGACTCGCGGCCGTTGTCGGCCACCTCCACGTCGCACTTCGCGCGGATGCGCACGCGGCCGCGGCCGGTGCGGTAGGCGAGATGGATGCCGCCGACGCCGTTGATGATGCCGGCGGTGGGGAAATCCGGCCCCGGGATGTATTCCATCAGCCCGTCGATGTCGATCTCGGGGTTGTCGATGAGCGCGATCAGCGCATCCACCACCTCGCCGAGGTTGTGCGGCGGGATGTTGGTGGCCATGCCCACCGCGATGCCGGCCGAACCGTTCACCAGCAGGTTCGGGAAGCGCGTCGGCATCACCGACGGCTCCAGTTCCTTCTCGTCGTAGTTGGGCACGAAGTCGACGGTTTCCTTGTCGATGTCGGCCATCAGCTCGTGCGTGATGCGCGCCATGCGCGCCTCGGTGTAACGCATCGCCGCCGCGGAGTCGCCGTCGACCGAACCGAAGTTGCCCTGCCCGTCCACCAGCAGGTAGCGCAGCGAGAACGGCTGCGCCATGCGCACCAGGGTGTCGTACACCGACTGGTCGCCGTGCGGGTGGTACTTGCCGATGACGTCGCCGACGATGCGCGCCGACTTGTAGTAAGGCTTGTTGCTGTGCGCGCCCAGCTCGTTCATCGCGTACAGCACGCGGCGATGCACGGGCTTGAGGCCGTCGCGGACGTCCGGCAGCGCACGCCCCACGATCACGCTCATGGCGTAATCCAGGTAGCTGCGACGCATTTCGTCCTCGAGGTTGACCGGGATGATTTCCTGGGCGAGATCGGTCATCGAATTGCTTGCATCCTCGTGGTGCCGGGCCGTCCAGGCGCCTCATGGCGGCCGGGTCCGGAAACAGGGCGGCGGGGCCTTTCGACCCCGCCGGAAACAGTGCTGGAATGGTACCACGCAAGGCGCGTTTCCGCCACCATTTTCAGGCGGAAAAACAAGCACTTGCGGCACGGAACCAAGGCGTCGGGAAGGGCCTTTCCCGATCCGCGCGGAGGGGCGGCGTCAGCCGCCGAACAGGGCCCGCATCGAGCCGGCATCGGGCCGCTCGACGATGCCCCGTTCGGTGACGATCGCGTCGATCAGGCCATGCGGCGTGACGTCGAACACCGGGTTCCAGGCCGGCACGCCTTCGGCGACGGTGCGCGTGCCGCCGATGCCCAGCAACTCGGTTGGATCACGCTCCTCGATCTCGATCATCTCGCCCGAGGCAGTGTCCATGTCGACCGTCGACGATGGCGCGACGACCATGAATTTCGCGCCGTGGTGGCGCGCGGAAATCGCCAGCTGGTAGGTGCCGATCTTGTTGGCGGTGTCGCCGTTGGCGCAGATGCGGTCGGCGCCGACCACGACCCACTGCACGGCGCCGGTCTTCATCAGGTGCGCAGCGGCGGAATCGGCGATGAGCGTGGCCGGGATGCCGTCCTGCAGCAGCTCCCAGGCGGTCAGGCGCGCGCCCTGCTGCCAGGGGCGCGTTTCGCCTGCGAAGACCTTCCCGATGCGGCCCTGCGCCACGCCCGCGCGGATCACGCCCAGCGCGGTACCGAACCCCGCGGTCGCCAGCGAGCCGGTATTGCAATGCGTCAGCACACCGCTGCCGGGCGCGATCAGCGAGGCGCCGAGCGTGCCCATGGCATGGTTGGCGGCGAGGTCCTCGGTTTCGATGGCGCGCGCCTCGGCCTCCAGCGCATCGCGCCAATCGGCGCCCCCGCCCGCCTGCGCGCGCAGCAGCGCGGCACGCATCCGCGCCAGCGCCCAGGCCAGGTTGACCGCGGTGGGACGCGCGGCGTTGAGCCGCTGCAGCGCCGGCTCGAGCTGCACAGATGCTTCGACGGCATCGGCCGCGTCGATCGCGCGCGCGGCCAGCACCACGCCCCATGCTGCGGAAATGCCGATCGCCGGCGCGCCGCGTACGGCCAGCGAATGGATCGCATCGGCGACGGCATCGCTGGTGGTGCAGGCCACGTATTCGACGACGAACGGCAGCTTGCGCTGGTCGAGCAGCTCCAGTGCGGCACCGGTCCAGCGGATCGGCCGGATCCGGTCGTAATGCGCGTAGTCGATGGCTGGCGGCATCGGGCGATTCTACCATTCGCGCCGCAGCGCCCGGCGTTGCGCCGGCTCGTGCACAACGGCGGTCGCCTGTGGCACAGTCCGGGTCGCTCAGCCGAGGGAGCACGCGTGTCGGACGAGATCACGGCGTTGCTGCAACAGGCCGACGGCGCCGATCCGCAAGCGCTGTCGCAGGTGTTCGCGCGCCTCTACGACGAACTGCGTGCCCTCGCCCGCGCCCGCCTTCAGGGCGGCGAACAGACGCTGACCCCGACCGCGCTGGTCAACGAAACCTGGTTGCGCCTGTGCAACGGCGAGCAGCCGGTGACGCTGGAAAGCCGACGCCATTTCTTCGCCTCCGCGGCGCAGGCGATGCGCTGGATCGTGGTCGACCACGCGCGCCGGCACCTGGCCGAACGCCGCGGCGGCGCGATCGTGAAACTGGAACTGGACGAAGGCATCGCCGGCGAAATGCGCTCCGAGGAACTGCTGTCGCTCGACGGCGCGCTGGATGCGCTCGGCAAGCTCGATCCCGCGCGCAGGCAACTGGTGGAACTGCGCTACTTCGCGGGGCTGGAGTTCGAGGAACTGGCCGAACTGACCGGCCGCTCCAGCCGGACCATCAAGCGCGAATGGGCCAGCACCCGCGCGGTGCTCTACTCGCTGATGGAATGAGCGCCATGCATCCGGACGACCCCGACCCGCAGCCACTGTGGTCCGATGCGATCGCGAAGTTCGAGCGCCTGCTCGAGTTGCCCGCAGGCGAACGCGATGCCGCCCTCGCCGCCGAGCCCGACCCAGCGGTGCGCACGCTGCTGGCGCAGTGGCTGCGCAACCACGGGCGTACGTCCGGGGTGCTGGACATCCACGTGCAGCAGGCCGTCGACCCCGCCGCGACCGTGGACGCACGCCGGCTGGGCCGCTGGCAGCTGGAGGCGCGGATCGGCCACGGCGGCATGGCCACGGTCTATCGCGCGCACTCGCTGTCGCCGCCACTGGGGCAGCAGGCGGCGGTCAAGGTCATGTCGCTCGGCGTGCTGGCGCAGCAGGGCAGCGAACGTTTCCTGCAGGAGCAGCAGACCCTGTCGCGCATGCGCCACCCGGGCATCGCCGGCCTGTTCGACGCCGGCGTCGACGGGGACGGCACGCCCTGGTTCGCGATGGCCCTGGTCGAGGGCGAACGCATCGACCGCTGGTGCGACACCCGCGACTCCTCCGTCGACGGGCGCGCGGCGCTGGTGCTGCAGCTGTGCGAGGCGGTCGGCTACGCGCACCGCAACCTGGTGATCCATCGCGACATCAAGCCCTCGAACGTGCTGGTCGATGCCGATGGCCACGCGATCCTGCTGGACTTCGGCATCGCGCGGCTGGCCGAGGACATCGAGAGCGAACAGACCGCGACCGCGCTGCGGATGCTCACCCCCGAGTACGCGGCGCCCGAGCAGTTCACCGCGGCACCCGCCAGTACCGCGATGGACGTGTACGGACTGGGCGCCCTGCTCTATCGCCTGCTCGCCGGGGTGCCGCCGGCGGCCGCCGCGCCCGAGGCGCGCACGCGCACGGCGCCGCCTTCGCGTGCCTGCATGCGCGGCAGCGACGACGATCCCCCCCGGCGCCTGCGCTGGTCGCGGCAACTGCGCGGCGACCTCGACACCATCGTGATGAAGGCGCTGGCGCACGACCCGGAGCAGCGCTACGCCAGCGTCGATGCGCTGGCCGAGGATCTCCGGCGCTGGCGCGCCACCCGGCCGATCCTCGCCCACCCGCCGAGCCTGCGCTACCGCGCGCGCCGCTACCTGCAGCGCCATCGCTGGGGCGTGGCCGCGGGTGTCGCGATCTTCGTGGCGGCGGGCGCCGGCGTCGCCGGCATCGCCTGGCAGGGACAACAGGCGCGGCTGCAGGCCGAACGCGCCGAACTGACGCGCGACTTCCTGCGCGAGGTGTTCGCCGAGGCCAATCCGCTGCAACGCGGCAACCGTGGCGCCGACATCGAGGCGGTGCTGCGCGGCGCGGCGGCGCAGGCGCCCGTGCGCTTCGCGGACCGACCGGACCTGCAGGCCGAAACGCTGCAACTGGTCGGCGAGTTGCAGCGGCTCAACGGCGACAACATCGCCGCGGCCGACACGCTGGCGAAGGCATGGGCGCTGCAGCCGGATCGTGCCCGCTGGGACGACAATCGCCGCCGCGCCGTGCTGTCGCTGGCCGGCAGCCTCGCCGCCATCGGCAAACCCGCCGAGGCACGCACCCTGCTGGCCGACTGGCTGGCGCGCGATACCGGCCCGCAGGCCGCCGGCATCCTGCATTGCCGCGGCCACGGCGAACTGTCGCGGCTGGAAGACAACATCGCGCAGGCACGCGACCGGCTCGAGGGCGTGCGCGCGGCCTGCCTGGCATTGCCCGCCGGCACGCCGGCCCGCACCGGGATCGCGGCCGCGCTGTCGAGCGCGCGTCGACTCGACGGCGACCATGCCGGGGCGATGGCGCTGGTCGAGGCGGAAGATGCCGCGCTGGCGGCGCTGCCGGCGCTGTCCGCCGAAGCCTGGGTCGAACGCCTGCGGCTGGCGACCGAGCGCGCGCAGGGCCTGCGTTTCCTGCGCCGCGACGCGGACGCCGAACGCCTGATCGGCACGCGGGTCGCCCAGGCCGGCGCGGTCATCGGACACGACAGCGTGTTCCTCGCTTCGCCGCTGCAGGTGCGCGCCGGGCTGCTCAACCGCCTGGATCGCGGCGACGAGGCCGAGGCGTCGCTGCGCCGCGCACTTGCGCTGGTCGAGCAGGATGGCCGGGTGCAGAACCGACCACTGAAGGCGCGGGTGCTGATGGATCTCGGCGTCACCGCGCACAACCGGGACCGTCCGGCGGAGGCCGAAGCCTACTGGCGGCAGGCGATCGACGCCTTCGCCGCCGCGGGCCAGGACACCGTGCTGGATGTCGGCATGACGCTGAGCAACCTCGCCTACGCCACCGCCGCGCGCGGCGCGCACGACGAAGCCGAGGGCTTCGGCCGCCGCGCCGTCGCCTTCCTCGATGCGCACGCACCGGAACGGCTCGACAAGATCGCAATGGCCGAGTTCAACCTGTGCATCGCGCTCGCGCAGCAGCGCAAGCCGGAGGCGATCGCGCACTGCCGGCGCGGCGCGACGCTCGACCGCACGTTCACGCCCGACGACATCGCGCTGATCGGCGAAGGCCAGCAGTACCTCGCCGACGCCCACTGCCTGCTGCGCGACTGGCAGCCTGCGCTGGACGCCGCCGATCGCGCCATCGCCCTGCTCGTCCCGCTCGACGCGGCGCCGGACGCCGCGGCGGCGCATGCGCTCTGGCTCGCCCGCCACCATCGCGTGGAGGCGCTGGCCGGCCTGGGGCGGCTGGACCTGGCGCGCCGGGAACTGTCGACGCTGTCGCCCGGCTACGACTGGCCCGCGATGGCACGCGCGCGGCTGGCCGTGGCGCAGGGGGCCGCGAAGGGCTGAACCCGCGTCCGCCGGACGCTGTCACTCCGCGCCCGCATCCTGCGAATGGGGGAACGATGCGGGGCCATTCCGGCCGCGATCGTTCGGAGAGGATGCCATGTCACGTTCCCTGTACCCCAGGCGCCTTCGCACGGGCGCCTGCCTGCTGTGCGCGCTGCCGTTCGCGCTGGCGACACTGCCGCAGGCCGAGGCCCAGGACGGCGCGACGGCGACGCCGCGCATCGTTCCGGCACCGAACGTCACCGACGCCCTGCGCCGCGCGCCGCTGCAGCAGGCCGTCGCGATGGACTGGCGCATCGTGCGCGCCGAAACCACCGGCATGCGCGACGCGGGACGCGCCGCGCCGCAACCCGCGCTCTCCGCCATGCATGGCCTGCGCGGCTTCAAGCTGCAGTTCGAGAACGGCGACCACAAGCTGCGCCGCATCGGCGTGGTCGGAGAGGGTCGCTTCGTCACCTTTGCGCTCGCCGACGGCAATGGCGACGATCCGTTCCTCGCCAGGGCCGAGTTCGTCAACCTCTCCGCCGGGCAGATGGCGGAAGTCGCCGGCATCGGCGGCGGCAAGTTCGAGATCCCGCTGCCGGCGGGCCCGGCCGGCCACGTGCCGGTACTGGCCGGGTTCGAGTTCCGCCGCGCCGATGGCAGCGATGCCAACCTGCGCAACATCGGCCTGTGGCTGGACAGCGAGCGCGGCGTGGCGCGCGTGTCGCTGGTGGACGACCAGGGGCTGGACCTGCGCGGCCTGCAGGAAACCATCGGCGCGACGATTGCCGCGGCGGTCCTGCCCGGTGTCATGGAGTGGGCCGGACCGGTGGCCGGCGGCGTGGCGCCGGTCCTCGGCAGCACCATCGGTGGCCGGGTCGTGCAACAGCATTACGCCGGCCAGCGCGGCTACCAGGTGCGCGTGCGCTACGCCTGGATCCCGCGCACCGCGGTGCAGTCCTTCGGCGCGCTCGCCGGCACCGACCGCGACACCGCCATGCCCGCGAACTGGCAGGGGTCGCCGCGCGTCGACCTGCTGCAGGGCTTCGAGTTCACCTTCATGAACTCCGACCACCACCTGCTGGCACTCGCGGTGAACGACCTGTGGCCAAGCGCGCCGCCCCCCCCGCCGGCGCCGGCGCCGCTTCTGCCACGCACCGGCGGCACGCCGCAGGGCCAGGCGCCCCTGGTCGGTCTGGCGCATCGCCAGCCGGCACCGCAGACCGCGGCCACGCAGGCCAAGGGCGTGGTGTTCCAGGACAACAACAAGGACGACCCGGTGCAGTGGAGCTACACCTACGTCACCCTGCGTGGCAACGCCACGCCCTGACCCGGAGCGCACGACATGAAGACCACGACTGCCTGCGCGCTCGCGCTTGTCCTGCTGGCCTCTGCCGGCATCGCGTCCGCCGACGACGGCCATGACGCCTGCCTGGTGGGCACCTGGGTGCAGACCGGCGGCGGCCCCGGCGAATGGATGCAGCAACGGATGCCGGCGCAGCAGGTGCAGGTTCAGCAGCCACGCGGGGTGATGACGCTCGCAGGCGATGGCCGCTACAGCGCCAGCGCCACCCACATCGGGATCGACGCGATCCAGCGCGATCCGGCGGGCTTCCATGCCAGCCTGCGCGCGGAGGCGCAGGGCGCGGGGCGCTGGTCGACGCGCGACCGGCAACTCATGCTCGACGTCGAATCCGGCCGCTTCACCACCTCGAACGACGCCATCACCCAGGCGGCCGAACGCCTGCGCGCGCGGCACAGCCAGGCATCGCAGCGCGGCCGCGTGTTCTACGGCTGCCGTGGCGACCACCTCACCACCCGCACCGAAGTGCGCCCGGGCGACACCTTCCCCACCCACTTCATCCGGGTCGCGGCCGATGCCAGGTAGCGGCTTCGCCCGCCGGAACCGGGCGCTCGCCGCCGGCGGGCTGTGCGTCGCCCTGCTCGCGGGCGGCTTCGCCTGCAGCCGGCCCGACCCACGGTCTGCGGCGGACACCGCGGCCGTGGCCCACGACGCGAGCGAGGCCGCGTCGGCGCTCGCCAACGCCGATGCGCGGCCCGCGGGCATCGTGCGTTCCCGGGCCGGCGGCGTGCTGCGGATCGAACTGGACGAGCTGGCCTACGCGCCGCTGTCGTCGCAGGCGCTGGTCGATGGCGACGAGCCGGCATGGCGCACGGCCCTGCCGGCCACCGTGCTGCGGAGCGAACGCACCGAGCCGCGCGGCGACATCTGCGACGGCGACGAACGCATCGTGCGCTTCGAGGATGCCGATGCCCGCAACATGGTCGAACTGCGCGCCTGCGCCGGCTCGCGTCCCTTCCTGACCGGCTTCTCGTTCCGCGACGGCATCGTCGACTTCGGCCGAGGCCTCGCCATCGGCGACACGCTCGACGTCGTGCGCGGCAAGCTGGGATTGACCCCGGCCGGCAACGGTCAGGCGGACGACGTCCCGGTGCAGGCACTGGAGATCGTCAACGCCGAAGGCAACACCACACTGCACCTGCAGTTCGACGACCAGCGACGCTTGCGGCAGGTGGATTACGAGCCTTACACCGGATAGGAGCGCACGGCATGGACCTCGTCATCTGGATCGTGTTCCTGCTCGGCGCCCCCGCCGTGCTGTACTGGCTGTGGTCGAGCAACCGCCGGCGCCGCGAGCAGTGGCGCGCGTGGTGCCAGGCCCGCGGCTGGCGGATCGACGTCGACCGCGAAGCCGGCCTCGAAGCCGGGGCATCGGACCGCTTCCCGCGCCTGCCAATCCGGCCCGCGCACCTGGACCATGCCAGCATCGACCTGCGCGCGCTCGGTCCGCACGGCGACGGCGAGGCCGCGACCTGGGAGTGGGCGATGGGTGCGCGCTTCCCGGGCATGGGCGGTCGCAAGCGGCGCGTCGGTACCACCCTGCACGCCGTGGCGTGGCGCCTGCCCGTGCGCGTGCCGGCGCGGATCCTGCTGTTCCCGCGCAGCCTGGCGCTGACGTCGATGTCGGGGTTCATCGGTGTGCCCGACATCGAGACCGGCATTGCACCGCTGGCGGAAGGCTGGCGCTGCCACGCCGACGATGCCCACGCCGGCGTCGCGCGCGCCTGGCTGGACGAACATCGCGCGGCCCTGCAGCGTCCGCATGCGGCCGAGCTTGCGCTGCTGCAGGTGGACGGCGACTGGCTGGTCGCCTGGCACCTGGGTGAGACGACGCCGGCGCGGGTCGATCCCGCGCTCGACTGGCTGTCGCCGTTCCGGCGCTGAACTGCTGGCGCTGGATTGCCGGCGCACGCCACGCGCGCCGGCCGCGGGTCACCAGGCGCGGAACTCGGCGCGGCAACCTTCCGTCACCCACACGCCGCCGCGATCCTGGCCCCAGGTGCGGCCTTCGATGCACGGTGCCCGCGACAGTTGCCGGAGCAGCTGCACGCGGCGCGCGGAAACGGCACAGTGGCGGTTGCGGCCATCGTTGGATTCGCAGCGGAACACGTTGCCCTGCCCGCCGCCCTGCCAGCCGCCGCCACCCTGCCAGCCGCCGCCACGGCCCATGGCGAACTCCGCGCGGCAGCCGCGCGACACCCAGACCGCGTCACGCTGCCGGCCCCAGCTGTAGCCTTCGCGGCAATCGGACTTCGACAGCTGGCGCACCAGGTAGACCTCGCCGCGTCCCGGGGTGCGGCAGGTGCGCGTGCGCCCATCCTGCGATTCGCAGCGGAAGCTGTCGCCACCCGCCCAGCCGCCAGGCGAGCCGCCGTTCCAGCCGCCGCCACCGCCCACGCCGAACTCCGCGCGGCAACCGCGGTCGACCCACACCGCATCGCCGCGCTGGCCCCAGTTCCGACCCTCGATGCAACGCGTCGACGACAGCTGGCGCAGCAGTTCGACCCGTCCACGCGATCCGGTCGCGCATTCGCGGTAACGGTTGTCGTTGGATTCGCAGCGCACCACGCGGTCGCTGCCGCCACCGCCGTAGTACTGCGGCGCGGCGTGCGCGAAATCCGAGGCGGCCGCCAGGCCGAGGAATGCCAGCGCAGCGTGCAAGGGGCGATAGGCCATGGAGGTCTCCCGGGTTGGATGCGGGCCGCGCCGATCGCGACCATGCGACACGGAATCTACCCAACGATCATGAACGCGCGCCCGCGTAAACGTTTGCAACGCGGCGTGGCGTACGTGGCGTTGGGCTGGCTTTCAGGCTCGCGCGAAGTCGAAGGCCAGCACGTCGGCGATCCGCGGCGTGCCGAGCATCGCCATCAGCAGGCGATCGATGCCGAGCGCGACACCCGCGCACGCGGGCAGCCCGTGCGCCATCGCCGCCAGCAGCGCTTCGTCCAGCGGCGGCTGCACGGCGTCCCGGGCGACGCGCACCTGGCGGTCGCGCTCGAAGCGGCGCCGCTGTTCCGGCGCGTCGGTCAGCTCGTGGTAGCCGTTGGCCAGTTCCAGCGGCCCCAGGTAGAGCTCGAAGCGCTCCGCCACTTCGATGCCGTCAAGCCGCGCCAGGCGGGCCAGCGCGCATTGCGAGGCGGGATAGTCGTGCAGCACCAGCAGCTGGTTCGGCGGGAAGCGCGGCTGGAGGCGGTGGGTCATCAGCAGGTCGAGCCAGTCGTCGCGGGTCAGGCCGGCGGGATCGATGGCAATGTCGCCTGCCGCCGCGCGCAGGTCATCGATACCGGCGGTCATCGGATCGATCCCGAGCACGTCGCGGTACAGCGCACGGAACGTGATGCGGGCGACCGAGGCCTCGCGTTCGACCAACGCCAGCGCGGCCTGCACCAGCGCGACCGCTTCGTCGGCGACCTGCAGGTGGTCCATGCCGATGCGATACCACTCGAGCATGGTGAACTCGGGATTGTGGCGCCCGCCGGCCTCGCCATCGCGGAACACGCGGCCAAGTTCGTAGCAGTCGCCGATGCCCGCCGCGAGCAGGCGCTTCATCGGGAACTCGGCCGAGGTGCGCAGCCAGCGCGTGCGCGGCGCGCCCTCGACGCGCCCGGAGAACTCGAGCGAGAACGAGGCGATGTTGGGGTCGGTGTTGCCGGCGACCGACATCGTCGGCGTCTCCACTTCCAGCACGCCGCGCGAGGCGAAGAACCCGCGCACCAGCGCATTGACGCGCGCACGCAGCCGGAGCGCACCGGCCGTGGCGGAGGGTTGCCAGGTCACGTCGAGGCCCCCGGTCGGCATGCGTCGAAGCGACCGTCGCTCCCGCAAAAGCGGGCATCCATGCCGCCGGTTCCATCAGCGCCGGATTCCCGCTTTCGCGGGAATGACGACGGAGAACGCCCGCACGGGTGCCAGCCCGCGATCACGCGTGCTCCGCGAGGAAGGCAAGCAACTGCGCCTCGTCCCAGATCTCGACGCCCAGTTCCTGTGCCTTGGCCAGCTTCGAACCCGCCGCTTCACCGGCGACCACCAGGTGCGTCTTCCTCGACACGCTGCCGGCGACTTTCGCGCCCAGCGCTTCGAGCCGGGCGCCCGCCTCGTCACGGCTCATCGCGGCCAGGCCACCGGTCAGGACCACGGTCTTGCCGTCGAGCGGGCCGGCCGCGGCGGTGTCGGCCGCGGGCGCCAGCGCAAGGATGCGCGTGATCGCCGCGGCGCCGTCGAGCAGCAGTCGCGGATTCCCGGGCATTTCCAGCCAGGCCTGCAGCGCGGCGGCGGATGCCTCCGGCAAACCGGCGGCCGTCAGCTGACGGGGTTCGGCGTCGATGATCGCGGCCGCATCCGGCAACGCCTCGACCAGCGCCCTGGCGCGCAGCGGCGTGATCGTGGGGATCCCGGCGTCAACCAGGAATGCGCCGAGATCCAGCCCCTCGCGCAGTTTCGCCGACGGCGGATGCGGGTCGCGGATGCGCACGCCGGCTTCGAGCAGGTCGTCGATTGCCTGCTGGTTGCCGGGCTGCGCGAAGAAATGGCCGAGCGAGCGCGCCACCTCGCCGCCGATGTCGGGCACGCGCTTGTACAGCGGCCACGGCAGCCGGCGGATCAGCTCCAGGTCGCCGAACCACGCCGCGAGCGCCTTGGCCGTGCTCTCGCCGACGTGCTGGATGCCCAGCGCGAACAGCAGGCGTTCAAGCGTGGCATCGCGCGAGCGGTCGATCGCCTCGACCAGGTTGTCGGCCCATTTGGTCGCGATCTTCTTCGGATTCCAGGCGAAGGCGACGTCCTGCGCGAGCGCCGCCGCGCGCCAGGCGTCGTCGCCCGCGTCGAGGCGCTGGATCGCGGTGAGCACCGCGCCGCTGCCTTCCGGCGGCAGGTGTACCTGCACCGCGGCGGCCAGCGCGTCCGGCGACTCGGCATCGAGCACCAGCTTCAGCTGCAGGAGGGTGTCGCGGGTGAGGCGGTAGAGGTCGGCGACGCCCCGCACGAGGCCGGCATCGACCAGGATCTCGATGTAGCGATCGCCCAGTCCCTCTATGTCCATGGCCCGGCGCGAGGCGAAATGACGCAGGCTCTCCTTCTGCTGCGCCGGACAGCTCAGCTCGCCCGAGCAGCGCCACACCGCCTCGCCTTCCTCGCGCACGATCTCCGCGCCGCAGACCGGGCAACGCGCCGGCATCGCCCACGGCCGCGCGTCCTTCGGCCGCCGTTCGAGGATCACGCCGACCACTTCCGGGATCACGTCGCCGGCGCGGCGCACGACCACGCTGTCGCCCACGCGCACGTCGAGGCGTGCGATCTGGTCGGCGTTGTGCAGCGTGGCGTTGGTGACCACCACGCCCGCCACCTGCACCGGCGCCAGCCGGGCGACCGGCGTGGCCGCGCCGGTGCGGCCGATCTGGATCTCGATCGCCTCGACCGTGGTCGCCTGTTCCTGCGCCGGGAACTTGTGCGCGATCGCCCAGCGCGGCGCGCGCGAGACGAAGCCCATCTCGCGCTGGCCTTCGCCATCGTCGAGCTTGTAGACCACGCCGTCGATGTCGAACGGCAGCCCGTCGCGGCGTTCGCCGATGCGGCGGTAGTAGTCGAGCAGGCCGTCGGCGCCCTCGACCACCTCGCTCAGGCTGCTGACCGGGAATCCCCACTCGCGCAGCCGGCGAAGCGTGGCCGAATGCGAATCCGGCAACGTGCCGCCCTCGACCAGGCCGGTGCCGTAGGCGTAGAACGCCAGCGGTCGTTGCGCGGTGATGCGCGGATCGAGCTGGCGCAGCGAACCGGCCGCGCCGTTGCGCGGGTTGGCGAGCACCTTGCCGCCGTGCAGGCGCGCGTGCTCGTTGTACCGCTCGAAGTCGGTGCGCGGCATGTACACCTCGCCTCGCACCTCCAGCACCTGCGGCCAGCCGCTGCCACGCAGCTTCAACGGGATCGCCTTCACCGTGCGCAGGTTGAGGGTGACCTCCTCGCCGGTGGCGCCATCGCCCCGGGTCGCGCCCTGCACGAACACGCCCTGTTCGTAGCGCAGGCTGATCGCCAGGCCATCGAGTTTCGGTTCGGCCGAGAAGCGCAGCGCGGGCCGCTCCAGCTTCTCGGCGATGCGGCGCACGAAGTCCTGCACCTCCGCATCGCTGAAGGCATTGCCCAGCGACAGCATCGGGATCGCGTGGCGCACTTCCGCGAATTTCGCCGACGGCGCGTTGCCGACGCGCTGCGTCGGCGAGTCCGCGGTGACAAGATCGGGATGCGCGGCCTCCAGCTCGTCCAGTTCGCGCAGCAACCGGTCGTACTCGGCGTCCGGGATGTCCGGTTCGTCGAGCACATGGTAGCGGTAGCTGGCGTCGTCCAGCTGGAGACGCAGGGCGGCGATGCGCTGTTCAGGCTTGCTCATGGCGCGGCGATCACGGTCGGCTGTCTGCCCTCATCCGCCTTCGGCACCTTTTCCCGCAGTCGGGAGAAGGAACGGCGTCACCTGGGTACCTTTCCCCGCAGGTGGAAGAAGGAACGGTGTCACTTCGGCACCTTTTCCCGCAGTTGGAAGACGGAACCGCGTCACCAGCGCGGGCTGCGCGTCACCGGCGGTGCTTCATGCTCGCGGTCCCAGGCCCGCAACTCGTCGCGCAGGCCGGCGATTCGCTGGCGGCCCAGCGCGTTGCGCGATTCGTCCAGCACCACGCCGTCGAGCAGTTCCGACATGCGCTGCGCGGCGGGCAGCATCGCGTCCCATGCATCGAGCGCGCTCACCGGCGCGGGCAGCGTGAGGAAGAACGCGATCGCCGGGGTTTCCAGCGCCTGGATCTCGGACATCTCGAAGCTGCCCGGCTTGCGGATGTTGGCCACGCTGAAGATCGGGCCGCGCTCGGGGTGGCTTTCCACCAGGCGGTGGAACACGTTCATGTGGCCGTAGGTGAGACCGGCCTTCTCGGCAGCGACCACGATGTCCGGGCCGCGCAGCACCTGCCCCGCCTTGGCGGCGATGTAGAGCGTGACGATCTTGTCGAAGTCGTCGTTGACGCGCTTGCCCAGCTCGCTGTTGGGCGACACCGCGCCGACGGTGCCGTCGAGCAGTTCCATCTCGGTCTGCACGGCCGCGTCGCCGGCGCCGTCGGGCGACTCGGCCAGCTCGCGCTCGATCTGCGCGCCGAGCGTCGGCTCCATGCGCCCGCCGTCCGCGCCGCGTTCGTCGCCCGTCCGCTTGCGCCCCTGCCCCTTGCGCGGGCGGGTGCCGAAGTACCAGATCGCGGCCAGCAGGATCAGTCCGGCGACGAGGATGCCAATGCGCAACTCGGTCATGCAGGTTCTCCGTGGCTGTTGCGGATCCTCACGCGGCGCCGGCGAGGCGCGCCGCCTCGGCCAGGTCGACCGACACCAGGCGGCTCACGCCCGGCTCGCGCATGGTAACTCCGCTGAGCTGGGTGGCGGCTTCCATCGTCGCCTTGTTGTGGGTGACGAACAGGAACTGCACGTGCTCGCTCATCTCCGACACCATGTTGGTGAAGCGGCCGACGTTGGCCTCGTCCAGCGGCGCGTCGACCTCGTCGAGCAGGCAGAACGGCGCGGGGTTCAGGCGGAAGATCGCGAACACCAGCGCGACGGCCGTCATCGCCTTCTCTCCGCCGGACAGCAGCGAGATGTTGGACACGCGCTTGCCCGGCGGCCGCGCCATGATCGCCACGCCGGTATCGAGCAGGTCCTCGCCGGTGAGTTCGAGGTAGGCGTGGCCACCGCCGAACAGGCGCGGATAGAGTTCCTGCACGCCCGAATTCACTCGGTCGAAGGTGTCCTTGAAGCGGCCGCGGGTCTCGCGGTCGATCTTGCGGATCGCGTCCTCCAGCGTTTCCAGCGCGGTGTTGAGGTCGGCGTCCTGCGCGTCGAGGTAGTCCTTGCGCTGCGCGGCCTCGGCATGTTCCTGGATCGCGGCCAGGTTGACCGGCTCGAGCCGGCGCAGCTTGGCATCGAAGTCGGTGACCATCTTCTCCCACGCGGAGGTTTCGGCTTCGGCAGCGAGGCCGGCGATCACCTCGTCGAGCACGAAGCCGGCCTCGACCACCGCCGCGGTGAGCTGTCCGGCCCTGATCGCCAGCGCCTGCTGGTCGAGGCGGCGCTGCGAGATCGCCTCGCGCTGGGCGACGGCCTGTTCCTCGCGCTCGTGGCGGGTGCGCTCGAAGCCGCGCAGGTCGTTGTCGATGCCTTCCAGGGTGGACCTCGCGGCGGACAGCTTGCGCTCGGCGTCGACGCGCTGCTCCAGCGCCGCCTGCCGCTGCTGTTCCAGCGCAGCCACGGGCGAATCGCCGTCGGCCAGCTGCGCGGCCAGTTCGCCCAGGCGCGCGTCGAGCTGGCCACGCTGGCCGCCCATGCGCTGCAACGCCTGCGCCAGCGCCACCACCTGCGCCCGCTGCGATTCCAGCGTGAGGGCCAGCGCGTGCGCGGTGTCGCGGGATTCGCGGGCCGCGGCGCGGGCGGCGTCGCGGGCTTCGGCCAGGGCGCGCCGCTCGCCTTCCAGCGCGCTGCGCGTGGCTTCGAGTTCGGCCATGCGGCCAACGGCATCCTCCAGCTTGCCGCGCGCCTCGCGCGCCTGCTGCCCGCTGGCATCGATGGTTTCGATCAGTTGCGCCAGCTCGGCATCGATCTTCTCGATCCGCGTGGTCGCCGAATCGAGCCGACCCTGCTGGCCCTGCAGCTGGCCGGCGAGTTCGGAGACGTTGCGATGCGCCATGTACAACTGGCGCTGCGCGTCCTCGCGCTGCTGTTCGGCCACCAGCAGGCGGTCGCGTCCGGAGGCGATGGCGGCTTCGAGTTCGTGTTCGCGCGCCTGCAGTGCCTCGATCTCGCTGCGCAGCGCCTTGATCTCGCGCTCGCGCAGCAGCGCGCCCTGCTTGGCGGCACCGGAACGCACCACCCGCACCCAGCCGGCGCCGAGGCGCTCGCCGCCGCGGGTGATGACGGATTCACCTTCGCCCAGGCGCGCCTGCAGGGCACGCGCTTCGGACAGGCTTTCGGCGGCATGCAGCCGCGACAGCAGGCGGCGGATCGCCAGCGGGCCCTGCACCTTCGCCGCCAGCGAGGTCGGCGCGAACGCGGCGTCGCCGGTCTCGGCGGAGACCAGCGCGAGCCGGCCTTCGCCCAGTTCGCCAAGCGCGTCGACCAGCGCCTCGGGCGCCTCCACCAGCACGCCTTCGATCAACTGGCCCAGTGCGCCTTCGACCGCGTTTTCCCAGCCCGGCTCGACGACCAGCTGCTCGCCCACGCGCGCGGCCGAATCCAGCCCGCGCTGGCGCAGCCATTCCACGGCCACGCCCTGTTCCTGGCCGAGCGCGGCGTGCTGCAGCGTCTCCAGCGACGACAGCCGCCCGCGCGATTCCTGGGTGCGCTTGCGCACCTCGGACAGTTCGTTCTGCGCGGTGCGCTGCTGGTCCTGCAGTTCGACCGCGGCGTCCTTGCGCTGCTCGAGTTCGAGTGTCAGGCCGTCCAGCGAGGCCTTGTGCTCGTCGTGCCGCGACTGCAGGCCGGCGAAGGCCTCGGCCAGCGCCGCCAGGTCGAACGCGGCGCGCTCCGCGGCCAACTGTTCGCGGCGACGGTCGGCATCGAGCGACTGCCGGTCGAGGTAGTCCACGCGCGTGCGCTCCACGTCGCCGGCGCGCGAGGCCTCGTTCTGCTCGCGGTTGTGCGTTTCCCAGCGCTGTTGCCAGTCGGCCAGCGCTTCTTCGGCACTGCGCAGCGCTTCCTGGCGGATCCCGTCGTCCTCGCGCAACGCGTCCAGCTGCGGCTCGGCATCGGCGATGGCGGCCTGCAGCACCTCCAGTCGCGCCTCGTCGCCACTGATGTGCGCGCCGATTTCCTCCAGCGCGTGGCGGGTCTCCTCGCGCGCCTTGTGCAGGCGCTCGCCCAGTTCGCGCTGGTGGGCGATCTGCTGTTCGATCCGCGCCAGCGTGCCGCTGACTTCGTAGCTTTCGGCCTGCGCCCTGTTCAGCGCCTCGGACGCCTCCTCGCGGCGCACGCGGCCGGTCTCCAGCTCGCGTTCTGCTTCGCGCTGCTCGGCGATCAGCTGCTGCAGCCGGGTTTCCTCCTGCGACAGCCCCTCGCGCAAACCCTGCAGCTGCGCATCGAGGCCGCGGAACTCCAGCGCCTTCCATTCGGCGTCGCGGATCTTCCGCTCGGCCTGGATCGCGGTGTACTGCTCGGCCTGCTTCGCCTGCCGGGCGAGGTGCTGCAACTGCTTGCCGATCTCCTCGCGCAGGTCGTTGAGGCGGTCGAGGTTCTCGCGGGTGTGGCGGATGCGGGTCTCGGTTTCCTTGCGCCGCTCCTTGTACTTGGAGATGCCGGCGGCCTCTTCCAGGTACACGCGCAGTTCTTCGGGCTTGGCGTCGATGACCTGCGAGATCATGCCCTGCTCGATGATCGAGTAACTGCGCGGGCCCAGGCCGGTGCCGAGGAACAGGTCGGTGATGTCGCGGCGGCGGCACTTGGCGCCGTTGAGGTAGTAGCCGCTCTGGCCGTCGCGGCCCACGGTGCGCTTGACCGAGATCTCGTTGAACGCCGCGTACTCGCCGGCGATGGTGTGGTCGGCGTTGTCGAAGATCAGCTCGACCGTGGCCTGCGACACCGGCTTGCGCGCGGTGGAGCCGGCGAAGATCACGTCGGTCAGCGAGTCGCCGCGCAGGCGGCTGGCCGAACTCTCGCCCATCACCCAGCGCACCGCGTCGATGATGTTCGACTTGCCGCAGCCGTTCGGCCCGACCACGCCGGTCATGTTGGTCGGCAGGTGCAGCGTGGTGGGGTCGACGAAGGACTTGAATCCGGACAGCTTGATGGTGGACAGGCGCATGCGGCGTTCAGGGGCCTTGGGGCGCGCATCGCGGCGCGGCCGTGTTGTTCGAGTAAAAGAACGAAAATGACTTGCAAGTCATTGAATGGAATTGGATCGAGGCGATCCGGAATCCATCCGAATCCGGAAGTATAGCGGCGGCTCCGGGCGCCGTCCCGGGAGGTGCGGGCGACGCCCTCTGGCGCTCGCGTGGACGGGGTCCGGAGTCCGCCGGTCGCGACCGGGACGCGCTCGCCCCCATCCGCCTTCGGTCCCTTCCCCGCAAGCGGGGGAAGGAACAGCAGGACACGGCGCCACAAGTTTTCATTTCGCGGCTTCAGCCTGCCGCCGCACCGGGATCGCCGCCTGCCACCGGGAACGGGCGCCACGCAGCCCTTCTCCCGCTTGCGGGAGAAGGGGGCACGGCGTGCCGGATGAGGGCGCTTCAAGCGACCGGAAGCCTCCTGCCCCTGAGCGCCCGGTATTCCCCCATCCGCCTCCGGCACCTTCCCCCGCAAGCGGGGGAAGGAACCGCGCGTCGATTCGCCCCCATCCGCCTTCCGCACCTTCCCCCCAGGCCGGGGGGGAGGAACAGAGCGCCGGTTCGAGCGCGGCCTCAGGCGGCCAGACCGGCCAGCCTGTCGAGGAAATCCCGGCACCAGGCATGGATGTCCTGCCGCTTCACCGGCTGCATCATCGCGTGCCAGCGCTCCCGGCGTTCGGCCAACGGCATGGCCGAGGCCCGGGCGATGGCGTCGGCCACGCCATCCAGGTCATACGGGTTCACCAGCAGCGCGCCCGCATCCAGCTCGGCCGCGGCACCGGCCAGCATCGACAGCACCAGCACCCCCGGGTCTTCCGGGTCCTGCGCGGCCACGTACTCCTTGGCGACGAGGTTCATGCCGTCGCGCAGCGGCGTCACCAGCCCCACCCGTGCGGCGCGGTAGAAACCGGTAAGCGTGGCGTGCGCGAAGTTGCGGTTGACGTAGCGCAGCGGCGTCCAGTCCGGCTCGGCGTGGGTGCCGTTGATGTGGCCTGCGATGCCTTCGAGCTGGTCGCGCAGGTGACGGTACTCGGCCACGTCGCCGCGCGAGACCGGCGCGATCTGCAGCAGGGTCAGGCGTCCACGCTCGCCGGGGTGGCGCTCGATGTAGCGGCCGAAGGCGCGGAAACGTTCCGGCAGGCCCTTGGAATAGTCCAGGCGGTCGACGCCGATCGCCAGCTGCCGCTCGCTGAGGCTGTCGCGCAGCGCGCGCACCGCCGGCTTGGACACGGCGGCCGCGGCCTGGCCGACGATGCGCGCCACGTCGATGCCGATCGGGAACGCCCCCACCTGCACCACCCGGCTGTTGGGCAGCACCACCGCGCCGTTGTCGGCGAGCGAGGCCTGCCCGTAGATGCGCGCATAGGTGCGGAAACGGTCGGCATCGCGGGTGGTCTGGAAGCCGAGCAGGTCGTAGGCATAGAAGGTGCCGAACAGGCGCGCGTGGTCCGGCAGCGCCGAGACCAGGTCGGCCGAAGGCATCGGCACGTGCAGGAAGAAGCCGATGCGGCACGCGACGCCGCGCTCGCGCAGCAGCGCCGCCAGCGGGATCAGGTGGTAGTCGTGGATCCACACCAGGTCGTCGTCGCGCAGCAGGGGCGCCAGCCGGTCGGCGAACAGCGCGTTGACGCGGCGGTAGCCCTCGCGCGTCTCGCGCGCGTAGTCCACCAGGTCCAGCCGGGAATGCAGCAGCGGCCACAGCGTGCGGTTGGCGAAGCCGTTGTAGTAGTCGTCGTGGTCGCGGCGGTCGAGGTCCACGGTGACGTAGCGCACGTCGCCCTCGACCTGCTCGTGCAGGCGACCGCCGTCCTCGCGCACCACCTTCCCGCTCCACCCGAACCACACGCCGCCGTGCGCGCCCAGCGCCGCGCCCAGTCCCACCGCCAGCCCGCCGGCGCGGTCCTCGCCGGGCAGCGCCACGCGGTTGGACACCACGACCAGGCGACTCACGAGGCCTCCTGCCAGCTCCGCGAGAGCCGCATCGCGGCCATGATCAGGCCCACGTGCGAGTACGTCTGCGGGAAGTTGCCCCAGGGCTCGCCGTCGCCGAAGGCCAGGTCCTCTGAGAGCAGGCCGAGCGGGTTGCGCCGCGCCAGCAGGCGCTCGAACATCGCCCGCGCCTCGTCTGCGCGGCCGGTCGCGGCCAGCGCCTCGATGTACCAGAACGTGCAGATGGTGAAGCTGGTCTCGGGCTCGCCGAAGTCGTCGGCCGCGACGTAGCGGAACAGCGCGTCGCCGCGGCGCAGGTCGCGGCCGATCGCATCGACCGTCGCCACGTAGCGCGGATCGTCCGCCGCCAGGAAGCCGATGTCGGCCAGCAGCAGCAACGAGGCGTCGAGGTAGTCGCTCTGGAACGAGGCGCTGAAATGGTTGGCTTCCGGCCGCCACGCGCGTTCGATCACGGTGGCGTGGATGGTGTCGGCGCGCGTGCGCCAGTAGGCCGCGCGCTCGTCCAGCTGCAGGCGCGAGGCGATCTTCGCCAGCCGGTCGCAGGCGGCCCAGCACATCGCCGCGGTGTAGGTGTGCACCTCGGCGCGGCCACGGAACTCCCACAGCCCGGCGTCGGGCTCGTCGTGCAGGGCGAACGCGCGCTCGCCCAGCGGTTCCAGCCGCGCGAATGCGGACACGTCGCCCGGTTGCGCCAGGCGGCGGTCGAAGAACAACTGCGTGGACGCCAGCACCACGCTGCCGTAGACGTCGTGCTGCTTCTGGATCCAGGCGAGGTTGCCGCGCCGCACCGGGCCCATGCCGCGGTAGCCGGCAAGGCTGTCGACCTCCACCTCCTCCAGCGCCTCGGCGAAGTCGATGCCGTACAGCGGCTGCAGGCTGCCGTCATGGGTGGCGATGTTGAAGATGTAGCGCAGGAACTCCTCCATGCTGCGCGTCGCGCCCAGGCGGTTGAGCGCACGCACCACGAACGCGGCGTCGCGCAGCCAGCAGTAGCGGTAGTCCCAGTTGCGCGGCGAACCCGGCGCTTCCGGGATCGAGGTGGTCATCGCTGCGATGATCGCGCCGCTGTCCTCGTACTGGCACAGCTTGAGCGTGATCGCGCTGCGGATCACCGCCTCCTGCCAGTCCAGCGGGATCGAGAGGTAGCGTACCCATTCGCGCCAGTAGGCCTCGGTGCGGCCCAGCGCCTCCTCGACGTAGCCCGAGAGCGAGCGGCGCAACGATTCGTCGGGACCGAACACCAGGTGCACCGCCTCGCCGAGCACGAACGGCGTTTCCTCGCGCACGAAGCGGATCGGCACGTCGGTGGTCAGGCGCAGGGTGAACCCGGGCAGCAGCCAGCGCATGTGGTTGCTGCCCCAGGTGGATTCGGGCACGCGCGCGCCCCAGTCGGCGAGCGGCCGCGCACGCACGCGGATGCGCGGCGTGCCGACCAGCGGATGCACCCGGCGGATAATCGACACCGGCCGGTAGATGCGCCCGTTCTGCTTCCAGCGCGGCGCGAAATCGACGATCTCCACCGCGCCGCCATGGCGGTCATGCAGCACGGTGCGCAGCACCGCGGTATTGATCAGGTAGTGCTGCTCGCTGCGCTCGAAGTCCTCCAGTTCGATCGCGAGGTCGCCGCCGGGATGCACCGTCGGCGACAGCAGCGCGCAGAACGCGGGGTCGCCGTCGAACGCGGGCAGGCAGCTCCACACCACGCGCGCGTGGCGGTCCACCAGCGCGCCGAAGCTGCCGTTGCCGATGACGCCCAGGTCGAGCGATGCCTGCGTGGAATCGCGTGCGGTCATGCCTTCACTCCCAGCCATGCGTGGACCGACGCGACGTCCGGCAAGCGATGGGTCGCGGCGCTGCCGCTTCGATCGCCGACCAGGATGCTGGCGCCGCCGCGGGCGTTGACCACCTCGAAACCGTGTTCGTCGGTCAGGTCGTCGCCGACGAAGACCGGCACGCGCCCGGCGCACGGCGCCTCGTCGAGGAACGCCGCGATCGCCATGCCCTTGTCGGCCTGGCGCGGGCGCAGTTCGACCACGTGGTCGCCCGGCTGCAGGCGGTAGCCGGGCAACCGCGCCAGCGCCTGTATCGCGAAGGCCTGCAGGTCGGCCGCGGCGTCGGGCATCGCGCGCCAGTGCAGGGCGATCGCCTCGCCCTTGTCCTCGACGTGCGCGTGCGGATGCGCCTGCAGCAATGCCGTGGCCTGGCCCAGCACCTCGCGCAGCGCGGCCGGCGGATCGGCAGGCGCCGGCAACGGTTCACCCGCGCGTCGTCGCTGCAGGCCGTGCAGGCCGGCCGCCGCCAGCTGCAGCGGCGCGAACAGGCGGTCGAGCCATTCGATCCTGCGTCCACTGACCAGCACTAGCGCGCCGTCGCGTTCGTCGGCCAGCTGCGCGAGGCGCTGCACGAGGCCCGCGCGCACCGACACCCGCTCCGGATGCGCGGCAAAGTCCACCAGGGTGCCGTCGACATCCAGGAACAGCGCGCAGCGCTGCGACAACGACGGTGGCGGCGGCAGCAGGGGGATGCTGTCGTTCGTCATCCCCCCATCATGCCGCGGAGGATGATGGCATCCCGTGAACATGGCCCCGCGAGGGACGGCTCAATCGCGCGCCAGCGCGCTCCCGTCGGCGCTGTCGAAGGCATGCAGGTGCGCGGGCGACGGCCGCAGCCACAGCTCGCTGCCCGCGGCGGGCACGTCCTCGGGCGGCAACCGCGCCACCAGCGGCAGCGCGCCGAGGCGCAGGTTGACGTAGACCTCGCTGCCGACCGGCTCCACCACGTCGACGCGTGCGGCGAAGGCACCGGCCTCGCCGGGAACGGCGCGCTGCAGGTGTTCGGGACGCACGCCGAGGTCCAGCTCGCGCCCGTGCCACGCCGATGGCCCACCTGCGGGCAGCGGCAGGCGGCTGCCATCGGCGAGCAGCAGGTGGCCGTCGCCGCCCGACTGCACGCGCCCGCGCAGCACGTTCATCGCCGGGCTGCCGAGGAAGGTCGCCACGAACAGGTTGGCCGGGCGCGCGTACAGCGCCATCGGCGTGTCGATCTGCTGCACCTCGCCGTCCTTCATCACCACGATGCGCTGTCCGAGGGTCATCGCCTCGATCTGGTCGTGGGTGACATACACCATGGTGGTGCCGAGCCGCTGGTGCAGGCGCGCAATCTCCACGCGCATGCCGGCGCGCAGCTTGGCATCGAGGTTGGACAGCGGCTCGTCGAGCAGGAACACCTGTGGCTGGCGCACCAGCGCACGGCCGAGCGCGACCCGCTGGCGCTGCCCGCCCGACAGCTGGCCGGGCTTGCGGTCAAGCAGATCCTCCAGCCCGAGCATTGCCGCCGCCGACGCAACGCGCTCGGCCACGTCCGGCTTCGACAGCCCGCGCAACTTCAGGGCGAACGCGAGGTTGCCGGCCACGCTCATGTGCGGGTACAGCGCGTAGCTCTGGAACACCATCGCGATGTCGCGGTCCTTCGGCGCGACCTCGTTGACCACGCGGTCGCCGATGCGCAGCGCGCCCGAGGAGATCGCTTCCAGTCCGGCGATCATGCGCAGCAGGGTGGACTTGCCGCATCCCGACGGACCGACCAGCACCAGCAACTCGCCGTCGCCGACCTCGAAGCTCGCGCCGGCGACGCCGACGTGGCCGTTGGGATACACCTTCCGCAGGTTGTCGAGCTGCACGCGCGCCATCATGGCTCCCGTTGGTGACGCCCTGGTCCGGCCCCGGCAGGCCCGTGGCCGGCATCGGCGCCGACCTGCGCATGCGG
>JAIUOJ010000030.1 GCA_020161335.1 Pseudomonadota bacterium
CTGGGTGAACAACGGAATGATCATGGCCATCCCGTCCACTTTCGTCTTCAGGTGCAGGCCGCGCGGATCGGCCAGGCGCGCATCCCAGCGCGCGCGCACCTTCGCCCAGTAGTCCTTCGTCGCGTTCCAGTAGTCGTAGGCCGGCTTGAAATTCAACTCGTCGGTGCGGATGTAATCGTTGAAGCCGAACTCGCGCGCGATCGTGCGCTCGGTGCTGCCGTCGGCGCGGCGCACGGTCTTGGTGTTGTCCTGCTCGTGGGTCCAGCCGCCCGGGGTGATGGTGTGGCGGTTCTCGACGTTCATCGCATTGTAGTCGTCGCGCTTGGTGTACTCGCGGCGCGGCAGCGGCCGCCAGGTGCGGTCGGACGTCCAGGTCGACACGCCGTAGCGGTGGTTCCACTGGCCTGTGCCGCAGTAGCGCGGCGCATCGCTGACTTCGTACACGCACTGGGTCCACGCGCCGGCGGTCTTCTCCGCCGGGAGGTCACGCACGCGCCAGGTCTGGTCGGACGCGAATTCCCAGCGCTGCGGTGCCTCGTAGGTCCAGTCCTGGCGCCAGTGCTTGGTGACGTGGCCACTCTTCTGCTCGACCAGCAGGTGCTGCAGCACCACCCGGGTCGGACTGTCCTCGACCACGATGACCACTTCGTCGCCGCCGCTGCGCTGCGCCGGCGCGCGTTCGTAGCCGGGGGCCAGCAGCACGGTTTCGTCGAAGGCGAAATCGACGGTGTATTCGCCCTGCATGGCGAGGATCGCGGCGCGGTCCTTCGCCGGATCGGCGGGCGTGGGGGCCTGGGCATTCGCCGCGGCCGGCAGCAGCGCCAGGGACAACAGGGGAAACAGGTGGCGTGGCGTCATGGCAGGGGGTCCTCGGGAACATGGGGGGAAGGAAGCCGGATCGGGCGCCAGGTGGCCTCCCGGGTTGCCTGCGCGGCGACGCGCGCGGCACGTTCGCAACAGCAGGCGTCGCTGAGCGCCGAGGCGTCGGCGCATTGGCCGAGCGCGATGCGCCGCGCGGCCGCTGCGCCCAGCGCCGATACCGGTGCGAGGCTGGCGGCGAGCACGCAACCCGGGGCGTGGCCGTGCGCGGGCCGATCACGATGCGCGTGCAGGCGCAGGATGCTGCCGCTCCAGCCGCCGCCGACATTGCCGGCCAGCCGGCGCAGCAGTCGTTCGCCGATCCCTGCCTGTGGATCGCTGCGCAACGGCAGCCGGCCCGCCAGTTGCTCCCACGCCAGGAAGTCGCTGTCGGGCAGCAGGTGCAGGCGCCAGCAGCAGCGATCGTCGCCGTCGTAGAAGCGCAGGCTCTCGTGCATGCCGTCGCTGTCGAGGGCGATCTCGGCTTCGGCGCGCACCGCCTGCGACCAGCCGGCCAGTTCGCCGCCCGCCTGTGGCCGGTACAGGCACAGCACGACGCCCAGCGCGGCCAACTGGCCGGGCGTCGGCAGGGGCGTCCTTGCATGGGCGGGCGCGACGGGCACGGAGTACGCAGGCATCCGCCGGTTACCAGTCGATGGCAAGGCTGGCGCCAAGGTTGCGGCCCGGCGCGGTGTAGCGGTCGAGCGTCGCACTGGCGTCGCTCAGCAAAGGCATCGCGCCCGACGCCCAGTACTTGCGGTCGGTGACATTGAATACGCCGAGGTTGACCCTGGCGCCGGGCGCGAACGTCCAGTGGGCGTAGAGATCGAGCACGCCATGGCCGGGCGACTCGAAGTAGGTGACGCCGGCCGGCGGTGTCGGCATCCGGTCGCGACGAGCGACCAAGCGCCCGGCCAGTTCGGCGCCCCAGTCCTGGCCGGCGTAGGCGACGCCGATTGCGGCAGTCAACGGATCGACCGACGCCAGCGGTTCGTCCAGCGTGCGGTCCTCGCCACGCGACCAGGCCGCGGCCGCACGCAGCGACCAGCCCTGCCAGGCATCGGACAAGGCACCGAAGTCCACGCCCGCCTTCAGTTCCACGCCGTACACGCGCGCCTCGGCGACGTTCTGCGACTGGTACACCATCAGCCCGTCGGCGTTGAACCCGATGAAGCGGAACGATTCGATGAAGTCGTCGTAGCGGTTGTGGTAGCCGGCGAGGCTGGCATGCACGGCCTTGCCGTTGAAGCGCAGGCCGAGTTCGAGGCCGTCGCTGGTTTCCGGCTTGAGATCCGGGTTGGCGATGGCGGTGTAACCGAACATCACGTTGGTGAAACCGATGTTGACATCGGCATACGGCGGCGAGCGGAAGCCGCGCGCGTAACCGCCATACAACGACCAGTCGCCGGCGAAGTGCCAGACCGCGCCGAGCTTGGGCGACACGCTGGTTTCGGTGATGCCGACCACGGCCACGCCCGGGTTGTCCTCGGCGAAGATGGCGTCGAGTTCCGGATCGAGCTTGTAGTAGTCCACGCGCACCGCGGGCACCAGCCGGAACTTGCCCTCGGCGAAGGCGATCTCGTCCTGCAGGTACACCGCCGCGTTGGTGGTCCTGCTGATCGGGAAATCGCGCACCGGGAACACGTCCGGCAGCATCACCGGCGTCTGCACACCGGTCAGCGGGAAGGTGCGCAGGCCATTGCGTTTTTGCTCGGTCTGCGTGCGCGACGCGTCCAGGCCCCAGGCCAGGTCGTGGGTGACGGCGCCGCCGTCGAACGCCTTGCGGACATTCACCTGCAAACCGGTGATGGCCTGCTCGAATTCGAACGTGCGCTCGCGGATGTCGCGCAGCGTCGGCGCAGGCAGCGTGCGCTCCTCGACGGTGTACTGCGTGGTCTCGCTGTCCTGGCGATAGACCTGCCAGTCGATGGCATCGGCGAAGCCGCTGTCGATCGCGTCGATCTCGTGGCCGAAGGACAGGCGCACGCGCTTCTGCCGATCTTGCGCGGCGACCCGTGTGTTGTCCGCGCCAGTCAGGGCCTGCACGCCCTGCGACGTCAGCAGGTCGGTGTCGGCGTTGTCTCCGTTGCCTTCCAGCGTCAGCCGGAAGCGCTGGTTCGCCGAGGGCGCGTACACCAGTTTCGACAGCACGCTGCGGCCGTCGCGTTCCTGCGGGTTGGGCAGGGTGCGTGCACTGCCGGTACCGCCAACGGCGCCCTGGTTTTCGGTTTCCTGTCCCTGGCGATGGCTCACCGCCACCAGTCCCGACCAGCGCTCGCCGCCGAATGCCGCGGTGGCGCCGCCGAACAGGCCATCCCAATCGGTTTCGAAGCCGAGCTTGAAGCCGAAATAGGCATCCTTGCCGTCCGCCAGGTAATCCGACGGATCCCTGGTGGTGAACGAGACGATGCCGCCGAGCGCATCGGAGCCGTACAGCGAACTGGTCGGCCCGCGCACCACTTCGACGCGCTTGAGCGTGTCGAGGTCGACGAAATTGCGGTTGGCGTTGGAGAAGCTGCCGATGCTGAAGGCGTCGGACACCACGATGCCGTCGGTCTGGATGCGCACGCGGTTGCCGCCGAGGCCGCGGATGCGGATGTCGCCGATGCCGAAGCGGCCGAAGTTCTCGCTGACGGTGATGCCCGGCTCGTAGCGGAACAGGTCCTTCAGGTCGCGCACGAGCAGTTCGTCCATGCGCGCGCGGTCGATGCTGTCGACGGTGTTGGGCACGTCGACCAGTTGGCGTTCGGTGCGGGTGGCGGTGACCACGACCGGATCAAGCTCGAGCGTGGCGCCGGGCGCGGCGACCGCATCGGCGGCAGGGGTGGCGAAGGCCAGGCGCGGCAGCGCAAGGGCCAGGGCGGCGGCAAGCAGGGTGGGACGCATCGTCGGTCTCGAACGTGGGGAAGATCGAGGCGGCTGGCGTCCGGCACGGGCGGAACCCGGCGGCTGGCTTGCAGGCCTGTGGAAGGGGGATGGCGCCGCCGGGCGACGCGGGCGCATTCCGGGGTGCCCGCGCGCGCTGCCCGGCGGATGGCGAAGCTATTTGGTCAGGATCAGCTTGTCGTTGCGGGTGTGGCGCAGGCGGTAGGTCTCGCCGCCGTGGCGGATGCACAGCTCGCGCCGGCCCTGCAGCAGGCGGCGGCTGTCGATCTCCGGCGCAGGCGCGGCGGGCACGGGCGCCGGCATCGACACGCTGTCGGACAACACGCTGGACACCGGGGACGGATCGTGGCTCACGAGCATCGGGGCGGTCCTCAACAATCGGGAATGACAATGCTAATGATTATCATTTGACTGTCAACAGGGCCGACACAGGTGGCCTCGCCTGCGGCGATGGCCCCGCCCCGTCCTGCGCAGGCCCGCCAGGCCAGGGGGTGCCGGCGACAAGGGGCAACGGTCAGGACGTCGCCGCTTCCAGCCGCCGCCAGACCGAATCGTCGAAGCGCTCCGACAGCGCCAGCGCATCCAGGTTCTGCAGCAGCTGTTGCGGGCGGCTCGCGCCCAGCAGCACGGTCGAGACATGCGGGTTCGACAGGCACCAGGCGATCGCCAGCGGTGCCGGCGCCACGCCCAGTTCCTCCGCGATCGCGCAGAAGCGACGGACCTTGTCGAGCCGTCCCTCCCCCGGGCCGCCGATCACCGATCGGCGCAGCGCCTCGTCCCCGGGCTGGCCCAGCCGGCTGTCGCCGGGCACGCCGTCGTTGTACTTGCCGGTCAGCAGCCCCGACGCCAGCGGCGACCAGATCGTGGTGCCCAGGCCGAACTCGGCGTAGAGCGGCGCGTACGCCAGCTCGACGCGATCGCGGTGCAGCAGGTTGTACTGCGGCTGCTCCATCGTCGGCGCGTGCAGGTGGTGCGCCTGGGCGACGCGGAAGGCCTCGCGGATCTCGGCGGGCGACCATTCCGACGTGCCCCAGTACAGCACCTTGCCCTGGCGGATGAGGTCGTCCATCGCCGACACGGTTTCCTCGATCGGCGTGTCCGGATCGGGGCGATGGCAGAAGTACAGGTCGAGGTAGTCCACCCGAAGGCGCCGGAGCGCGTCGTCGCAGGCGTCGCGCACGTGCTTGCGCGAGAGGCCGGCCTGGGTCGGCCGCGGATCCCGCACGGACCCGAAGCGCACCTTGCTCGACACGCAGAAACCGTCGCGCGGCAGGCGCAGGTCGGCGATCGCGTCGCCCATCACCCGCTCGGCCTCGCCATGCGCGTAGACCTCGGCGTTGTCGAAGAAGTTGATGCCGTGGTCCCACGCGGCCGCGACCAGCTCGCGCGCACCGCCGCGGCCCACGCGCGTGCCGAAGGTGACCCAGGCGCCGAACGACAGCGCCGACAGCTTCAATCCCGAACGCCCCAGGCGGCGATAGCGCATGCCCGACCCCGTCTTCCTGCCCGAACGGCGCCCAGTCTATGCGATCCGCTGCGCCGGGCCGGCCGGCCCGGTATGCTCGCCACGGCGCGCACGACGGGACGGCAAGTGCAGGAATCTCCATCGCTCAAGCGGGTCCTGGCCACCCTGCTCGGGCGCCCGGACGAGGTGATGCTCGAACTCGGCGCGGGCGGCGAGCTGCTCGTGGCCAAGGTGCGCGCGCTGCTGTCGCTGCTGGTGCTGGCGCTGCCGCTGGCCGCCAGCCTGTTCGGCACGGTCGACACCAACGAGGTGCTGATCGGCCTCGGCGCCGCGGTGTTCATCAACTTCATGGCGCAGATCTGGCTGGCGCTGGCGCGCGACCACCGCCGCCATCGCTGGCTTCCCTACGCCACCGGCACCTACGACATCACCACCACCACCGGCGTGCTGGTGCTGCTGGCGCTCAACGAGCCGGCGGCCGGGCTGAACAGCATGGTGGTGTGGAGTTTCTACCTCATCGCGATCGCGCTGACCGCGCTGCGCAACGATGGCCGCCTCACGCTATACGTGGGCAGCCTGGCCCTGCTCCAGTACGGACTGCTGATCGCCGCTGTGCTGGTGCTGGCGCCGCGCCCGCTGATGTCGATCGACTACGGCACGGTCAGCGTCGGCTCGCAGGTGCAGCGCGCGATCGTGCTGCTGATCATGACCCTGCTGACCAGCACGATCGTCTACCGCATGCAGCGCCTGATCGAGCTGTCCGGGCGCGACGGCCTGACCGGCCTGCCCAACCGCGCCTGGCTGCTGCAGCGCCTGCCGCGCATGTTCGACGCCGCGCGGCGCGACAGCCGCTCGCTGACGCTGGCCCTGGTCGACCTCGACCACTTCAAGCGCGTGTACGAGGAGATCGGCCACCTCGGCGGCGACCGTGCCGTACGCCACATCGCCGAACACCTGCGCGGCATGCTCGGCGAGGAGGAGCACCTGGCGCGCATCGGCGGCCAGGAATTCGTGATGGTGCTGCATTGCCCGATCGGCAGCGCGTGGGAACGCATCGACCAGGCCCGGCGCACGCTGTCCGAACGACCGTTCCATTCCGAGCGCGGGATCGATCCGGTCGCGCTGTCGTTCTGCGCCGGGCTGGCCGCGTTCCCGCTGGACGGCAGCGACGCCTCGACCCTGCTCGGCAACGCCGACCGCCGCCTGCAGGAAGCCAAGCGCGCGGGCCGCAACCGGGTGATCGCCCGCGACGTCTGAGCGGGCGACGCCGGCCCGCTCCGGTTGCCGCCGGCGCGCGCCTGCTCTAGTCTGCCGCGTCACTGCCGACGCTGGCCTTGGGGAACGGGATGGATGCTTTGCTGCAGGCCGGCTTCGGCCTGTTCGGACTGGCGGTGCTGATTGGCCTGACCTGGCTGTTCTCCAACAACAAGCGCCGCGTGGACTGGACCCTGGTCGCCACCGGCATCACCCTGCAGATCGCGTTCGCCGCGCTGGTGCTGCTGGTGCCGGGCGGGCGCGAGGTGTTCGACGCGCTCGGCCATGGCTTCGTGAAGATCCTGGGCTTCGTCAACGCCGGCTCCACCTTCATCTTCGGCAGCCTGATGAACACCGAGACCTACGGGTTCATCTTCGCCTTCCAGGTGCTGCCCACCATCATCTTCTTCGCGGCGCTGATGGGCGTGCTGTACCACCTGGGCGTGATGCAGTTCATCGTGCGGATCATGGCGCTGGCGATCACCAAGGTGATGCGCGTGTCGGGCGCGGAGACCACCAGCGTCTGCGCCAGCGTGTTCATCGGCCAGACCGAGGCGCCGCTGACGGTGCGCCCGTACATCTCGCGCATGACCGAATCCGAACTCATCACCATGATGATCGGCGGCATGGCGCACATCGCCGGCGGCGTGCTGGCCGCGTACGTGGGGATGCTCGGCGGCGGCGACCCGGAGCAGGCCGCGTACTACGCCAAGCACCTGCTGGCGGCCTCGATCATGGCCGCGCCGGCGACGCTGGTGATCGCCAAGATCCTGATCCCCGAAACCGGCGAACCGCTGACCCGCGGCACGGTGAAGATGGAAGTCGAGAAGACCACCAGCAACGTGATCGACGCGGCCGCGGCCGGCGCCGGCGACGGCCTGCGCCTGGCGCTGAACATCGGCGCGATGCTGCTGGCGTTCATCGCGCTGATCGCGATGCTCAACGCACCGCTGACCTGGTTCGGCGAGATCACCGGCATCCAGGCCGCGATCGGCAAGCCGCTCGACCTCGCCGCGATCTTCGGCTGGGTGCTGGCGCCGGTGGCGTGGCTGATCGGCGTGCCGTGGCAGGATGCGGGCACGGTGGGTTCGCTGATCGGCCAGAAGGTGGTCATCAACGAGTTCGTGGCGTACCTGCAGCTGGCCGACATCGTCAACGGCCGCGTCGAGGGCGTGCAGCTCAGCGACCAGGGCCGCCTGATCGCCACCTACGCGCTGTGCGGCTTCGCCAACTTCAGTTCGATCGCGATCCAGATCGGCGGCATCGGCGGCCTCGCACCGGAACGCCGCCAGGACCTCGCCCGCTTCGGCCTGCGCGCCGTGCTCGGCGGCACCATCGCCACGCTGATGACGGCGACCATCGCCGGCGTGCTGACCAACCTCGGCAGCTGAGCAGGATCGCAACGGCCATGCCGCGCGTCGTCGTCGTCGGTTCGTTCAACGTCGACCATGTCTGGACCTGCCCGGCGCTGCCGCGCCCGGGCGAGACCCTGATCGGCCAGTACCACACCGGTCCCGGCGGCAAGGGGTTCAACCAGGCCACGGCGGCGGCGCGTGCCGGCGCCGATGCCGTGTTCGTGTGCGCGCTCGGCGACGATGCCGGCGGCCAGCTCGCGCGTTCGCTGGCCGCGGCCAACGGCATCGACCTGCGCGCGCAGGCCAGCGACGCCCCCACCGGCACCGCCGGCATCTACGTCGACGAGGCCGGCGGCAACAGCATCGTCATTGGTCCGGGCGCGAACGCCGCGCTGTCGGAGGCGTTCATCGCCGGCCAGGCCGACGCGATCGCCGGCGCGAAGATCGTGCTGGCGCAGCTCGAGTCGCCGGTCGAAAGCGTCTACGAGGCGATGCGGCTGGCGCGCGCCGCCGGCATCAAGACCCTGCTCAACCCGGCGCCGGCGAACGCCGAGAGTTCGCGCGAACTGCTCGCGGTGGCCGACGTGCTGACCCCGAACGAAACCGAGTTCGCCGCGCTGCTGGCGCGCCACACCGGCGAGCGCATCGATGCCGACGACGTGCAGGGCCTCGACGACGCCCGCCTGCACCGCCTGTGCCGCACCCTGCTGCCGCGCGGCACGGTGGTGGTCACCCTCGGTGGCGCCGGCGCGTTCGTCTCGCATCGCGAGGACAAGCGCCGCGGCGACGAGGTCGACCACTACCGCGTCCCCGCCGCGCCCGCCGACGTGGTCGACACCACCGGCGCCGGCGATGCCTTCAACGGCGCGCTTGCCGCCTCGCTGGCGCATACCCCCAACACGCCGTTCGCCGAACACCTCGCCTTCGCCGCGCGCTACGCCGCGCTGTCGACCGAGCGCGAGGGCGCCGCGCTGTCGATGCCCACGCGCGAGGAACTGCAGCGCCGCTTCGAGGCGGATTGACGCCGCGCAGCGCTCAGCCGCCGTCGACGACCGCGGGCGGGAACGCGGCGAGGATCGTCTCCAGCCCCTGCGCGAGATGGCGGTCCACTTCCCCGATCATCGTCGCCAGGTCGTCGCCCAGCGCGCATTCGAGGAAGCGTCGGTGGTTGCGTTCGAAGTCGGGCTTGGGCACCGGCGCACGCTGGCAGATCGCGAATCCCAGGCGGATCCTTCGGCTCATCTGCTCCCAGCTCGCCGCCATCAGCGGATTGCCGCAGCGGACGTAGGCCAGGCCGTGGAAGCGCGACTCGGCGTGGATCGCCTCGCCGAGGTCGCCGCGCGCCTGCGCCTCGACCATCGCCGCGTAGTGGCCGGCCAGCGCGTCGCGGAACGCGGCGTCGCGCTGCGGCCACAGCCGCCGGTAGGCCTGCGGTTCGAGCAGGCGCCGCACTTCGTAGACGTCGCGCAGCGTGTCGGCATCGACGTCGGCGACATGCGCGCCGGCATAGGGACGGTGCACGGCGAGGCCGTTCTCGACCAGCTCGCGGATCGCCTCGCGCAGCACGCCGCGGCCGATGCCGAACTGCGGTGCGAGCCGCGCCTCGACCAGCTGCGTGCCCGGCGCCAGCCGGCCGGCGAGGATCGCCTCGCGCAGCGCGTCCACCACCTGGTCGCGCCGGGTCTGCGCCGGCAGCGGCGCGAACAGCGCGTCGCCGTCGTGGTCGGCGAGCCGCGGGGCGTGCGTGGCGGTGCGTGGCATGGCGTGCGCGCTGGCGTCAGTCCGCCCGGGAAATCCCGTCCTGGTACAGCGCCGACAGACGCGCGGTGACCGGGCCGAATCCCTGCGTGGGCAGCGCGCGACCGTCGATCGACGCCACCGGCGTCACCCCGCCGAGCGTACCGGTGACGAAGGCTTCGTCGGCGGCGTACGCCTCGGCCAGGGTGAAGTCGCCCTCGCGCACCGCCAGGCCGGCGTCGCGCGCGTGGCGCAGGATCGTCGCGCGGGTGATGCCGTTGAAGCAATGGCGGCCGGACGACGTCCACAGCGCGCCGTCTCGCACCACGAAGAAGTTGGTGGAGTTGCAGCTGGAGACGAAGCCGTGCGGATCGAGCATCAGCGCCTCGTCGGCGCCGGCGTCGATCGCCTGGATCAGCGCCTGGATCAGGTTGAGCCGGCTGTGCGAGTTCAGGCGCAGGTCGAACACGTCCGGCGCGCTGCAGCGGAAGGCCGAGGTGAACAGCTTCAGGCCCCGGCGCCTGGCCTCGGGCGACACCGCCTTGAACTCGGCCACGCACACCACGGTGGCGCCGCCGATGATGAAGCGCGGGTCCTGGTTGGGCGTGCGCTTGACCCCGCGGGTGACCATCAGCCGCGCATGCGCGCCGTCGGTCATGCCGTTGGCGGCGAAAGTGCGCACGATCACGTCCTTGACCTGCGCGCGGCTCAGGCCGATGTCCATGGCGATGGTGCCGGCGCCTGCGAACAGGCGCTCGACGTGGGCATCGAACGAGACCACGCGGCCATTGACCAGGCGCACCCCCTCCCACACCCCGTCGCCGCAGACGTAGCCGGAATCGAACACCGAGACGCGGGCCTGGTCGCGCGGCACGAACTCGCCGTTGAGGTAGACCAGCACGGCCTCGTTGCGCGGGTCGGGGGCATAGGACTGGGCGCTGGTGTCGCTGTGGCCGTGCATCGCGGAAGGCTCCTGGGCAGGGTCTGGGGCACCGGCGCGGCCCGGGGGCATCGCGGCAAGCTCGCATGCAGATTGTCCTACAATCCATCATCCCGTCAACCCGCTCGCGGTCCCCGCCCGGGCCGCACCGCCCGGCGCATGGCTGCGACAATGCGCGCCATGCGCATCGGCCCCTACGCCATCGAGCCCCCGGTGATCCTCGCCCCGATGGCGGGCGTCACCGACAAGCCGTTCCGGCTGCTGTGCAAGCGGCTGGGCGCGGGCCTCGCCGTGTCGGAGATGACCACCAGCGACCCGCGCTTCTGGCACACCCGCAAGTCGCTGCACCGCATGGACCACGCGGGCGAGCCGGATCCGGTCAGCGTGCAGATCGCCGGCACGGTGCCGGCGGTGATGGCCGAGGCGGCCAGGTACAACGCCGGCCACGGCGCGCAGCTCATCGACATCAACATGGGTTGCCCCGCCAAGAAGGTCTGCAACGCCTGGGCGGGCTCGGCGCTGATGCAGGACGAGGCGCTGGTGGCGCGCATCCTCGACGCCGTGGTGCAGGCCGTCGACGTGCCGGTGACGCTGAAGATCCGCACCGGCTGGGCGCCGGATCGACGCAACGCCCCGGTGATCGCGCGCATCGCGCAGGACTGCGGCATCGCCGCGCTGGCCGTTCACGGGCGCACGCGCGACCAGCAGTACACCGGCCATGCCGAGTACGACACCATCGCCGCGATCAAGGCCGAGCTGCGCATCCCGGTGATCGCCAACGGCGACATCGACTCGCCGGACAAGGCGCGCGACGTGCTGCGCCACACCGGCGCCGACGCGGTGATGGTCGGTCGCGCCGCGCAGGGCCGGCCGTGGATCTTCCGCGAGATCGCGCATTTCCTCGCCACCGGCGAGCGCCTGCCCGCACCGTCGCTGGTCGAGGTCCGCGACCTCCTCCTCGGCCACCTGCACGCCCTGCACGCGTTTTATGGCGAGCAGGCCGGCGTGCGCATCGCGCGCAAGCACCTGGGCTGGTACGCGAAGGACCGGCCCGAATCCTCCGACGAACAGCGCGCCGCGTTCCGCCACGTGGTCAACCGTGCCGACAGCGCCGAAGCGCAACTGCGCCTGACCCGCGACTACTTCGACGCGCTGGTCGCCGGCGTCGCCCCGGACCTGCCGGTAGCGGCCTGAGCGCCGCCGGATCGCTTGCCAGCGCGCGACCGAGCATCGAAGATCACCACATCGCACCCGCCATCGCGGGCCGGCCGGGGACAGGACGCATGGCGACAGAGGGATCCGCGGCGGAGTCGTCGCGTCGGCCGATCAAGGCCCGCGGCAGCGCGTGGGTGCAGAAGATCGCCGCGGCGCTCGCGCGTTCGCCGCTGACGCCCAACGCGATCTCGGTGCTGAGCATCGTCTTCGCCGCCGCGGGCGCGGCCGCGCTGCTGTGGCTGCCGCCGTGGGGCGCGTGGCTGTGCGCGGTGGGCATCCAGTTGCGCCTGCTGTGCAACCTGTTCGACGGCATGGTGGCGGTCGAGGGCGGCAAGTCCACGGCCACCGGCGCGCTGTACAACGAAGTGCCCGACCGCGTCGCCGACAGCGTGCTGATCGTCGCGCTGGGCTACAGCGCGGGCGCGCCGTGGCTGGGCTGGCTGGGCGCGCTGCTGGCGGCGCTCACCGCCTACATCCGTACCCTGGGCGGCGCGCTCGGCCTGGCGCAGGACTTCAGCGGGCCGATGGCCAAGCAGCACCGCATGGCGCTGATGACCCTGGCCTGCGTGGTGGCGCCGTTCGAGGCCCTGTGGCACGACAGCCGCCATGCCCTGCTGGGCTGCGCGTGGCTGCTCGTGGTCGGCGCGGCGGTCACGTGCGGGCGGCGCCTGCGGCGCATCGCGCGCCAGCTGCAGGCGCGCGCATGATCGCGCGGCTGGCCGGCGCGGGCCTCGTCGGGTTCACCCGCACCCTCGTGGGCGCACGCGCGCAGTGGCGGGTCGCGCCGCCAACCGGGCAATGCCTGTACTTCGCCAACCACACCAGCCACCTCGACACCGTGGCGATCTGGTCCGCGCTCGCGCCATCGCAGCGCGCGCAGGTGCGTCCCGTGGCCGCGCGCGACTACTGGGACAAGCCCGGCCTGCGCCAATGGCTGTCCGGCGAAGTGCTGCGCGCGATCCTGATCGACCGCAAGCGCGAACAGGCCGACGCCGATCCGCTGGCGCCGGTGCGCGCGGCGCTGGACCAGGGCGATTCGCTGATCCTGTTCCCGGAGGGCACGCGCAGCGCCGAACGCCTGCCGCAGGCGTTCAAGGGCGGCCTGTTCACCCTGGCCAACGCCTATCCCCACGTGGAGCTGGTGCCGGTGTACCTCGACACCCTGCATCGCAGCCTGCCCAAGGGTGCGCTGGTACCGCTGCCGCTGCCGCTGTACTGCAACGTCAATTTCGGCGCGTCGCTGTCGCGGGTCGCGGGCGAGGCACGCGACGTTTTCCTGGCGCGCGCACGCGCGGCGGTGGAGGCCATGGCATGACCCCGCAGACGAAAGCCCTGTACGTCTTCGCCGGCATCATCGGCCTGCTGCTGGTCGCCTCCGCCGTGGGCTGGCTGCTGTCGCGCCGCGGCGCCGACGGCGGCGGCGCCACGGTGCAGAACCTCAACGCCCGCGTGCGCGCGTGGTGGGGCATGGTCGCCGTGCTCGGCACCTGCTTCGCGATCGGGCCGATCGCCACCCTGCTGGTGTTCGCCTTCATCTCGTTCTTCGCGTTGCGCGAGTTCATCACCCTCACGCCCACGCGCGCCGGCGACCACCTGCCGCTGGTGGCGGCGTTCTACGTGCTGATCCCGCTGCAGTACTGGCTGATCCACGACCAGTGGTACGGCCTGTTCGCGATCTTCATCCCGGTCTACGCGTTCCTCGCGCTGCCGGTGCTGGCGGTGTTCGGCGGCGACACCAACGACTTCCTCGAGCGCACCACCAAGATCCAGTGGGGCACGATGGTGGCGATCTACTGCATCAGCCACGCGCCTGCGCTGATGATCCTGCATCCGGACGCCCCGCCGGGCCAGGGCCAGTTGCTGCTGCTCTACCTGATGCTGGTGGTGCAGATCAGCGACGTGATGCAGTACGTGTTCGGCAAGCTGTTCGGCCGCCACAAGCTGGCGCCGGCCGTGAGTCCGTCGAAGACGGTGGAAGGCCTGGTCGGCGGCGGGCTGGCCGCGATCGGCATCGGCACCGCCCTGTGGTGGATGACGCCGTTCACGCCGCTGCAGTCGGCGGGCATGTCCACGGTCATCGTGATGGCCGGCGTCTGCGGCGGGCTGGCGCTGTCGGCGGTCAAGCGCAGCCTCGGCGCCAAGGACTGGGGCCGGATGATCGAAGGCCACGGCGGGATGATGGATCGCATGGACTCGGTGGTGTTCGCCGCGCCCGTGTTCTTCCACTTCACGCGCTACTGGTTCCCGGGCTGAGCCAGCCACCACCCCAGCGCGGCCAGTGCAGCCAGCGCGAGCAGGCCGAGCCACCACCACGCACGCCGCCCGTCACCCGCCTGCACGGTGCCGCCAAGCGAGCCGCGGCGCTGCTGGCGCCTGCGCCACTGCTGCATCAGCACTTCGGCGCGCTCCGGATCGAGCTTGCGCAATTCTTCATGGAGGATCGCAATGCGCGCCGCCTCGGTCGGCGCTGCGCGTGCGCGACGCATCACGTCGGCGAGCGACACCTCGTCGGGCGACCCGTCGCGCTCGCCCGACGGGTTCATTGCACGCCGCCCTCGGCCGGAGGCTCGGTCCAGATGCGGTCCCACATCTGCCCCAGGCGACGACGCGCCTCCCAAGGCCACGCCAGCTGCTGCGGCGGGATTGCACGCCAGCCCGCGCCATCGCGCTCGGCCACGGCGAAGTTGAAGCTGTAGTCGGGCTCGGCGCCCATGCGCAGGTCGCTCAGCACCAGCTGGCCGTCGCGCACCTGCGCCTTCATGAAGCCGCGGTTGAACCAGGCCAGGCGCCGCACCGCGGGGAACCCTGCCACCTGTGCCAGCGCTTCGGTGTCGGAGTCATGGTGTCGGAATGCGATCGAGCGCGCGTCGGCCACCAGCGAATGCTCGCCTTCGACGAAGCCGTCCGGCGTCATCGCCACCACCCGCCACAACAGGGTGTTGAACGGCATCGGCACCGAGAAGCGCGGCGCATCCTGCAAGCCCAGCGCAGCCAGCGAACGCGCGGCCTCGCGCTCGACCACCGCCTTGGCCACCAGCGACCAGCCGAGGTAGGCGGTGCTCAGCACCAGTCCGGCCACCAGCGCGCGCCCGGCCACGGGCTTCGTGCCTGCGAAAATCGCGACCACCACGCCCAGCAGCAACCACAGCGTGTAGCCCGGATCGATGATGAACACGCTCGACCACATCACCGGCGGCGTCGCCAGCGGCCACAGCAGCTGCGTGCCATAGACGGTGAACGCGTCCAGCAGCGGATGCGTCACCAGGGAGAGCTGGATCGCCCAGAACCAGCGGCGCGGCGATTCGGCCACGCGCCCGCCCCGTCCTCGGTAGAAGGCCCAGATCGCCCAGGCCACCAGCGGCAGCACGAACAGCGAATGGCTGAAGCCGCGGTGCAGGGTCATCAGCGCGACCGGATCGTCGGTGAACAGCTGGATCGGGAACGAATCGAGGTCCGGCAGGGTGCCGAGCGCGGCGCCGGCCAACATCGCGGCGCGACGATGCGCGGCCGGCACGACGGCGCCCGCAACGGAGGCGCCGAGGAGGATCTGGGTGACGGAGTCCATGCCGCGATTCTAGAGGCATGCACGGGCGTGCAGCCGCGCGCCGCCAACGCGCGCCGAGGTAGGGTTCACCCGCGTCGCGCCGGCACCAGCGTCGAGGAGGCGGCCCGGCGCGCCGTCGCTGGCCGCCCGATGCGCCGCGCCGCGTTCGCTTCGCGACCACCCGGCACGGATTAACCCCCGGCGAACGCCTCCGACGGCAGGATGCACCCCGGGCCCGGGCCGTGTATCATGCGCGGCCATCTTTTCATCCGTATTGAAGGATATAGTCGATGTCCAGCTACCTCTTCACCTCCGAATCGGTCTCGGAAGGCCATCCGGACAAGATCGCCGACCAGATCTCCGACGCCGTCCTCGACGCGATCCTCGCGCAGGACAAGCGCGCGCGCGTGGCCTGCGAGACGCTGGTGAAGACGGGCGCGGCGATCGTCGCCGGCGAAGTCACCACCACCGCGTGGGTCGACATCGAGGCGCTGGCGCGCAAGGTGATCAACGACATCGGCTACAACAACTCCGACGTCGGCTTCGATGGCCATACCTGCGCGATCATCAACATGCTCGGCAAGCAGTCGCCCGACATCAACCAGGGCGTCGACCGCAAGAAGCCCGAGGAACAGGGTGCGGGCGACCAGGGCCTGATGTTCGGCTACGCCTGCAACGAGGCGCCGGAATTCATGCCCGCGCCGTTGTACTACAGCCACCGCCTGGTCGAGCAGCAGGCCAAGGTGCGCAAGAACGGCAAGCTCAAGTGGCTGCGCCCGGACGCGAAGTCGCAGGTCACCCTGCGCTACGACGGCCACGACATCGTCGGCCTCGACGCCGTGGTGCTGTCCACCCAGCACGACCCGGACATCAAGCAGAAGGACCTGGTGGAGGCGGTGCGCGAGCACATCCTCAAGCCGGTGCTGCCGAAGAAGTGGCTGGACGCGCTGGCCAAGAACAAGGTGCACATCAACCCGACCGGCAAGTTCGTGATCGGCGGCCCGGTGGGCGACTGCGGCCTGACCGGCCGCAAGATCATCGTCGACAGCTACGGCGGCATGGCCCGCCACGGCGGCGGCGCGTTCTCGGGCAAGGATCCGTCGAAGGTCGATCGTTCCGCTGCCTACGCCGCGCGCTACGTCGCCAAGAACATCGTCGCCGCCGGCCTGGCCGACAAGTGCGAAGTGCAGGTCTCCTACGCGATCGGCGTGGCCGAGCCGACCTCGATCTCGGTCACCACCTTCGGCACCGGCAAGGTCGGCGACGACGTGATCGAGAAGCTGATCCGCAAGCACTTCGACCTGCGTCCGTACGGCATCACGAAGATGCTCGACCTCGAGCACCCGATCTACCAGCCGACCGCCGCCTACGGCCACTTCGGCCGCAAGCCGAAGGAAGTCAGCTACGTCGACGGCGCCGGCAAGAAGCACACCGCCACCGCCTTCTCGTGGGAGAAGACCGACAAGGCCGACGAGCTGAAGAAGGCCGCGAAGCTGAAGTGATGCCGCCGCCTCGCCTGGCGCCCGCACGCGGCGCCAGGCGCGAAACAGGCATGGCACCGGAAATGGGTCGCGCAAGCGGCCCATTTCCGTTTCCGGCCAGGGCCCCCGCCCGTCGCGGCACGCGGGGCCTTAGCGCTTGCCGGGCATCCCCGCTGCGCGGCGCAGTTCGGCGGCGACCTGACGGGTCACGCGTTCGGACGCGGCGTTGCCCGGCCCCGCGTAGTCCAGCATCTGCACCACCCAGACCGTGCGCGTGCCGGCCTGGATGCAGTACGCCACCAGCGCCTTGCCATCGCCGCCCGGGCCGGAGACGAACAACGCGACCCTGCCCTGGTCCTGCTGGCTGCGGGTCGTGAAACCTTCCGCATCCGACGCGCGCCGGATCGCCGCCACGCAATCGGCGACGGACAGTTGCGTCGCGGGTACGCGCTCCACGTCGTACGACAGGCCGAAATCGTCCGCGGCCACCGGCAGCGACCCCGCCAGTGCCACCAGCCCCGCGAGCGCCACCGCCGCCGCCCGCCTCGCCATTGCCCGTGTCGTTGCCTGCTGCATCGTGTCCCTCCCGTGGTTCGTGTTGCGAAAGTGTCGTGCCCGCGCCCGCCTCAGGCGCGCACGAAGATTTCCACCCGCCGGTTGAGCTGGCGCCCGGCCGGATTGTCCTGGCCGTCGATGTCGTTCGGCGCCACCGGTTTCGATTCGCCGTAGCCCCTGGCGACGATGTCGGTCGCCACGCCGCGCCGGCGCAGCGCCTCCACCACCGCCTGCGCGCGTCGTTCCGACAGCGACTGGTTGTAATCGTCGCTGCCCTTGGCATCGGTGTGACCGCCGACCTCGATGCCGCGCGCCTGCACCTTGGCCAGCGCTGCGCCCAGCGTGTCGAGCACCTGCGATGCGTCGGCGCGGACGTCCGACTTGTCGAAGTCGAACAGCACGCGATCGTCGAGCGTGATCACGAAGCCGCAGGGCGCGCCCGGGGGCGCGAACCGGCCCAGCGGCGGGAACCGGCCTTCAGGCGCCAGCTTCGGGATCGGCGCCATCGCCACCTCGCGCCCCGGCGTGCCGACGCGGCCGCTGCCATCGCCATGGTTGACGACCAGCCCGTGCGGCCCGTTCCACGTGCCCGAGCCGTCGGCTTCGATCCGGACCAGCCCCAACGGGCCGTTCCAGCTGCCCGAACCGTCGCCGTTGTTGGTGATCAGGCCGCCGTCGCCGTTCCAGGTGCCGGCCCCCTTGCCGTCGAGCGAGATGATGCCGTAGCGACCGTTGTAGGTGCCCGAGCCATCGGCATTGACGGTGATGATCGCGTCGTCGCCGCCCGCCTCGCCGCTGCCGTTGATCGTCCCGCTGCCATCGGCGTTGAGCGTGATGATGCCGCCGCCGTAGTTCGCGGTGCCGGAGCCGTCGGCGGCGATGCGGAAGATGCCGGCGTCGCCGTTGCGCAGCACGTTGCCGTGCCCGTCGACGCTGGTGATGCCCGCATCGGTCACCAGCGCGCCGTCGGTGCCGCAGTTCGCCGGGCGCACGCGGATGCCGGCCATCGGATCGAGGATCGACTGCATGGCGCCCTCGAGCGCGCGCTGCGCCGGGCCGATGCCGACGATGTCGGGCACCACGATGCGCGGGATGGTCGGGAAGTCGATCTCGCCGGCGGTCCCGGGTTCGTCCGCCGGGGCGTCGGCGCCGGCCGCTGTCGCGGCGTCGGCGGGCGCGGGCGGTTCGGCGATGCCTGCATCGCCCGGCCCGGCCTCGGGCGGGCGCTGGCAACCGGCCAGTGCGAGGAGACAGCAGGCGACGAGGCAACGGATCAACGGCATGGCGGTCCTGCAGGGCGGAAACGGGCTGCATGGTGCGCACGCCCGCGTTCATTTCCTGTGGATGCCCTGGGCATGGCCCGGCCGCCGACGCGCGAAGGGCCGCTCGCGCGGCCCTTCGTATCCCGTGGACTGTAGGCCATCGGCATGGTGCGCCGCAATATCTAGGCACATCCCCGGCGGCATGCTATTCCTGCCCTGTCTCCACCCCCAAAGGGAAGCGGGCCGCCGATGTCGCCAGGCTACGACGAGATGCACGACGCGCAGGGAAGCGTCCGCGCGCACTACGCCGCGTTCGATGAGTGGCTGCGCTGCACGCCCGAGAGCGAGATCGAGCAGAAGCGGCGCGAGGCGGAGATCTCCTTCCACCGCGTCGGCATCACCTTCACCGTGTACGGCGAGGAAGCCGGCAACGAGCGCCTGATCCCGTTCGACCTCGCGCCGCGCATCCTGCCCGCCAGCGAATGGCGCATGCTCGAGGCCGGGCTGCGCCAGCGCGTGCTGGCGCTCAACCTGTTCCTGTCCGATGTCTACGGCGAGCGCCGCATCCTGCGCGAGGGGCGGATCCCCACCGAACTGGTCGTCGACAACAGCGAGTACCTGCAGCAGATGATCGGCGTGCAGGTGCCGGGCGGCGTGTATTCGCACATCTCCGGCATCGACCTGGTGCGCGCCGGCGATGGCCTGTACTACGTGCTCGAGGACAACCTGCGCGTGCCCTCGGGCGTGTCGTACATGCTCGAGAACCGGCGCATGATGGCGCGCCTGATCCCCGAGCTGTTCGGCCGCCAGCAGATCGCGCCGGTGGAACGCTACCCGGACATGCTGCTGGAGATCCTGCGCGAGGCGGCACCGGTGGGCGTCGACAATCCCACCGTGGCCGTGCTCACCCCGGGCGCGGCGAACTCCGCCTATTTCGAGCACGCCTTCCTCGCCCAGCAGATGGGCGTGGAGCTGGTCGAGGGCCAGGACCTGTTCGTGCGCGACGACATGGTCTACATGCGCACCACGCGCGGCCCGCAGCGCGTGCACGTGATCTACCGGCGCATCAACGACGACTACCTCGACCCCACCGTGTTCCGGCCGGATTCGCTGCTCGGCATCCCGGGCCTGTTCAACGCCTACAAGGCCGGCAAGGTGACCCTGGCCAACGCGCCGGGCGCGGGGGTGGGCGACGACAAGTCGGTGTACCCCTACGTGCCGGACATGATCCGCTTCTACCTGAGCGAGGAACCGATCCTGCTCAACGTGCCCACCTACGTGCTGCGCAAGCCCGAGGACCTGCAGTACACGCTCGACCACCTGCCCGAGCTGGTGGTGAAGGAAGTCCACGGCGCCGGCGGCTACGGCATGCTGGTGGGGCCGGCATCGACGAAGCAGCAGATCGAGGAGTTCCGACTGCGCATCCTCGCCGACCCGGGCAACTACATCGCGCAGCCGACGCTGTCGCTGTCCACCTGCCCCACCTTCGTCGAGAGCGGGCTGGCACCGCGCCACATCGACCTGCGTCCCTACATCCTCAGCGGCAAGCAGATCCGCGTGGTGCCCGGCGGCCTCACGCGCGTGGCGCTGAAGGAAGGTTCGCTGGTGGTGAACTCCTCGCAGGGCGGCGGCACCAAGGACACCTGGGTGCTGGAGTCGGATTGGGGGGTGTAGGGCGTGTCGTCCGTGGTCGAACATGACGCGCCGCGCCTGTCCGCGCGTGGCGCAAGGAAGAAGGAGGAAACGTATGCCGATACGTGACCGAGTGATGACGCCGCGCCGTGCGCGGACAGGCACGGCCCGCAGGGCGGCGAAGCCGCGCGGCGGGTGCGACCGCGGAAGGCACGCCCTCTGATGTTGTGCCGGACCGCCAACGACCTGTACTGGGTCTCGCGCCACATGGAGCGTGCGGAGAACACCGCGCGACTGGTCGACCTCGCCCTGCGCATCGCGATGCTCCCCGAGCGCTACGACCGCGGCAAGGCGCAGGCGGCGCCGTGGCGGCGCGCGCTCGACGCGCTCGGCGCCGGCAACGACTACCTCGAGGCCCACGGCGCGATCGAGGCCGACGGCGTGCTGCGCCACCTGCTGCTCTCGCCCGACAACCCCTCCTCGATCCACAGCTGCCTGCACGCCGCGCGCGAGAACGCGCGCGCGCAGCGGGTGGCGATCACCGCCGAGATGTACGAGGACCTCAACACCTCCTGGCTCGACATCCGCCGGCGCACCTGGGGCGGCGTGCGCAGCGACGGCATCAGCAACATCGTCGAGTGGGTGAAGTCGCGCTCGGCTTCTTTCCGCGGCGTCACCATCGGCACCCTCGGCCGCGGCGAGGCCTACCAGTTCCTGCAGCTGGGCGCCTTCATCGAGCGCGCGGAGTGGGCGATCCGCCTGCTCGACGTGGTCGGCAGCGACGGCGAGATCGACGAGTCCGGCGAAGCGCGCGACGCCGTCGACTACTTCCAGTGGAGCGCGCTGCTGCAATCGCAGTCCGCGTTCGAGACCTATCGCCGGCTGTACCGCGAATCGGTCACGCCGCGCAGCGTGACCGACCTGATGCTGCTGCGCGACGTCAACCCGCGCTCGCTGCAGACCTGCCTCAACACCCTGCACGACGTGCTGCGCTCGATGACCGGCGGCGAGTCGCTGGAAGTGGTGCGCCTGGCCGGGGCCCTCTCGGCGCAGTCGCGCTACGCGCGCATCGACGACGTCATCGCGCGCGGGCTGGAGCCGCACCTGCAGGACGCGATGGCGCGCCTGATCGACCTCGGCCAGGCGATCCACGACCAGTTCATGGTCTCGCTGGATGCCGGGCAGGCGCAGTCCCAGGCCGCGTAGCGCCGCGACGGGCAAGCCCCAGGCCGGGTCCGCCCGGCGCCTGAACGTCGCAGGATAGTCCGAGACGGCGCCCGCCCCCCGTGGCAATGGTCACGTCGGGCGTGTCCCCGGCCGGATTTCATCCTTCCATCCGTAGGAAGCGATATAATTTCGCGCCTGTCGAGGGGCGCTGCGACCGTGGATGCACGGCCAGGCTCGGCATGGTTCCACTGCGACAACGGCGCCCGTTACTGCGAATCCCACGCGGATTCCCAACGACGGAGCACCACATGAACGCACAACTGAAGACCTTCTCGACCGAGGGCGACTACAAGGTCGCCGACATCTCGCTGGCCGACTGGGGCCGCAAGGAACTGGACATCGCCGAGCACGAGATGCCGGGCCTGATGTCGATCCGCAAGAAGCACGCCGCCACCAAGCCGCTCAAGGGCGTGCGCGTGACCGGCTCGCTGCACATGACGATCCAGACCGCGGTGCTGATCGAGACGCTCAAGGACATCGGCGCCGACGTGCGCTGGGCCTCGTGCAACATCTTCTCGACCCAGGACCACGCGGCCGCCGCGATCGCCGCCAGCGGCACGCCGGTGTTCGCGTGGAAGGGCGAGACCCTGGAGGAATACTGGGACTGCACGCTCGACGCGCTGACCTTCACCCTCGCCGACGGCACCCTCACCGGCCCGGAGCTGGTGGTCGACGACGGCGGCGACGTGACCCTGCTGATCCACAAGGGCTACGAGCTGGAACAGGGCGACGAGAGCTGGGTCAACAGCGCCTCGGGCAGCCATGAAGAGCAGGTCATCAAGAACCTGCTCAAGCGCGTCGCCAAAGAGCGCCCGGGCTACTGGACGCGCGTGGTCAAGGACTGGAAGGGCGTCTCCGAAGAGACCACCACCGGCGTGCACCGCCTCTACCAGCTGGCCGAGCAAGGCAAGCTCTTGGTACCTGCGATCAACGTCAACGACTCGGTCACCAAGTCGAAGTTCGACAACCTGTACGGCTGCCGCGAATCGCTGGCAGACGGCCTCAAGCGCGCGCTCGACGTGATGCTGGCCGGCAAGGTCGCGGTGGTCTGCGGCTACGGCGACGTCGGCAAGGGCTGCGCCGACTCGCTGCGCGCCTATGGCGCCCGCGTCATCGTCACCGAGATCGACCCGATCTGCGCGCTGCAGGCGGCGATGGAAGGCTACGAGGTGACCACCGTCGAGGACACCCTCGGCCGCGCCGACATCTACGTCACCACCACCGGCAACAAGGACATCATCACCGTCGCGCACATGACGGCGATGAAGGACCAGGCCATCGTCTGCAACATCGGCCACTTCGACAACGAGATCCAGGTCGACGCGCTCAAGGCGCTGGCGGGCGTGCAGCAGGTCAACATCAAGCCGCAGGTCGACAAGTTCATCTTGCCCAACGGCAACGCCATGTTCCTGCTGGCGGAAGGCCGCCTGGTGAACCTCGGCTGCGCCACCGGCCACCCGAGCTTCGTGATGTCGAACTCGTTCTCGAACCAGACGCTGGCGCAGATCGACTTGTGGGCGAACAAGGACTTCTACGACCCGAAGGTGTACATCCTGCCGAAGAAGCTGGACGAGGAAGTCGCGCGCCTGCACCTGGAGAAGATCGGCGTGAAGCTGACCACGCTCACCAGGGACCAGGCCGATTACCTCGGCGTGCCGGTTGCCGGCCCGTACAAGCCGGAGCACTACCGCTACTGATCGCTTCGCCGATCACCGTTGCAACACGGAACGGGCGCCGAGAGGCGCCCGTTCTTGTTTTCCGGCAACGGCTGTCTTCGACCCGAAGCGGTCATCCAACTGCAATGATGGGTTGCAATAATTCCAATATTCCGGAAATATGGAAATATGGATACGCCCCAGACCGTTCAAGCGCTTCGTGCGCTCGCGCACGACCATCGGCTTGCCGCCTACCGGGCTCTTGTACAGGCGGGCCCGGGTGGCATGGCCGTTGGCGAATTGCGCGATCAGCTCGACTTGCAGCCGGCAACCCTCACTGCACATTTGAATCAGTTGCGTGCAGCGGGACTTGTGACTGACGAGCGGGAAGGAAGAGTCATCCGGATACGCGCCGACTATGACCGCATGAACGGTCTCATCGGCTTTCTGACGGAGAACTGCTGTGGCGGGAAGTCCTGCACGCCGGCAGTCAAGAAGAAGCTCCGTTGATCCGAATTTCCCGAGAAATATCATGACCGAGAAGACCTACAACGTGCTGTTTCTTTGCACTGGAAACTCCGCGCGCAGCATCATGGCCGAGGCGATTCTCAATGTTCTGGGCCAAGGCCGGTTCACGGCCTATAGCGCAGGCAGTCATCCCGGCGGCGAGGTCCAGCCGATGGCAAGGCAGCTTGCCGAGGCCATCGGCTATGACGCCAGCAAGGTGCGCAGCAAGAACTGGGACGAGTTTGCAGTGGCAGGCGCACCCGAGATGGACATCGTCATCACGGTCTGCGACAACGCCGCTGGAGAGGCGTGCCCGGTATGGCTGGGTCACCCTGCGCTCGCACATTGGGGTGTACCCGACCCGGTAGCAGCCACAGGTAACGAAGACGATCGTCGTCGGGCTTATACAGCAGCGTTCGCCACGTTGCGTCGTCGCATCGAGTTGCTACTCTCGCTGCCATTCCAAAGTCTTGATCGTCTGGCTGCTCAGGCAAAACTGGGTGAAATCGGACGCGTCGGCGCTGAATGATTCACCAGCGCCTCTTTGCCGAGTTCGTGGCGACGGGCCTGCTGCTGGTGACAGTGGTGGGCTCGGGGATCATGGCCGAGCGTCTCGCGGGTGGAAACGACGCCGTCGCCTTGCTAGCCAACACGCTGGCAACCTTCGGCGGGCTCTACATCCTCATCGAGGTGTTCGGTCCGATCAGTGGCGCACACATGAATCCGGCGGTCAGTGGCGTCATGGCTGCGCGTGGCGAACTGCCTTGGATACTGTTGCCGTCATACATCCTTGTCCAACTCGCGGGTGCGCTCTGCGGCGCCTTGCTTTCGAATGCCATGTTCGATCTTCCGTTGCTGGAGCTCTCCGCGAAAGTGCGAACTGGTGCAGGCCAATGGCTGGGTGAGATGGTTGCAACAGCCGGTTTGTTGCTTGTGGTACTCCGGGCACCCGCCTCCCGTGTCGCCGTGATGGTGGCCGCATACATCGGTGCGGCCTATTGGTTCACTTCATCGACGTCATTCGCCAATCCTGCAGCAGCTTTCGGACGCATGTTCAGCGACAGCTTCGCCGGCATTTCGCCGGGCGATGTGCCCGCCTTCGTTGTCGCGCAGGCCATCGGGGCGGCGCTGGGCGCCACGATCCATACGCTCCTTGGAAAACCTCATGCCTGATCTTGGCGATCTGCCCAATCTCTCGGCCGAAATGTTCCATGTGCCGGAGGTTGACCGTCTATCCACGACCGCGCTCGCTACGCACGCCCCAAGGATTCTTTTGCTCTACGGATCGCTGAGGAAGCGGTCATACAGCAATCTGCTCGCACTCGAGGCGGCCCGGCTACTTCAGGCAATGGGGGCCGAGACCCGGCTTTTCGATCCGACAGGCCTGCCTCTTCCTGATGCGGAGCCCGACACGCATCCGAAGGTGCAGGAACTGCGGCAACTAGTGCAATGGTCAGAGGGCATGGTCTGGAGCTCACCCGAGCGACACGGTTCCATGAGCGGCATCATGAAAGCGCAGATCGACTGGATTCCGTTGTCCCAAGGCTCGGTGCGGCCAACGCAGGGCAAGACACTGGCCGTCATGCAAGTCTCTGGTGGTTCGCAGTCCTTCAATGCGGTTAATCAGCTCCGTGTGCTTGGACGTTGGATGCGCATGATCACGATCCCCAACCAGTCCTCGGTCGCGAAGGCCTTCAACGAGTTCGATGAAGATGGGCGCATGAAGCCTTCCGCGTTCTATGACCGCGTCGTTGACGTCATGGAAGAGCTCATGAAATTCACGCTACTGACCCGTGATGTCTCGCCATACCTCGTTGATCGCTACAGCGAACGAAAGGAAAGCGCCGAAGCGCTTGCCAAGCGGGTCAGCCTCCGCGCCATCCAGGGATGAAATTGACCCAAACCAAGCTGTCTGGTCGGTCACCATGTCCGCTTCTGGTCGAAAATGGACCTCCTCCACCCGGAATCGTGGCGGGGAAGCGCGCTAAGGCCGCCAGTTGGCATGACCGTCCCAGAACGCGACCGCCTTGCGATATGCCTCGCGATCCAGGGGCACGCCCGAGCCGCCTTCCTCGACGCCGAGCGCGTTGCGCATCATCGTCACCGGCGCCATCGGCATCTCTTCCGGGAGCATCGTGTACAGGCAGCCGACGATGCCCCACTCGCCGTCGATCGGCGTGCCCTCCTTCGCCAGCTGTTCGCGGCTGTAGAGGATCGGCACCAGGTAGTTCGCCACAGGCGGCTCGATGCCCTCGAACCAGCGCACCAGCACTGGCAGCTCCTCGCGCGAACGCGCCTCGTAGGCGCTGCGCAGGTGGCCGCGGTTGTCGTCGGCGATCGCCAGCACCGAGCAGCGCGTCGACGTCCAGTTGCGATGTACGTGCAGGCGGCAGAACGGCGCATAGCCCTCCAGCACCGCGACCGGCGCTTCGTCGTTGAGGCGCTGCGTGAACTCCACGGGCGTGCAGTCGAGGATCGCGGTGCGACGCCCGTCGGCGGGAAACAGGCGACGGCGCGCGAACGGGGTGAGGACGATGGACATGCAATGGTCGCGAAGAAAGCTGCCGGCAGCATACCGGTTCGCGATGCGGCGGCCTTCGCCGCGCACGCATGCATCGTCGTCGCAGGCATCCCGCGAGCGCATCCCGCCCGGGACGGCGGCGCATCACGGGCGGATGCCTGTCCTCGCGGCAACGTCGTTCCCGTTGTTTTGCTGCATGTCGCCGACTCGCGCGGGCCGCGACGCTCCCGCCGTCGTCCCGCGCTGCCGTTGGCTTCACGACCGGCCAGGAAGTCCCGATCATGCCTACCCTCTCCCCGGCTGCCGAACTCATCGTCGCCGCCGGCCTGCTGGAGGCGACGGGGGAGCTGGAGGCGCCGCTGACGCTCGAGGCCGC
>JAIUOJ010000031.1 GCA_020161335.1 Pseudomonadota bacterium
TTCGTTGAACAGCCCCAGGCGTGCCAGCTGGCGACGCGTCGCATGCATGCCGGCGAGGTCGAAGAACACCGACACGCGCCAGATCGCCAGGCCGGTCACCGCCAGGCTGAGCGCCGCGGCGCAGGCGATCGAGGCCAGCCATGACAGCCCGAAGGCCTGCAGCAGGGCGATCAGCGCGCCCATCGCCAGCAGCCAAGACGAGGCGCCGAACACGATCGCCACGGCGGTCCACGCCAGCGCGCGCCCGAGCGCGCTGCGCGCGAGCGCGAAGTCGGCCGAGGCCAACTGGCGCAGCGCGCGGCCGGTGTCGCGCGCGGCATCAAGCGTGGCCTTGCCCTCGCTGCCGATCGCGCGCACGGTCTCGTCGATGCCGGCGGGCTTGCGCGCGCCGCCCTCGCCTTGCGCCCGTGCGTCGGCCTGTCCGGTATCCCCGGTCACGTCCGGCGACGCGGCTTACTTGGCGCTGCCGCGGGCGAGCTTGGCGATGATGAAGCCGGCGGCGAAGGCCACGCCGAACGACGCGATCGGGCGCTCGCGGATCAGGTCGGCGGCGCTGTCGATCAGGTCGCGGCCCTTGTCCATCAGCGCGTCCATCTGTTCCTTCGCGGCGGCGCCGCCTTCCTCGAACGCGGCGATGCCGGCGAGCGCGGAGTCGGCAAGGTCGGCCTTCACCGCCGCCTGGCCCAGCTTGAGTTCGTCGCCGGCGACGCCGGCGGCGTTCTTGATCGCGGTGCCGGCATCGGCGGCCGCGGCCTTGAGGTGGCCGCCGGCCTGGCCGAGGTTGGCTTTCAGGTTGTCGGTGGAAGTCGGGGTCATCGGTGGGTCTCCAGGGGTCGTGGGCGCACGCGCGCCGCGAACGGGGGCCGGCGGGCGCTGCCGGTTCACTCCATCATGAGGTTACCGATGCGTCCGCGACGTGAAACCTGCAGCACCAGTTGCCTCGGCTCGTCGGCCAATGTATCGCGGAACCCGGCCAGGTCGCGGAACTCGCCGCTGTTGGCGGCCACGATCACGTCGCCCTCGCGCAGGTTGTTGCGCCACGCGCGGCTGTCCTGCGCCACCTTCTCCACCAGCACCCCGCGCGCGTTGGGGTACTGCCGGCGATAGGCCTCGGGCAGGTCGGACAGGGTGGCGCCGGTGAGCCGCGCGTCGAAACGCGCGCCGTCGCGCGGCAGCGCCAGCAGGCGCGCGTTCACCGCCACCGGCTTGCCGTCGCGCAGCACCTCCAGCGCGACCGCGGCATCCACCGGCTGCAGGCCCTGGAAGTTGCGCAGCGCTTCGCTGCTGTCGATGCGCTCGCCGTTGGCCGAGACGATCACGTCACCGGTGCGCAGCCCCGCGGCCGCCGCGGACGAACCGCCGTGCAGGCGCGTCACCACCACCCCGCGCGGCGCGTCCAGGCCCAGCCCCGGCGCCAGCCGTGCGTCCACCGTCTGGGTATCGATGCCCAGCGTGCCGCGACGCACCTCGCCGGTGGTGGCGAGCTGCTGCATCACCCCGCGCGCCAGGTCGATCGGGATCGCGAAGCCCAGGCCGATGTTGCCCGCGGCACTGCCGCGCGGGTTGAAGCTGGCGGTGTTGATGCCGACCAGCTCGCCGCGCAGGTTGACCAGCGCGCCGCCGGAATTGCCCGGGTTGATCGAGGCGTCGGTCTGGATGAAGTTCTGGAAGCCCAGCCCCGGCAGGTTGCTGCGGCCCACGGCCGACACGATGCCCGAGGTGACCGTCTGGCCGACGCCGAAGGGATTGCCCACCGCGACCACGAAATCGCCCACTTCCAGCCCCGACGCCGCCGCCAGCGGGATCGCGGTCAGGCGCTCGGCGGGAATGCGCATCAGCGCCACGTCGGTGTCCGGGTCGGAGCCGATGAACTCGGCCGACAGCGTGCGCCCGTCCGACAGCGTCACGGTCACCTCGTCGGCGCCCTCGATCACGTGGTGGTTGGTCAGCACGTAACCCTGCGCCGCATCGACGATCACGCCCGAACCGAGCGAACGCGCGATGCGCTCCTGCGACAGTTCCGGGAACATCCGGCGGAAGAACGGATCGTTGCCGAACGGGCTCACCTGCTGGCGCTGCGCGGTCTGCACGCTGACCACCGACGGCGTCACCCGCTTCAGCATCGGCGCCAGCGACGGCACCACCTGGCCGTCGACCGCGGCCGGCAGCGCGGCCATCGTGGGCACCGGCGCCGCGGCGGCCGGCGGCGACGCGGCCTGGGCCGGTTGCTGCACGGCCTCGCGGATCGCGGTGGCGGCAAAACCGCCGAACGCGGCGGCGGCGGCAAGCACGAGCAGGGTCGGGGCGGGGCGCATGGTCACGGCATCGCGATGGGGTGGGGAGGGCGGCGGCCGGGACACCATCGGCACCCGGCGCGGCCACCGGAAGTGTCGTGTGTCACGCCTCCATCGAACCTGAACAAGGGGTCCGGCGCGGCACCGGCGAACCACGTCCGGAATTTGCCTTCCGACCGTCCGCTGGCTGTTGACTTCCGCAAATCGCGGGCGTAGCGTGGCCCCCGCCCGCCACAACATGTTGGGGTGGGCGAGGCGGATGAAGCCCAAGGAATAGGGGTTCTGGCTGGGAAACGGGAGATCGGGACCACGTGGTGGCCAGGGGGCGCCACGCATGGCACGACACGGCGGGACACGGGCGGGCACATTCATTCTTCAGGGCGGCGCGGGTTCCGCGGCCGCAGCTTCGCCGTCGACGCCTCCGGGCGCGGCGATCACGACAAGAACAACAGGCCGGGGCACGTACCCTGGCCACGACAAGGAGACCACAGACGCATGAGCACGGTTCGTCTGGAAGCGGTAAGGCAGCACAACGCGCGGGAGGTGCCCATGCAGCCCGCCTCCCAGGACATCTGGGACAAGAAGTACCGCCTCAAGACCAAGGCCGGCGTGGCCGTGGATGCCGACATCGACGGCACCTACCAGCGCGTGGCCAAGGCACTGGCCGAGGCCGAGCCGACGCCGGAGAAGCAGAAGTACTGGTACGAGCGCTTCCTGTGGGCGCTGCGCCGCGGGGCGATCCCGGCCGGCCGCATCACCTCCAACGCCGGCGCGCTCGAGCACAAGCCGGCCACCAGCACGATCAACTGCACCGTGTCGGGCACGATCACCGACTCGATGGACGGCATCCTCGACAAGGTCCACGAAGCGGGCCTCACGCTGAAGGCCGGCTGCGGCATCGGCTACGAATTCTCGACGCTGCGCCCCAAGGGCGCCTTCGTCGCCGGCGCCGGCGCGTACACCTCCGGGCCGATGTCGTTCATGGATATCTACGACAAGATGTGCTTCACCGTGTCCTCCGCCGGCGGCCGCCGCGGCGCGCAGATGGGCACGTTCGACGTCTCCCACCCGGACGTGAAGGACTTCATCCGCGCCAAGCGCGAAGACGGCCGCCTGCGCCAGTTCAACCTCAGCCTGCTGATCACCGACGGCTTCATGCAGGCGGTCGAGCACGACGCCGACTGGCCGCTGGTGTTCCCGATCAGCGACAAGGAGGCCGGCGACGTCGACCTGTCCAACGCCGACCAGGTGGTCTGGCGCGACTGGCCGCACAGCAACGGCTACATCTCCCGCGACGACGGCATGGTCGCCTGCAAGGTCTACGGCCACATCCGCGCCCGGCACCTGTGGGACATGATCATGGTGTCCACCTATGACTACGCCGAGCCGGGTTTCATCCTGATCGACAAGGTCAACGAGATGAACAACAACTGGTGGTGCGAGACGATCCGCGCCACCAACCCCTGCGGCGAGCAGCCGCTGCCGCCCTACGGCGCCTGCCTGCTGGGCTCGGTCAACCTCACCAAGTTCGTGCGCGACCCCTTCACCGACCAGGCCAGCTTCGACTGGGAGGAATACAAGGAAGTCGTGCGCGTGTTCACCCGCATGCTCGACAACGTGGTCGAGGTGAACGGCCTGCCGCTGCCGCAGCAGCAGGCCGAGATCATGCGCAAGCGCCGCCACGGCATGGGCTTCCTCGGCCTGGGCAGCACGGTGACCATGCTGCGCATGAAGTACGGCTCCGACGCCAGCTGCGAGTTCACCGGCCGCATCGCCCGCGAGATGGCGGTCGCCGGCTGGGAAATGGGCCTGGCGCTGGCCCAGGAGAAGGGCCCCGCCCCGATCATGGACGAGCGCTTCGAGGTCACCGCCGAGATGCTGCGCAAGCGCCCGGAAATGGCGAAGGACGGCTGGCGCGTCGGCCAGCAGATCGAAGGCAAGGTGCTGCACGCCCGCTACAGCCGCTACATGCAGAAGGTGGCCGAGGTCGCGCCGGAACTGGTCGACAACCTCGCCGACATCGGCGCGCGCTTCACCCACCACAGCTCGATCGCGCCCACCGGCACCATCTCGCTGAGCCTGGCCAACAACGCCTCCAACGGCATCGAGCCCAGCTTCGCCCACCACTACAGCCGCAACGTGATCCGCGAAGGCAAGAAGACCAAGGAAAAGGTCGACGTGTGGAGCTACGAGCTGCTGGCCTACCGCGAACTGGTCAACGCCAAGGCGATGCCGTTCTCGGAAGACCCGGAAGCGAAGCTGCCCGACTACTTCATCGCCGCCGACGACATCACCCCGAAGGAACACGTCGACGTCCAGGCCGCCGCCCAGGTGTGGGTGGACTCCTCGATCTCCAAGACCGCGAACGTCCCCACCGACTACCCGTACGAGGACTTCAAGGACATCTACCGCTACGCCTACGAGAAGGGCCTCAAGGGCTGCACCACCTTCCGCTTCAACCCGGCCGCCTTCCAGGGCGTGCTGGTCAAGGAGACCGACCTGGAAAACACCACCTACCGCTTCGAGCTGGAAGACGGCAGCGTGATCGAGGTCAAGGGCAACGAGCAGATCGAGTACGACGGCGAAACCCACACCGCCGCCAACCTGTTCGACGCGCTCAAAGAGGGCTACTACGGCAAGTTCTGAGCCGCATCGCCGGTGCGCCGTGCCCGCCTGCACCCACTCCCCCGCGCGCGGGGGAGGACCGGTCCGGGCCATGTTCCTCGCAGTTTTGCTTGCGTAGCGCGCGCATCGCGCTACATTTCGCCCACGGGCGCTTGCCCGTACCCGAGAACCGTAACAACAGCACACTGACGAGGAAACACCCATGAGCAACGGCAACGGGGTCGCGGAGACCCTCAGCAATGCCGCCGAAGCCGTCGCCGACACGGCGAAGGACATCGGCAAGAAAGTCGCGAAGAAAGCCAAGGGCGCCGTGAAGTCGGCCAAGGCCACCGCCGTCAAGGCGGAGAAGGCCGTGGCCAAGACCGCGAGCAAGGCGAAGAAGGCCGTCGGCAAGAAGGTCGCCGCCGCCAAGAAGTCGCTCGCCTCGGCCAGCGCGGCCGCCAAGAAGGAAGTCGCCGCCCTGAAGAAGAAGGGCGCCGGCAAGAAGAAGGCGGCCAAGAAGGCCCCCGCCAAGAAGGCCCCGGCGAAGAAGGCCAGCAAGAAGGCCGCGCCCGCCAAGGCCGTGAAGAAGGCGGCGAAGAAGGTCGCCAAGAAGGCCGGCGCCGCCAAGGCCTCGGTCAAGAAAGCCGTGAAGAAGGCCGCGAAGAAGGCCCCGGCGAAGAAGGCCACCAAGAAGGCCGCCAAGAAGAAGTAAGCGTGACCCGTCGCCGCGCCCGCCCCGGGCGCGGCGACGCCATCCCAGGGAGGAGGTGATCCATGGCTACGTTGAAGAGTGCAGTCGCCGGCATCCGCAAGGCCGTCAAGCAGGCGGTCGCCAAGGTCGCGCCGAAGAAGAAGCCCGCCGCGAAGAAAGCCGCGAAGAAGGCACCGGCCAAGAAGGCGCCTGCAAAGAAGGCCGCCGCGAAGCAGGCCAGCCCCAAGCGCCAGGCGAAGGCCGCGCGCAAGGCCAGCGCCGCCACCAAGGCCGCCACCCGCAAGCAGGCCACCAGCAAGCGCCAGGCCACCACCGCCCGCAAGAAGGCCGCGAAGAAGGTCAGCGCCGCGCGCCGCGCCGCCAAGACCCCCGTCGCCAAGGCCAGGAACACCGGCGGCGTCGCCGTCGCCAAGCGCAAGGTCGCCAAGAAGGCCACCGTCGCGCGCAAGGCCGCCGCCACCAAGGCCCCGGCGAAGAAAGCCACCAAGAAGGCGGCGAAGAAGAAGTCCCGCCGCACCGTGCTGTATTCCAGCGCCGGCAAGAAGCTGTACGCCGTGCGCGCCGCCGACGGCACGTTCAAGGACATCCAGTCCTACCAGCGCGCCCACGCCGCCGACCTGCGCAAGAAGGGCACCCAGTCGGATTCCTGATTGGCGCCGTTCCCCGCTCCGATTGTCCCCCGCTCCAACTGTTCCCTGCTCCAGCTGTTCCCCGCTTCATGTTGTTCCCCCTCTCCCGCAAGCGGGAGAGGGCCGGGGTGAGGGCCACGCGCCACCACCCCTCCCCGCGCCCACCACCCAATCGTTCGCCGCACACGCACACCAGAGACACGCAATGGCCGTCAAGATCGACCAGAAAATCAAGGGATACGCCGTCGTCACCGCCGAGGACAAGGAGAAGCCGATCCCCGGCGCCTCCGTGCCGCGCGCCCAGGTCGAGGCCGAACTGCCCAAGGCCGACGTGATCCACATGCACGAGCGCATCGAGCGCCCGGACGTGCTGATCGGCAGCACCTACAAGATCAAGTCGCCGCTGGTCGAGCACGCCATGTACGTGACCATCAACGACATCGTGCTCAACGCCGGCACCGAGCACGAACTGCGCCGCCCGTTCGAGATCTTCATCAACTCCAAGTCGATGGAGCATTTCCAGTGGATCGTCGCGCTCACGCGCATCATGTCCGCCGTGTTCCGCAAGGGCGGCGACGTGACCTTCATCGTCGACGAGATGAAGGCCGTGTTCGACCCCAAGGGCGGCTACTTCAAGGCCGGCGGCGTGTACATGCCGTCGCTGGTCGCCGAACTGGGCAGCATCGTCGAGGACCACCTCAAGTCGATCGGCCTGCTGCACGACCCCGAGATGAGCCCCGCACAGAAGGCGCTGATCGCCGAAAAGCGCCGCGCCTACGAAGAGCGCTCAAAAAAAAACTCTGACGTAGACGCCACCCCCGAAGACCCCGGCTACCCCGAGCCGGTCGAAGACATCGAAGTCACCGGCGACGGCGCGAGTTTCCCGCCGTCCGCGACCATGTGCCACAAGTGCAACACCAAGGCCATCGTGCTGATGGACGGGTGTGCGACTTGTTTGAATTGCGGGTATTCGAAGTGTGGGTGATCAATCAAAGCATGAATCTACAGATTGATTGAGTGCAAACGTCAGCGGCCAACCCTTCTGCAGTCACATGGGAATTTGACCTCTCGGCACGGCCCACTGAGTTGGTTGAACGAGCTAGCTCAACCATTGACCTGGCTTCAAGGGCGCTCAGGTTATGCGCTCACAGCACACCGTCATCTGCTAGACAAGCATTGGTAGGCTCATCCCTATCCTTTGCAATCGAACAACAGAATTCCGTGGGCCTACTCGTAGCTACTGGGCGTGATTCTTCGGCTGCCGTTCTTGTGCGCCCGATCCTTGAATCCCTTTGCCTATCGGCTTGGGCCCTCTATCGAGCGGATGACATCCAATTGTCATCCGCCTTCGAGAACAAAATTAGTTTTCCCAGTGTTGCCTCTCTGGTGTCCCAGCTGGAATCAACAGCTGAGTGCAGATGGATTGGATTCGAACAAAAGTCATTGAATGTTCGTGCTTTTCATGCCCTCGCTCATCCCTCGATGTTGCAACTATCGAAAAGGTACTCTCCTGACGCTGGAAGCGGCGCATTCAACACAGATGAGTGCATAAGACTTCTGTGGCTTGCCGACACGCTGGCATTGACAAATATCGGTGTTTTTTCCGTCGCGATGGATATTACGTCGATTGAAAAATGGGCTGCCAAGGAGATGACGCGAGTAATGGATAGCCAGGGAATCGCATGGGAGGGCTGGGGACAACTGCCTCGGTCGACCAAGTCGTTTGGCTTGCGGACTCCGCTGATCAACAGCACGAGCCCTTAAGGCTTAATCATGGAGCGCGACCAAAACAGAGGGGGTGGGCTCGGCTTTCTCGCACACAAGCGATACGCCCCAGCTTGACCACCACTCTGGGAAAGCCATTCCGCAGCCTCGTGACAGGCGTCATTGAATGACTAAATCAAGAAAGGCGAGCAGCATGATTGCACTCTGAAACACGCACAGATTACAGAGTGGCTAAGCTTGGTATTTGCGATCCAATGAAACGAATATGAACAGAAATCAAAAAGTTGCAAACTGTTACTACGCAAGAACAGAAATACCAACGCTTCGCTCACTGATTAGTCCGCCGTGGGCGATTGTTATTGCACCGTACTTTCTCTTGTTCTGTCATGCGCTATATCGCTTCTTGACGACCAAGAATGACCTTAATTACCTACTCCTCGCAGGCATGGCAGAGGTAGTCTTATTGGTTGCCTACGGAATGGCCAGAAGAGAAGGTGAGCAGGAGTGCGTCAGAGCATTCAACAAGAATCGAGACTATCCAGTTCGAAGCTACAGTGAGCTAAAATCTCATCTACTGAGAAGAATCACGAAGAAATGTTCTAATAAAAGCATTTCCGCAGGAATCGATCAGTACATTGATAAAAGTTCTAGATGGAAGAACATTCATTCAATATCCAGAGTAGATCTTCCAAGGCTAGTCTATGATCCGGATTCCAAACAGAGGATCTTCGCCCTTGTGATCGCTATTGGCGCAGCCATTGTTGCGCTTGGCGTGCGGAACGGCGCGACACTGGACAATCTCTTCTCGTTGTTCTCAGTAGTCCACAGCTACAGACTGATCTACGCAATCATTCTTCTTTCGTTGCTATTCTTGATGATCGCAGTGATCATCTCTTATGCAGCGCATATTTCCTTCAGCTTCGCCACGAAATGTCTGTTTCTCCTGCAGGGCCTGAGATCCAGATCTCGCACGCCGTTGAGATACTTACAGCGCGATTTGATTGAAAGCGATAGAGAGCTTGGATAAAGCAACCCACATAAGGCGGACTTTTCAAGAATAGGGTCAGGTTCATTTTTCGACGTTCTAAGGCGGGCATGTCCCGCTTTCTTCTTTTGCGGCCAAAGCCAGCGTAGTCCGGGTAAGCGAAGCGCGCCCGGGGCTGCGTCGATCGCATCCGATCATTGATGCCTCCCGGATGCGGCCTGCGGCCTTATCCGGGCTGCCTAGCCGAAACAGGTGTCAGGTTCGACTTTCTCGCGCGCGCGGAGAAACGCGACGCTGGTCTTCATCCTTACCCGAAGCAGCTGCTCATCCAGAGTGCTGGTGCGCGTACCGATAGTCGGATGGAGCTGATGCGAATTGTCGTTTGAAGGCACGGGTGAAGGCCGGCTCAGACACATAACCCACGTTCCGCGCTATCTGTGAGATGCGCAGCTTCGTGGTAGTCAGCAAGTCGGCGGCCAACTGCATGCGATAGCGGGCCAGATAGCGCATCGGTGGTTCACCGAGCGTTTCCACGAAACGACGTGAGAGGCCAGAGCGCGATTGGTTCAAGTCACGCGCCAGTGTCTCTACGCTCCAGTCCTTCGCAGGCTGTGCATGCAGCAGGCCGAGCGCGCGGCCGATGACGGCATCGTCCAACGCCCAGAGCAGCCCGCTTGCCTGCGGGGAGGCGGTCACCAGCCAATGGCGCAAAGACCAGACGAACAACAGGTCGACCAACCGCGACAACATCACCGAACTGCCCAGCCACGGACGGCCGGCTTCCAGCCGGATCGCGGCCAAGGTCACCGACAGCCATTCCTTCGGGCTTTCCGGGAATGCGGCGGGCAACTGTCCCGCGCCCGCTACATGCAGCATGGCGGGCAATGCGCTGGCCAGCAGCTTTCCGCCGGAGCCTTCGAAGCGGAAATCGCAAGTCGTTATTCGTGATGCCTTGGCATCCCCTCCTGCGCATTCAAGCCTGTGCGGACCGCCTTGCGGCAGGACAATCAGGTCGCCGGGCTCCAGTCGCAACACCTGCCGGTTGCCCACCAGGTGAAGGCGGCAGGCTGCGTTCTCGACGAAATGGAAGCAGGCGGACGTCTGCCGAAACTCGAGCGGCTGGCCGGCGAGCAGAATCTGGGTGGCCGTATTGCCGCCGCCTCTGACCCGCGCGGATTCAAAGACATACCAGAACGCGTCGACACTGTGCGCTGAAGGACTTGTTGGCATGGTCTGGCGTTTCGGCATGGTGATGTGGCGTTTTGGTCAATCTGGCCCAACGGGCATGGGCGTACAGTTGCCGCCGCGGTCCGAAAATGGAGAATACAGATGAGCAAGCCTACAGTGGTCTTGGTTCACGGGTTTTGGGGCGGCGCCGCCCATTGGGCCAAGGCGATCCTTGAGCTGAAGCGCTTGGGTTATGACGACCTGCATGCGGTCGAGATCCCGCTGACCTCACTGGCCGACGACGCCGAGCGGACGCGCAAGATGGTGGCGCAGGTTAGTGGCCCGGTCGTACTGGTTGGACATTCCTACGGTGGTGCGGTGATCAGCGAGGCCGGCAACCTGCCGAATGTCGCCGCGTTGGTGTTCGTTGCTGCGTTCGCACCCGATGCCGGCGAAAGCCCGGGCGGTATTACGCAGCAGCATCCGCCAGTCGCCGCACCCAACCTCGCGCCCGACAGCGATGGCTATCTGTGGCTGAAAGCCGACAAGTTCCACGAAAGCTTCTGTCAGGATCTGAGCGCGGACGAAGGCCTGGTGATGGCGGTTACGCAGAAGGCCCCGTTGGCGAGTACCTTCGGCGACAACGTCACCGACCCGGCGTGGAAGCACAAGCCCTGCTGGTACCAGATCTCCAGCCAGGACCGGATGATCGCGCCGGAAAACCAAGTGCGGATGTCCGGTCGCATGAACGCGCGCAAAGTGATTACCTTGGCCGCCAGTCATGCCTCCCTGGCTTCGCATGCGCCGGAGGTGGCGGCGTTGATCGACGAAGCAGCGCAAGCCGTTTCATGAAATGACCAGTCGCAGGGCGGAGCTTGTTTCGGCCTCCGCCTTGCGCCTCCTGTTCCAAGAAACAGCAACAGGAGTCAGCCAGCGTAGCCCGGACAAGCGAAGCAAGAATAGGGTCAGGTTCATTTTTTCGACGTTCTAAGGCGGGCATGTCCCGCTTTCTTCTTTTGCGGCCAAAGCCAGCGTAGCCAGGGTAAGCGAAGCGCGCCCAGGGCTGCGTCGATCGCATCCGATCATTGATGCCTCCCGGATGCGGCCTGCGGCCTTATCCGGGCTACGTGGCGGGCGGGGAATCTGACGGCAGAAACAGGGGGCAGGTTCGACTTTCGCAAGCAGGTACTGCGGGATCAGGGGAGGCTTCTGCCAGGCGAATGGACCTTGCGCCGGCACCGACGGCGAGCCGTGAGTTGTCGCAAGCGCGTTTCCGGCCGCGCCTGCAGCCGGTTTCCGCTTCGTCGCCGGAACCGCTACTCTGCCCCCGGCGTTCCAGGGGAGTGGAGGCTTGGTAATGTGCCGCTTGAAGCATTGCTTGACCATGGCGTTCGCAGCGGTGCTGACCGTGCCTGTCGCGGCGGCCGCCGAGCGTAGTCCGGGGCGGGATCTCGTCGATGTCATGGGCTTCGTGCAGAACTACGAGGAAGGCGAGGTGCTGTGCCGGGAACTGGCCGCGCAGATGGATGTCGAGGCGGCGGCCGCCAGAAGCCCTGACCTGCTGGGCGGTATCAAGCCCACGGATTCCGAGTGGGCCGAAGCCAGGGCGCTCTACATCGACCAGATGAAGGCCGCTTGCGATCAGGATATCCCGGCGTATACCGAAGCGTTCGTGCAGGCGCTGGATGCGACGCTGACGCCCACCGACCTGGAGGCGTTGACCGACTTCTACCGCAGCGACCTCGGCCGCAAATTCCGCGATGCTTCGCTGAAAGCCAATCTGGCAACGTATCGCGTGATGATTCAAGAAGCTGCTGCAGGGACCGATTACACGGCCTTCGGCGAAGCGATTGCCGCACTGATCGCCAAGCGTACGCCAACCGTGGCGCCGGAACCTGCGCCCAAGCCGGTGCAGACCCTTGTGGATGCGACTGCCGCCCTGGCTCTCTCCGACCGGGTCATGCAGGCCGTCGTACAGGGCCGAGCGCGTGAGGCGATGGATATGCTCAAGCCGCACACCATCGCGCCCGATGCGCAATTCGATGCCATGTCCGAACAGATCGAGAAGCAGCAGGCCACGATCGACGCGCGTTTCGGCGAAAGCCTCGATTACGAGCTGCTGAGGAACGATGCCATCGGCGACTCGATGAATCGCGCGGTCTTCCTCCATCGCTTCGAACGCAGCGCGATGATCTGGCTGTTCACGTGGTATCGAGGCAAAGAAGGCTGGGTGCTGACCAACGTCAGGTTCGCGGACGACGCGAGCTTGTTGTTCCGTTAGCCAGCCTAGCCCGGACAAGCGAAGCGCGCCCGGGGCTGCGTCGATCGCATCCGATCATTGATGCCTCACGGATGCGGCCTGCGGCCTTATCCGGGCTGCATGGCTATCCGGCTGCCGGATAGACCACCTTCCCGTCCGGTTGCAGGACTGCGCCTTCGGTCATGCGGGCCGGCTCGATGCGGCTGGCGGACAGGATGTGGAAGACCTGTTCGCCGCGCGCGAGCAGGTAGTCGGCGACGATCCGGCGATGGCAGCGCCACCACACCGCTTCGGCGCACATCACGGCGCTGGTGCGCGCCTGGCCGGCGACGACCAGTGCGTCCAGCGCCGCCGCGAACGCGTCCGACAGCGCGTAGTCGGCATAGTTGTGGAAGCTGCGGTTGCGCCACAACGCGTTGACGGCTTCGGGCACGTCGCGGTCGCGCCTGCGCCGTCCGCCGAGCGCGGCGGCATGGTCGTAGCCGATGCCGTCCGCGGCCAGCGCCTCGCCCAGCGGTGCGCTGTCGAACTGCGGATGCGCGCGCGAGCCGGGCAGCCGGCGGACATCGACCACCTGCCGCACCCCGGCCTCCCGCAGCAGCGCCTCGAACGCGGCAAGGCTGCGATCGGAGTGGCCGATGTTGAAGAACGGGCGGCGCATGCCGCCTAGGGCCTGTTAACACCGATGGCATATGTCGCACCCACCGCGCGGGCGTGCGCGGCAAGGAAGAGCGACGGCGCGTATGCCGATACGCAACGGAGCGATGACGCCGCGGCGTGCGTCCGCGCGGCGGGCCCTTCGGGTGGCTTCCCGATGGCCGCCATGCGGCGCTGCGCGGCTTGACCTGACGGCCAGTCAGGCGCTGCGCCACGCAGCACCCCCTGACGGTCATCAGAAAGCCATGCGACGTATGCCATCGGTGTTAACAGGCCCTGGCGGGCATGCGCGTGAGCGTGCCACCCTTGTGCGCGGCGACGTGGTCGGTCTTGTCGCTGCGGATCTCGTACTGCGGCGATTCCGGCGTGGCGTGGTGCGTGTAGCCCTTGTAGTCGAAATCGCGGGCGTGGATTCGGATGATGTGTCCGCTGACCCACCCGGCCTCCGAATTCCAGCGCACGTGGTCGCCGACCTTGAACGTGTCCGCCATGGGAGGCTCCTTGCGCGCGTGCTTCCCGGGATCGGAACGCGTCATCGTGGCGAGTCTCCGCGCTGGTTGCGGGGAATGCAACGTTCCGGCGCGCTGCCTTCAGCCCCAGCTTGCCCAGCGCCCGTGCTCCCGTCAGAGCTTGCTGCAGAACGGGGGCGGCGCCGCTTCGCTGCACGCGTCGGGCTTCGTGTGCGTTGTGGTCCAGTACTTCATCAGCCCGAGTTGATCGGCCACCGCAGGGAAGCCCGGATCGGCCAACGTCCCGCGCAGGCTGGGGTCCCAGAAGATCGATGGCCCCGGATACTCGCGCGTGCCCGCGACTCGCGCCGCGATCTTGAATGCCTCGTGCGTTTCACCGAGTTCCGCGAGTTGCTTGGCAACGGCTTCCCACTGCAGGCCCTCCGGCAGTTCGAGCAGAGCTCTTGTCGCCTGCGCCCTGGCGTCCGGATCACGCGATGCCAGCGCACGATGGCCTGCCAGCAACGCGGCGCGCAGGTCCGCGGGAATCGGCAGGGCCGGATCGGCCAGGCGCTCAGGATCGCCCATGGCGACGGCCTTGCGCATCGCGAGCCGCTTCGCGAAACCGGCATCCGGCGCCAGCGCGATCGCGGCATCGAAGAAGGGCGCCGCCTCATCGGGCTTCCCCGCGGTGACCAGCGCATCGGCCAGGGTGAGCGGCGTGTAGACATAGAGGGCCAGCATGTCGTTGGCGCGGTGCAACTCCTCGATTGCTTCGGCCGTCCGGCCGACATTCACCAGCATCCAGCCGTACTGGTGGTACTCGCATCCGCAATCCAGCCGGCGCGCCGCGATGGCGCGTTTCAGCAGGTCTTCGCGACCGATCCAGTCGTGCCTGTCGACCACCATCGACTTGATGTACAAGGCCTCGCTGTTCCTGCCGTCGAGGGCGACCGCGCGGTCCGCCGCCTCGCGTCCGCGCGCACGCGCCTCCTCGGCGATGCGACTGTCGTCGGCGTTCAAGGCCACTTTCCAGTACCCACCGGCGACGGCGGCCCAGCCCCACGAGAAATCGGGAACGGCCGCGACCACGCGCTGCGCTGGAATCAGGGCCTTGCGTCCGTCGCGCAGGTTGGGATCCCAGTGCCCCTCGCAGAACTGCATGTAGTCCCGGAGCACGGCATCCGGCAACGGCTTGTCGTAGGTCGATGCGCCGAACAGCCCGCAGCGCACGACGTTGCCTGCGTCCACCGCGACGTGGCGCGGCACCGTGGCGACTTCATTCCCGTCGTAGTCGAACGTGTCCGACCACAGCGTCGTGCCGGAACGCTCGTTGACCATGCGGGTGATGACGCGGATCGTGTTGCCTTGCCGCTGGATCGTGCCGCCCAGGGCGTAGGCCGGCGCGGTCCCCGGCGCCGGCGCGGCGGCCGTCGAGACACCGACGATGCCGTCGACGCTGAATGCCGCATTGATCTCGGCATCGACCGTCTCGCGGAGCGTTGCCGGCAAGTCGTTCGAGAGCAGCTGGAACCCCGCCAGGCGCACCGTCATGCCGTGGGCCGCAGGCTCGACCGGCCGATGCATCCACCACGCGACACCGGCGGCCAACAGCACCAGCAGGCCGGCCACCGCGATCGCCAGCCGGCGCCCCGGGAACGGAGCCACCCGACCCGCAGCGGCGGGCGCGACCGGTGCTGGCGTCGCGCCAACGCCCGAGAGCTGCGCGATCCGGCCCACCAGCGTGTCGATCGCCCTGTCCCGGCCTTCAAACGCGTTGATCCACTGCCGCGTCGACAATTCGTAGGCGAACGCGTCGCTCGGCTCGACGTCCTGGAGGCGGAACGCGAGGACCGGGATGTCGTAGCGACTGGCGAGCGAGAGTTCCTTCTTGACCTCGCTGCTGGTGTTGGCGGCGTCCGAGAACACGAGGACCACGGCGCGTGCCGTGCGGATCGACTGCACGATCGCTTCCTGGTAGTTCTCGCCGGGCCGGACGTCCCGGAAGGAGATCCAGCATCTGGCGCCCCGGCGTTCGATCGCCTCGCAGACCTGCAACGCCTCGGCGCGGTCGGCGGTCGCGTAGCTGATGAAGACCAGCGGCGGTCCGGGGTCTGCGTTGCCGATGGCTGGCCTGTGTTCGTTCACTGCACTTCCACCACGGGGCGAGGCAACGGCGACGGCCACGGGACGCAGGCACGTCGGGAACGCACAGGCGACGGCAGGCGCAGGCCGATGATGCCGGCCACGGCGATGGTATAGACCTGTCCCACGGGGTTGGCAATCATCGGCGGGCGGGAACTCGGCTCCACGACGCACGGGCGCACGGCCAGGGCACCTCCCGCCCAGGGCGTCCCATCCGGCGCAAGACCGGGGCGGCGGCATCCAGTGGCCCACGTCGACATGCCGGCCTGCGCCGCGGGCTTGAGCGCCACGGCGTGACCGGGCCTGGCCAGTACACTGCCTACCCCTTCCCTCCCGCGAGGCGCCTGCGATGCCGTTCACCACCACTCCCTCCGGCCTGCAGTTCGAAGACACCGTCATCGGCACCGGCGCCGAGGCCCGGCCCGGCCACAATGTCGTCGTGCACTACACCGGCTGGCTGTACGAGGACGGCAAGCCCGGCGCGAAGTTCGATTCCAGCAAGGATCGAGGCGAGCCCTTCGTCTTCCCGCTGGGCGGCGGCATGGTCATCCAGGGCTGGGACGAAGGCGTGCAGGGCATGAAGGAAGGCGGCCACCGCACCCTCATCATCCCGGCCAGCCTGGGCTACGGCGCGCGCGGCGCCGGTGGCGTGATCCCGCCGAACGCCACGCTGAAGTTCGACGTGGAACTGCTGGGCGCCTGAACCCGATGCCGCGCCCGCACCGGGAAAGGCCGGGCGCGGGCGTCGTGCCCAACGCCGTGGATCAGCTGTGCCGGGCGACCCCCGCACCGGTTCGCGCCGGCGGTCGACACGCGCGCGGCGCACGGCGCATGATCCGGCCGGGCCGTCGCGGCCCTTGCCCGGAGTCACCGATGCCCCTCCGCCGCTTCCGCCGGCACATGCTCATCTCATGTCTGGTGGCGCTCGCACCGACGTACGCCGTCGCGCAGGCGGCGCCGGCGGTCGATCCCGCGCCGGCGGACGCCTCGATCGATGCGCGCATCCGGCAGCAGATGGCCGAGGGCGGGATCGTGGGCATGGCGGCGGCGATCATCCTCGACGGCAAGGTGGCATGGCGCGCCGGCTACGGCCACGCGAACCGGGAAGCGGGCACGCCGTTCACGCCGCAGACGGTGATGAACATCGCCTCGATCAGCAAGACGGTCACCGGCGCCGCGATGATGCGCGCCGTCGAGCAGGGACAACTGTCGCTCGATGCCGACATCCAGGCGGCGCTGCCCTTCCCGCTGCGCAATCCGCATCGGCCCGGCCAACCGATCACGTTGCGCCAACTGGCCACGCATACCTCGGGCATCACCGACCGTCCGGCGGTGTATTTGCGGGGCTACCACTTCGGGCGCGATGCGCCGCAGCCGCTCGGGGCGTTCCTGGCCGGCTACTTCGTGCCGGGCGGCGACGACTATTCGGTCGGGAACTTCCTCGACGTGGCGCCCGGCAGCCATCGCGAGTACTCCAACATCGGGGCGGCGCTGGCCGGGCTGGCGGTGGAACACGCCACCGGGCAATCGCTCGATGCGTATACGCGCCAGCACTTCTTCGCGCCGCTGGGCATGACCCGCACGCGCTGGTTCATGGCCGACGCGCCGATGGACGACCATGCCACGCTTTACGTCTCGCAGGACGGCATGCCGCTGCCGATCGAGCCCTACGGACTGGTGACCTGGCCCGACGGCGGCTTGCGCACGTCCGTCGACGACCTGTCGAGGTTCTTCATCGCCCTGCTCCAGGGCGGCGAATACGCCGGCACGCGCGTGCTGTCGCGCGAGTCGGTGCGCGAGATGCTCCGGCTGCAGTTCACCACCACGCACAAGCCCGACAACGTGGACGTGGCCGAGAAGAACTCCGGCCTGTTCTGGCAGACCAAGTTCAACACCCGCTACGTCGGCCACGGCGGTGGCGACCCGGGCGTGCGCACCGAGATGCTGGCCACGCCGGCACTCGACACCGGCGTGATCGTGTTCACCAACACCTCCGGCGACGACTCGGTCAAGGCCTACGTGGCGATCCTGGATGCCCTCTGGGCACATGCGGAGACCCTGCGCGCGGGCACGCCCTGAGCGCGGCACATCGGCGGCAAGAGACGCCACGCTGAGGAATCGGACAGTGCGACCGCGCACCGGCCGATACGACCGCTTTCAGCGGCATCACGCAGCACGCGGCGAATGGATGCGCGCTTGCGCGACGTTCGACCCATGGCGCCATCGCGCCGGCGGGTGGAACCACGGCGCATCGCGTTCCGCCGGGTCGGGGTGCGGCATCCATCCGCGATCGCGCGCAATGGCGGAAGGCGCTTGATGCACGTCCGGTTTCCGGCACTTGGCACGCGCGGAGTCAGCCTGTGTTGCGTTTGGTGAGCCGATCGCTGCATTCATTTCACGCACGCGCGCGCACTGGTCACGCACCGTGGACACGACGGCTTCCACACTGCACCCACTCCCCATTGCACTGGAGCCAACACGATGACGTCCTTCACGCGCATTCCCCTCGCAATCGCCCTGACCTCGGCCATGGCCCTGGTCGTTGGCTGCGACAACAACCGCAACGTCGAGGACCGCACCGCGATACAGCCGGCCGAACAGGAGCCCGCGGCCACCGTCCCGCCGCCGGCCGAGGCGCCGATGAGCGACCCGGCGATGACCGGTGATGCCATGCACGCCGCCGATGCCGGCGACTCGGACCAGCCGGTCGACGACACCTGGATCACCACCAAGGTGAAGTCCTCGCTGCTCGCCGACACCGACGTGTCCGGCCTCGACATCAAGGTCGACACGGTCAACGGCGTGGTGACGCTGTCCGGCCAGGTGGACCAGCAGGCGCAGATCGCGCACGCCGAACGCATCGCCCGCGGCATCAAGGGCGTGACCGACGTGCGCACCACCGACCTGGTGACGCGCTGACGCCGGACCGCCGCGCGTCGCGAGGTACAGGCCGCCGACCCACGCGGCTTGCACCCAGCCAGCGGCGCCGGCGGACACGCACTGCACAGGGCGGGCCTCGGCCCGCCCTTGTTGCATGTCCGGCGAGACCACCGCGCCTGCCGACGCACCCGGCAACGCGCCCATCCAGCCGCAGCATCATCCACGTGCGATGCGTCACCGCGTCGGTGCATCCAGGCGACGCCGCGCGTGGCCCGCAGGTGCCGGGCGCTGCTCAGGCGCATCCTCGCCGACCGCGCCTTGCCGCCGCGCACGACCGCCTACGGCAGGTCCGGCTTGTCCTCGCGCGCTTCAGCGCTTGATCGTCGCCTTCGCAGCGGCGGAGGTGCGGCCGCGGCGGGCGCCGGCGGCCGGCTTCTTCGCCGCGCCCGCCGCCTTCCGTCCTGCGGCGTTCGTGGCCGCCTTGCGCGTGGCCTTCTTCGCGCCGGTCGCGCCCGCCTGTTTCGCCGGCGCGGACCTGCGCAGCACCTTGCCGGGGCGATCGGTGCCGGCCGGCTTGCGGCTGCGCCCGGTCTTCACGTCGACGATGCGGTTCTCGCCCATCACGTCGTCGTTGCCGGTCACGCGCGCCACGGCGAAGGTGAGCGCCTTGCCGATCCAGCTGCCCGGGCCATCCCAGTATTCGATCGTGTGCACCTCGACCTCGATCAGCACGAGGTTCGGGTCGTCCTTGCCCTTGGGGAAGAACGCCTTCATGGCGTCGTTCCAGAAGTCGTGGATGCGCGCGCGGTCGCGACGGACGCGCGCATCGCCGGCGACCGACAGGTAGGTGTTCAGGTCCTTGGAGGCGTAGGCCAGGTTGACCTTGGCATGCCGGCGGATCTCGCCCACCTTGGGGCTGTCGCCTTCGGTGAGGAACCACACGCGCTCGCCGTCGAAGGTGGCCGATTGCGTGGACAGCGGGCGACTCGCGAGCAGTCCGCCCTTGCCGACGGTGGTGAGCATCGCGATGTCGATCTTCTTCATCAGCCTGGCGAGGCGTTCGGTGTCCTGCTTGCGCGTGGCCATCGGCGTGGCTCCGTGGGGGGTTGCATCGAGTCTGGCGGCGCGATGTGCGGCGTGGCGTGAAGGCGCGCGGGCGTCTGCGTCGAGGGGCGCGCCAGTCCTCTGCGACGCCAGGCCCGAGTCGCAGCGGGCTTGCGCCCGCCACGGCGCCCGTTGTCTGATGACGCCGGCACGGGGGCACGGAGGCAAGGGATGGGGAACATCGGAAAGCTGTTGCTGGCGCTGGTGACAGGACTGCCGCTGGCCGCGTCGGCGCAGAGCGGATGGCGGCAGATCGACGGGACGCCGATCGCCGAGACGGAAGCGCGACAGTCGCGCGACGGCTTCAGCGCGGCGCTCGTCCTCACGCCGGACCAGAACTGGCAGGAAAAGTGGGACACGCCGCCCGAGACGATCCCGCATTTCAGCGAGGCAGACGAAGTCCATGCAGGCGGCGAGCTGTTCCTGCTCACCTTCCTGTCGAACCCGGGCCTGGACAAGGCGCGCAACACCGATGTCACCTGCGACGTCACGATGACGCGACCCGACGGGTCGACGTCGCTCGCGCAGGCCGACATCCCGTGCTTCCGGGTCACGCTGCCGGGCAATCCGGAAAACGTCTACCTCACCGGCCTGGTGATGAAGTATGTCGCCGAGCCCGCCGACCCGCGCGGCACCTGGACGGTCGAGGTCGTGGTGACAGACCACCATCGCGGCGTGTCGCTGCCGCTGGGCGCGTCGTTCCTGGTCCGGTAGCGTGCACGCTCGCGGCCTGGCGCGTGACGTCGGTTGCGCCTGGCGCGCCGTGGCCGCCTTGTCCGACCGGACGGCGACGTCAGAGCCACCGCTGTTCGGCCGCCTGGTAGACCGTCCTGACTCTCGGGGTGAAGCCGAGGCGACGCGCCAGCGACCCGTCGACGTGCAGGTGCCAGGGGTTGGCCAAGGGCTCGGACGACGAGGGCATCGTCGCCCCGACCAGTGCCGCAAGTTCGTACAGCGAAGTCGGCGCATCGTCGGTGAGGTTGACGATGCGGCCATCCAGGGCGCCGGAAAGCGCGAGCTTCATCGCGGCCGCGACGTCCCGGTGATGGACCGTGCTCATCCTCATCGCAGGATGCAGGTTCGCCTTGGCGGCGAGCCCCGGCAGCGCTTCCAGATGCCCGTCATCGTCGCCGTACACGAAGCCGAACGCTGGATCGACCAGTTCAGGCCACTTTCGCGCAGCGCTTCCTCCGCCGCGACCTTGCTGGCCGGATAGTCGGCCTGCGGATGGATGGCATCGTCCTCGCGTCCGGGATGCGCGCCATCGGGCCCGTAGACGTGCGAGGTGCTGGCCATGATGAAGCGCGCGTCCGGCGCATGCGCCTGCAACGCCGCGATCAGATGGCGGGTGCCGTCGAGGTTGCTTCTCCAGATCATGTCGGGATCGGGCGAACGGAACACTGCCGCCAGATGGATGATCGCCGTGACCCCCTGGACGGCAGGTGCGAGCGTCGATGGATCGAGCAGGTCCCCGGCCACGGCGGTCACGCCGTCGGGCGCCGCCTTGCCCGCGCGCATAAGCGCGCGGCAGTCAAAGCCGGCCTCGGCCAGCCGCGGGAGCAGCCTTGCGCCCACCAGGCCCGTTGCGCCCGTCACGAGAATCGTCATGTGTTGCCTCCTTGCTGCAAGTGGTCCTCCAAGCGCTCGGTCGCGGTCTGCAGGACACGGATGGCGATGGCGACATCGGAGGCGCGGACGCCGTCGAAGGCCATCGAGTGGATGAAGGTGAGATCCGGCAGTTCCGCCCACAGCTTGGCGCCGGCGCGCGTGATCTGAAGCAGCTTCCGCCGCTGGTCCGCCTTGTCGGCCACCTGCTTCACCAGGCCCTTGCGCAGCAGCGTGGCGACAATGCCGCTCATCGTCGAACGCTCGACCTGGAGGCGATCGACCAGGTCGCGCTGCATGCTTGGCCCGTCCGTCACCAGCACACGCAGCACGAACCACTGCGTGGATCCCAGGTCGAAGGGGCGCAGCGCGAGGTCCATGACCGCACGCCCGGCGAAATAGCATCGCTTCGTCCACGCCGCGATGGACTCGCGGGGCGCGGCCCGGTGGCCGTCCTGCATCTGCACTCCAATTTGTTCTGTACCTAACAAATTGTGCGGGGCACGATCCGGCGTGTCAATTCCTCGCCGCCCTTGCCGTTCAGCGTCGCGGCAGCGGCGTTCTGCGGTGATGCCCGCCGGCGCATGGCCGCGGTCGCATCGCCGGCGGCCGGCGACCGCTACATCGGCGGTTCGATGACCTCGTCCAGGCGATCGGACGAGACCATGTAGCCGCCGTCCTCGATCGCCGCGCGCACGTCGAGCAGTTGGCGCTCCAGCTCGTCGAGTTCGCCGGCGTCGGCGGCACCGACGATCTCGATGCAGCGCGTGTTGAACCATTCCCAGAACTGGCGGAACGTCCTGCCGTGCCAGTGCTCGTGGCGGATGCCCTGGTAGAGCTCGCCGATGGCGATGGTGAGTGCGTCGCGGATCATGCCGGCTCCCGGTGCGGTGCGTGCAGGCGCGATTGTGGCCGAAGTCGCGCGGTGGCGCGGCCACCCGAGAGCCCGGCGGGACGGCGGATGACAAGGCCCGGACCAGCCTCTATTGTGGCGCGCAGACGCAGGCGGGGAAGCTGCACCCATGGCGAGCGGCGGGCAGGCGGGGACGGGACGTCTGCCGGAAGGCAGCTTCGTGTTCGTCAGCTATTCCCACGCCGATGGCCGCGCCGCGAAGACGGTGGTCGAGGGCCTGGAGCGCGCCGGCTTCACCGTGTGGTGGGACCAGCTGATCTCCGGCGGCGAGCGCTTCGGATCGAGCACGTCGCAGGCGCTGGAAGCGGCGCGTGCGGTGGTGGTGCTGTGGTCGAAGGCCGCGCTGGACTCGCACTGGGTGCACGACGAGGCCGCGTTCGCGCGCGACCGCAATCGCCTGGTGCCGATCTCGCTCGACGGCAGCGAGCCGCCGCTGGGCTTCCGCCAGTTCCAGTACATCGACGCGTCGCGCGAGGGCGTGTCCGCGGATGGCGCGCCGATGCAGCGCGCCATCGCCGCGCTGGGCGCGCTGCTGGACCAGCAACCCCTGCCCGCCGCGACGGCGCCGGCCCGCGCAGCGCCACGCTTCGGTCGGCGCAGCGTGCTGGCGGCGGGCGTGGCGGCGGTCGTCGCCGCCGGCAGCTGGGGGGCGTGGCGGCTCGCCAGCCGCGGCGGCGCGAGCGGCAACAGCATCGCCGTGCTGCCGTTCGACAACTACGGCCACGATGCCGACCAGGCGTATTTCTCCGATGGCCTGGCGGCGGAGCTGCGCGGCCGGCTGGCCCGCAACCCGTTGCTCAGGGTGATGGGGCAGGCGTCGTCCAACGAGTTCCGCGACAGCAAGGACGATGCGCGCACCATCTCCAGCCGGCTCGGCGTGGTCTGGCTGCTCGACGGCAACGTGCGCATGTCCGGCAACACGGTGCGCATCGCGATGGAGCTGATCGACGGCGCGACCGGGTTCGCCAAGTGGAGCGACAGCTTCGACCGTCCGCTGTCGAACATCTTCCAGGTGCAGCAGGAGATCGCCGAAGCGGTCGACGCGATGCTCGCGGCGGAGATGGGCGCCGGCGACGAAACCCGGCAGGCGCGTGCCGGCGCCACCACCGACGTGGCGGCGTTCGATGCCTACCTGCGCGGTCGCGACCTGTTCGATTCGCAGCGCGACGAGGCCAGCGACCGCGGCGCGCTGGACTACTTCGGGCAGGCGATCCAGCTCGACCCCGGCTACGCGACGGCGCGCGCCGCGCGTGCGCGCACGCTGGCCGTGGTGGCGAACCAGTACGCGCAGGCCGAGGAACGCCAGCGCCTGTACGTGGAGGCCGTGGCCGAGGCGCGCGAGGCGATCCGGCTGGCGCCGGAACTGGCCGATGGCCACGTCGCGCTGGGCTATGCACTGTTCTACGGCCAGCTCGATGCCGCCGCGGCCGCACCGCACTACGCCACCGCCGAGCGCTTCGGCCGCGGCAGCCCGGACGTGCTGGGCCGCTTCGCGCTGTTCCGCGCACGGCTGCGCCAGTTCGAACCGGCCGAGGGCGCGATCGCCGAGGCGATCCAGCTCGACCCGCTCAACCCGGCCGTGTTCAAGACCCAGGGCCTGGTGCGCTATGCGCGTGGCGACCACGCCGGTGCGATCGCCGCCGCGCAGCGCGGGCTGGCGCTGAGTCCGCAGCGCGCGACCCTGCACGGCGACATCGGCAACGCGCTGGTGCAGCTGGACCGGCTGGACGAGGCGAACGATGCATTCACGCAGGAAAAGGCCGGCCTGCTCGCACTGCCCGGGCAGGCCATCGTTGCTGCGCGCCGCGGCGACGAGGCGGCAGCACAAGCGCACTTCGATGCACTGGTGCGGCAATATGGCGACAACGGGTTCTACCAGCAGGCCCAGGTGCTGGCGCAGTGGCGCAAACCGGGCGAGGCGCTGGATGCGCTGGACAACGCGTTCGCGGTGAAGGATTCGGGGTTGGTGACGCTGCTGGTCGACCCGTACCTGGATCCGCTGCGGGGCGACCCGCGGTTCCATGCCTTGCTGCAATCCATCCACTTCCCGTGAGGATCCCATGAACACGACACGCCCGATCGCCGCGCTCGCCGCGACGCTGTTGCTGGCCACCGGCCTGGTGGCCTGCAAGCCCAAGGAACCGCCTGCCCCGGTGGCCGAGCCCGCGGCGACGGCGCCCGCCGCCACCGCGCCTGCGTCGGAACCGGTGCCCGAGTCCGCGTCCGGCCCGGTCGATGGCGCGATGCCCGCCGAGACCACCGAGCACGGCAACACCGACCATGGCAATACGGACCATGGCAATACCGACCACGGCAACACGGACCACGGCAACACCGATCACTGATCGGCGTGGCGCCCGCGATCAGTCGGCGGCCGCACGCGCCGCCGGCGGATCGTCGACCCGCACCACCTGGCCGCTGCGCAACTGCGTGCGCGCCCGCTCCACCCATTCCGCATAGCGCGACACGTCGGTATAGACCGACGGGGTGTCGCGATAGCCGCAGCCGCGCGACCACGACGCCACGCCCACCAGCATGTCGCGTCCGCCGACCTCGCGCACCAGCGGCCCGCCACTGTCGCCGCGGCAGCTGAACACGTGGCGCGGCGCGCGCCCGGTGGCCGGGTCGCGGCGCGAGACCGCGCACAGCATGCGCGGGCCGAGGTCGCTGCCCAGTCGCTTCCGGCATGTCGCCCAGCCCAGCGCCTCGAGCTCGCCCACCTGCAGTTGGCCCGGGTTGCGCTGCAGTTCGCCGCTGGCGTTGAACAGCGGATCGGCCTGCGGCGCGACGACGCCGGTATAGCCCCAGCCGTAGGCCGCCACCGGCACCGCCGCGCGCAGCGGCGGCGCACCCTCGCGACCGGCCAGCAGCGCGATCGGCGTGCCCACGCCATCGCGCGAACCCCGATCCGGCTTGAGCCGCAGCAGGGCGATGTCGTTCGGCGTCTGTTCCGGCCGGTACGCGCCATGCACGGCCATGGCGTCGATGGCGTAGGTGGCACCCCCCCTGCCCAGCGACAGGCTGCCCAGCCGCACGCGCCGCGTGTCGAACACCCGCACCGCGCCGGCGCCGGCGAAGTGGCCCTTGGCCACGCAATGCGCCGCGGTGAGCACCAGCCCTGGCGCGATCAGGGTGCCGCCGCAACGATGCGCCAGTTCGCCCGGGCTGCCCGAGCGCGCGCGCAGGTGCTGGCGCTGGCCTTCGGGTTGCCGGTCGTCGGCGTCGATTTCGGCCGGGGTGTAGGGCACGGTGGAATAGAACTCGGCCATCCACGGCGCGCTGAATTCCGGCACGTCGATCCCGCCGCCGATCGGCACGATCGGAAGGTCGAACAGGTCGCGTCGGGTGACCGTGGCGACGACGCCCTCGTGCAGCGCGCGGTCGGGGCGCGCAGGGTCGATCGCCAGCGGATGCTCGGAGGCCAGCGTCACCAGCCAGTACGCACCGCGGTTGCGGATCCGCGTGCGGCCGTCGCTCTGCACCCAGGCGCCCGGCGCCAGCGGGCCTCCAGCCTGCAGCGGCACCGGCGTCACCCGCTTGTCGCTGTCGACAAACAGCAGCGCGACGTATTGCGGGCGCGACGTGCGGTTGCCGACGGCGAAGCGGACCGGTTCGCGGGTATCGATCGGCAACGGTCCGGCGCCACCGCCGGGCGACGGCACCGGCACGTCGCAGGTGGGCGACACCGGCGTGTCGGCGCGCGGGAGGAAACAGGTCACCGTGCGGGCGTCGCGTGCGGGCGTCGCCGAGGCGAGCAGCGCGTTGACGCGGCCGAGCCGGTCGAGCTCCGCGCGCAGC